>JBDUBV010000095.1:0-10624 GCA_040003795.1 Pseudonocardiales bacterium | reverse complement strand
GTTGCGGCCGCACGAGAAGGAATACCTGCAGCGCTACTACGAGGTGCGGCCGGCTAGTTGACAGAGGTGGCCGCGCAGCCCTCCCGGCGAGGGTCGGCGGCGGCCGACAGGGTGCCGTCGGCCTGCCGCAGGGCCGCGCCGACGCCACCGAAGTACATCGACGCAGGCCCGCGGGCGTGGGTCGGCCAGGGCAGGGACGGCAGGCCGAGGTCGTCCTCGTGTTCCACCGCCGGCCCGGCTGCCGAGCGGCTGACGTGCAGCCGCGGCCGGGCGATCGCCTCCGCCAGGTCGAGCCCGCCGCCGAATCCGACCAGCACCTGCAGCAGGGCTGTGGTGATCCGGTCGGCGCCGGGCGAGCCGATCGCCAGGACGTCCCCGCCGGCCGTTCTGCCGACGGTCGGTGCCATGTTCGACGGCAGCCGCTCCCCGGGCCGCAAGACGTGTGTGCCGCGCCGGTTGAGCTCGGGCTCACCCAGGCAGTTGTTCAGCCACAGGCCGGTGCCCGGCGTCATCACGCCGGAGCCGTATCCGGCCGAGGACGTCACCGCGCAGGCGTAGCCGTCGGCATCAACGGTGGACACGTGGACCGTCGAGGAGGGCCCGCCCAGGCCGGTGAGTCCGGTGGCGGCCAGGTCGAGCAAGCGCTGGGCCGCTGCCCGGCGGTCGACGGCCAGGTCGAGGTGCTCCAGCCGGTAGCGAAGCACTGCCTCCTGCACGGCGGCCAGCCCGGCGACGTCGTCGAGGAGGCGGCCCTCCATGAGGATGAGCATGGCGGCCAGCACCGGGCCGCCGATGGCCGGCGGTGGATTTGTGGCCAGTTGCCACGAGCCGAACGGCACCGCCAGCGCCGGTCGCTCGACCGGCCGGTAGGCCGCCAGATCGGCCTCGGTGACCAGGCCGCCGTACTCCGCCATGTCCGCCGCGATGGCCTTGGCCAGGTCCCCGCGGTAGAAGGCGGCGGCTCCGTAATCGGCGATCAGCTCCAACGAGTCGGCGAGATGCGGGATGCGTACGGTGGCACCGGCGGCCAGCAGTTGCCCGTCGTCGGCGTGCAGCGCCCCATGGCTGTCGGGATGCCAGCCGTACACGACGTCGTGGACCATGCCGAGGTAGTAGGCCGACGCGCCGCCCATCGGGAACCCACTGCGAGCCGCGTCGACGGCCGGCTGCACGATGTCGCGCCACGGGGCCCGGCCGTACCTGCCATGGGCAGCCGCGATGGCGGCCAGCGCCCCCGGGGTGGCGACCGACCCGTGCCCGACGGTCATGGTCAGCCCGCCGCCGTATTCCGTGGTGACCTCGCGCAGGCCCTGCCCGAACGCATCGGCGGGCAGGCCGCGGCCCGGCATCTCGACATTGCCGTCGAAGGTCACCGGTGCCGACCCGGCGGGCGGCCCTACCGTCACGAACGCCCCGCCGGCCGGCGAGCAGATCCCCGGCTCGCAGACCATGGCCACCAGAATCGCGGCCAGCCCGGCGTCGACCGCGTTCCCACCGGCTTCGGCCAGCGCCAGGGCGGCGTCGACCGCCAGGGTGTTGCTGGCCGCGACGGCGATCCCGGTGGACGGCATGACGAGCATCCTGGCACCACGACGCACCGGGCCGCACCACGATGGCCGGGACCACGATTTCACAGCCGATGTGCAGCTCTCCTGCAGGTCACAGGGAGGCCGCCCCGCGACTCTTGCCGCGGTGCGCAGCCAACCAGGCAGCCACAGAAGAAGGAGGTAAGAAATGAACGACACCCAGCAGTCGCCCTGGCGCCGGGTCAGCCCGCGCGTTGCCGGGGCAGTGGGCCTGCTCGCAGCAGGTGCGGATGCCGGCGGCATCCTCGCCGGCACCCTGTCCGCCTCGGCGGCCACCACCATCTCCTCCGTGTCCGCAGCTGTGGCTCCGGCGGCCAACGCCCACGGGCCCAACGCGGTGCGGGCCGGCGAGACCGTGGTCACGGGCGACACCGCCGCCAAGCTGAAGGCCGCGGCGCTCAAGGCGGTCCCGGGCGGCACCGTCTACCGGGTGGAGACCGATGCCGACGGCGCCGCGTACGAGGCTCACATGTCGAAGGCCGACGGAACCGAGGTCACGGTGAAGTTCGACAAGAACTTCGCCACCACCGGCACCCTGGCCGGCATGGGGGCGGGCGGTCCGGTCCCTCGCTAACCGCACCGCACCACCTCGAACGGCGGTCACGAGCAATCGCGCTCGGGGCCGCCGTGCTGACCGATTGGGAGCATCGGCGATCGGTACATAGGCTCGGCGGATGAACCCGATCCTGGCGCCTGGGACGTCCTGGGCCGAGACCTATGGGCGTTGCCTGGAGGCCGCCCCCGAGGCCTTCGACTCCGACCGGTTGCGCAACCTGACCGGTGGGCAGTGGCAGCGTTCCGGAGAGCCGGGGCAGCACGTGTCCCCGGTCGACGGGGCCGCGATCCCCGGGCCGCCCCGGATCAGCCAGCGCGAGGCGGTCGCGGCGGTCGAGGACGCCAGCGGCCAGCACGAGAAGTGGCAGCAGGTCGATCTCGACGAGCGCAAGGCGCGGGTCACCGCTGCAGTCGAGGAGATGGCCGAGCACCGCGACCTGCTCGCCCTGCTGCTGGTCTGGGAGATCGGCAAGCCATGGCGGTTGGCCTGCGCCGACGTCGACCGTGCCCTGGACGGCGTGCGGTGGTACGTCGAGCAGATCAACCGGCAACTCGACGCCGGCTCTAGTCAGCGCCGCCGGTCGCTGTCCGGCCCGGTGTCCAACATCGCCAGTTGGAACTACCCGATGAGCGTGCAGGTGCATGCCGAGCTCGTGCAGGCACTGGCCGGCAATGCAGTGGTTGCCAAGACCCCCAGCCAGGGCGGGTTCCACTGCCTGACCCTCGCGCACGCTTTCATGCACCGGGCCGGCCTGCCGGTCACCCTGGTCTCCGGCGAGGGGGCCAAGCTCGGTGACGCGTTGATCCGCAACGACGTCATCGGGGCGCTGGCCTTCGTCGGCGGCCGGTCGAACGGCCGGGCTGCGGCCACCGCGCTGGCCGACACCTCACATCGGCACTTCCTTGAGCAGGAGGGGCTCAACGCCTGGGGGGTATGGGATTTCAGCGACTGGCAGACCCTGGCTCAGCACCTGCGTAAAGGCTTCGAGTACGCCAAGCAGCGCTGCACGGCCTACCCACGTTACGTTGTTCAGCGCCGACTGGTGCCCGAGTTCCTCGAGACCTATCTGCCGGTCATCAACGGCGTCCGCTTCGGACACCCCCTCGCGGTGGCCGAGGCCGGTGATCCACTGCCGGATCTGGACTTCGGCCCGCTGATCCACGCCCGCAAGGCCGCCGAACTGGACAAGCAGTACGACGAGGCGATCGGCGGTCGGGCCATTCCGCTCTACCGCGGGTCCACAGCGGACGGTGCCTTTCTCGACGGCCAGGACACGTCGGCCTACTTCGCTCCGGCCTGTGTGCTGGAGCCGCCGTCGAACTGGTCGCTGCACCACGCGGAGCCGTTCGGCCCGCTCGACTCGATCGTTGTCGTCGACACCGAGTCGGAGTTGCTGGCCGCGATGAACGCCAGCAACGGTTGCCTCGTGGCCAGCGTCGCCACCGACGACGCCGACTTCGCCGTCCGGGTCAGTGAGCAGTTGCAGGCCTTCAAGGTTGGGGTCAACAAGCCGCGCAGCCGGGGCGACCGGGAGGAGGTCTTCGGCGGCATCGGGGAGTCCTGGAAGGGTGCCTTCGTGGGCGGCGACCTGCTCGTTCAGGCAGTCACCCACGGGCCGGAGGGTCAGGAAGAGCGGCTCTACGGCAACTTCCCGGACTACTCCAGCTACCCCCCTCGCTGAGTTCACGGCGGATTCGCGCGCCGTTCACCTGACCTTCCGGGTACAAGTGCCCGGCAGATCGCCGCAATCCGGATTCGCAGCCGACAGACACGCGATGTCCGCGTCCGACAGCAATCCGAATCCAACCGGCCCGCCTGTGCAACAACAGCCAACTGCCCCGCTGTACGCCGAGCAGATGCGGCCAGTAGGCCAGAAATACCCTCAACACCCCATGCAGGCCTACGGCGAGGCGGACCCGTCCACCGCGCCGATGCCACCGGCCTACGCGCAGCCCGCTCCGGCTCCGGCTCAGCACGCTGACCCGCGGATGACCCAGGGCCATGGACGCGGCGACCACCACAACCAGAAGAACTTTCCGGGGACGCAGCCCGGCTTGCGCGCCAGCACCTGACGACGCCGGAGACGAAGGAGTTCTTCAAGACGTCGGAGTTCTTCCTGACGGTGATCGGTGCCATCGTCTTGATTCTGGCGGCGGCGATCCAAGGTAACTTCGACGCACCGCAGATGTGGCGGCTGTTCACCGCCCTGGTCGCGGCCTACGTCCTCAGCCGGGGCATTGCGAAGGCGGGATCGAACAAGAGCCAGCCCGACGAACGACGCTAGCTGCGGCTGGCGGTTCTCCGGCAGCTCAGATCGTCTCCTGCGTCCGAAGGTCCTCGGGCACGTCCACATCGCCGGGTTCGGCTACGTCGTCGCAGGGGATCCGCTGCACCCCCTGCCCGTGCGCGCGGAGATAGTCCCGTGCACCGGCGTCCCCGGTCGCCGAGCGGATGACATCGGGCCAGTGGTCCCGTCCGAGCAGGACGGGATGGCCCTGCCGCCCCGAGTACGTGGCGACGGCGATCGCTGCAGGCCTGGCGGTGGCAGCGATCCGGCCCACGGCAGCGGCGCCGATTCCTGGAGTGTCCACGAGCAGCACCAGGGCGGCTTCAGCATCGGTCTGCCGCTGCAAGGCGGTGAGGCCGGCGCGCAGCGATGAGCCCATCCCCGACTGCCAATGGGCGTTGTGTACGACGATCGCCCCTGCCAACTGGGCTCGTGACATCACCTCTTCCGCGGCGGCGCCGAGGACGACGACCAGGGGGGTGCAGCCACCCGCCGCGAGTGCGTGCAGGGCACGGTCGACGAGCAGCGAACCCCCGAGCTCGATCAGGGCCTTGGGCTTGCCGTAGCGACGGCCGCCGCCACCGGCGAGGAGCAGCCCCGCCGGGCGGCGCTCGGGTGGGCTCACCGGTCCGGTCAGAGCCAGTCGAGCACGCGTACCGACGTGCCGTGGGGATCGGAGCGGATCTGGACGAGGTCGCACAACTGGTTGGCCAGACACAGCCCGCGGCCAACCACCAGGGTGTCGGGTGGACTTGTGCGGCCGATCGTCGGGTCCTCGATGCGACCACGATCGGTGGTGGCGCAGGCGGTTGACGGCCACCTCACATGGACCGCCACAGCGAGTTCACCGGCCCGCTCGGCCGACAGGCCGGCCGCGCAGGCATGCCCGAGCACGGTGGCCCGAAGTGCGTCCAGGTCCGGTGGCCGCAACGGTGCTCTGTGGCGGAGGGGCGGCTCCGGCAGCGCTCCACCGAAGATCGCATCGACGCGGGACGCGCCACCGTAGACGGTGCTGGCCTGATAGGCATCCGGGCGGGTTGCGCCCCAGCGCGGCCATGTCGACGAGGCGTACCTCCTGCGCGGCTGCGCCGAGCTGCGCGGACCAGGTTGAGGCGCGGTGCGAAGAGGGCAACCATCACCGGCTGACCCAGGGAGAGCCCCTCGGGTATGAACGGCACGGTGACCGTCACCAACTCCTCCGGCCCGCGGTACAGGAAGGCTTCGTGCCGGTAGCTGCGGTGCGGCTCGGTAGCAGCGAAGGTCGTCAGTGTGGTGCCGCCATCTCAGAGACGAAAGAAGATCAGTCTTGATGGATCGGAATGGGCATGCCGCGGATTGGACGGATCCAAACTACCACCGGGGTTCGCCCCTGCCTGGGCTGAACACCCCGCGCGGTTGACCGGTGCCAACCGAGCCACCCACCCGCGCGTCTCTACGAGCACCCCGCCGATCTTCGGCCCCCTCGGTACAAGGAGCGCTGTGATGAGAGCTCGGAAACCTTTGCGACGCCGGTTGTTCCCGCACCTGTCGACCCGCCGGACCACCGTGGTTGCGGCCGCGATCGCCGCCGTGATCGTGGCGGCGCTGGCCGGACCCGCAGTGGCCGGCGGCACGTCGGCCCCCTACTGCGGCATCACCTGGGGAAGCACCGCCAAGTCGGGTGGCACCTTGAGCCCAGGCTCGCTGCTGGCCGTCCGGACCGGCCAGCACAGCTGCTTTGACCGGGTGGTGTTCGATTTCACCGGACCGGCCAGCGGCTACCGGGTCAACTACGCCAGCGAGGTCTACACCCAGGCAGGCCAGCCGATGCGGTCGCACACCGCCGGCGGCGCCCTGCTCGACGTCACCTTGCTGGAGAACGCGAACACCTACCCGCGCACGACCTTCGCCCACGTGGCCGACGTGGCCGGTTACCGTACTCTGCGCGATGTCGTGTACGGCGGCACGTTCGAGGGGTACACGACCTTCGCGGTGGGCGTTCGGGCACGCCTGCCCATGCGCGTCTTCGTCCTCGCCGGGCCGGAGTCGCACACGAGGGTCGTCGTCGACGTGGCGCACGCCTGGACGCAGTAACTCGAGCACCTAGCAAGAGCGCGGTCCGGGACATCCGGGCCGCGCTCTGTCCGTAACATTCCCTCGTGAGCAAGCCCCGGACGGTGACCCTCGTCCTGTGCCTGCCCGGGGGAAGGGTGCTCGGGGCGCTGCCAGCCTTCCCCGTCGCCGTGCCGTGGTGGCCGGATGTGGCGGCTGTCGTCGCAGGAGCGCTTGAGCGCTACGGCACCGACGTGACCGTGCTCCGCCTGTTGTCGGCAGATGTCGGGCAGATGATGCAGGGCGGCCCGGTGACCTACCTCGCCCAGGTCGGCACCGCCCCCTCCCATCCGCTACAGGCCTGGCCGGATGACCCGGCCGCGGATGCCCCGCACCGGCTGTCCTACGCCCGACCGGGGGGCCCTGACGCCGACCTGGCATGGGCCGACGACGCCCTGGCGGGCCTGGGAAGGAGGCGGACCGCACCAGCTGAGCAGATGCGCACCTGGAACCTGTCGAGCATCTGGCGCCTGCCCACGGCGCAGGGCCCGGTGTGGCTCAAGGTCGTGCCGCCGTTCTTCGCCCACGAAGGCGCGATCCTCGCAGTGCTTGACCCGGCCGTCGTGCCACGGCTGCTCGCCACCGCCGACGGGCGGATGTTGATGGACGACGTGCCGGGCGCGGACCAGTACGACGCCCCGGTTGCTCTCCTGCTGCGGATGGTGGGCCTGCTCGTGGATCTGCAGGCGGCCTGGGCCGGGCGCGTCGGCGAGCTGATCGAGCTCGGGCTGCCGGACTGGCGGGCGGCCCGGTTCACCGTCCTGGCGGGCGACACCGTCCGGCGGAGCGCCACGCAGCTCGACCGGGCCACCCTCAGCCGGCTCGATGTGCTGCTGAACCGCCTCCCGGCCCGGCTGGCCGCCATCGCCGCGTGCGGGCTTGCGGACACGCTCGTACACGGGGACTTCCACCCCGGCAACGTGCACGGCAGCGATGAGGCGCTGGTGCTGCTCGACTGGGGCGACTGTGGTGTCGGGCATCCGCTGCTGGACCAGGCGGCCTTCACCGGGCGACTGACCGACTCCGCGCGTGCCGAAGTCCGCACCGAGTGGGCGAGGCTGTGGCGGGCGGCCGTGCCGGGCAGCGAGCCCGAACGTGCGGCAGTGCTGATCGAGCCGGTCGCCGCCCTGCGGCAGGCGCTGATCTACCAGCACTTCCTGGACAACATCGAGGAAGACGAGCAGGTCTATCACGTTCACGACCCGGTTGCCTGGCTCCAGCGGGCCGGCGCCCGGGCCGGACCCTAGTCGAACAGGAGCGGCTCGGTCCGCCTGGGCACGAGCAGGAGCGCTGCCAGCGCGAAAACCGCGACCCCCACCAGGCCCAACATGACGTGGTGAACCGCCTGAGCGAGCGCGGAGCGGACAAAGTCGGCAACGGCGGTGGTACGAGCCGCCCCGGTTCGGGCCAGCACGCTGCTGGCCGCATCGACGGTCGGCGGGAGGGAGCCGCGCAGCCCGCTCGGCGGGTGGGCGAATCGGTGCAGCATGGTGGCGTTGGCGACCGCTCCGAAGATCGCCACGCCGACCGCGCTGCCGATCGACCGGCTGAACATGTTGGTGCCGGTGACGACACCCCGGCGGTCCCAGCCCACGACGGACTGGATGGCCACCACGGTGGGGCTCGACATGAAGCCCATTCCCACCCCGATGAGGAAGCAGACCGCGGCGACCTGCCAGACGTGGGAGTCGCGCCCGAGCAGGGTGCCGAGGACGGTGCCGGCGACGATGATCGAGGCACCGAACAGGGCAGTGTTGCGGAAGCCGATGCGCAGATAGATCCGGCCCGAGACGGTGGCGGCCAGTGGCCAGCCGACCGTCAGGGCAGCAAGGGCGAAGCCGGCCACGACAGCGCCGGTGCCGAGGACAGCCTGTACGTATGTCGGTACGTAGGAGCTGAGCCCGATCATCAGCGCCCCAACACAGACCGCCACCAGGTTGCCGCCGACGAGGGTGCGCCGGCGGAATACCCACAGGGGCAGGACCGGCTCGGTCGCCCGCCGTTCGACGACGACGAAGGCGATGAGCAAGGCCGGGCCGGCCGTGAAGATCGCCAGGCTGGGCAGCGACGACCAGGCCCAGGACACCCCACCCTCGAGCAGACCGAGGATGACCAGTGAGCACCCGCCGATCAGCAGCAACGCGCCGGCGTAGTCGATCGACTGACGGCGCCTGGTCACCTGCTCATGGAAGTGCCGGCCGAGCATCCAGGCAGCGGCCGCGCCCAGCGGAAGGTTGACGAAGAAGATCCAGCGCCAGTTGAGGTACTGGGAGAACACCCCGCCCAGCGTCGGCCCGAGCACCGCGGAGATGCCCCAGACGCTGGCGAGGTAGCCCTGCACCCGTGCCCGCTCCTCGACGCTGTAGAGATCACCTACCACGGTCATTGCGATGGGTTGCAGCGCGCCGGCGCCGATGCCCTGGACCGCCCGGAACGCGATCAGGGCGGGCATGCTCCATGCGGCGCCGCAGAGCACGGAGCCGACGAGGAACACCGCGATGCCGAAGAACATCAGCGGTCGGCGGCCAACCACGTCGGCGAGCTTGCCGTACAGCGGGACGGTCACGGCTTGGGTGACGAGGTAGATCGAGAAGAGCCAGGGAAACTGTGAGAAGCCGCCCAGGTCACGCACCACCGACGGTACGGCTGTGGCGATGATGGTGCTGTCCAGGGCCACCAGGCCGGTCGTCAGCATCAGCGCGGCGAGCACCCGACCGCGGGCCGACCGGAGGCCGACGGCGGCTGGATAGGGTGGTGCCGCGGCGCTCACCTGTCGACCCAATCACACCGCCCGGCGGGCCGGGCCCGCCGAGCAGCCCCATGTGAGCAACGCCACCTCGGGGACGGCGGTCTCAGCGCCGTCCCGCGGGCGGGCGCGCCACAGGCCGGCGGCTGAAGTCGTCAATCGCCTTCTCGGCGTGGTGGCGGGACCTCTGTTGTACCGGCGGTCGACGGGGACCTGACGGCGTCGGACGGGTGGGAAGCGCGGCCACGACCAGTGTCCCTCCCGCACCGCGGGGCGAGGTGTGCGGCAGGACCCGGGTCACGCCCATGACGAGCACGACGTGAACCCGACCAGCACTTCGGTGAGCAAGGAGTTAGGGGAACGTGCTGCGGCCCACGCCATCCGGCCGGCTCACCGTGTGCTCATCGGTGCACCGCCCCGAGCTCGCGCAGCCAGAGACCGGCGGCGGCCGGCTGCATCGTCTTGTCGACCACCGCGAGCAGGTCCGCTCGAACGGCTTCCAGCTCCACCTCGTCGCGCAGCCTCCGCGAGAAGGACTCGACGGGACGTTCGGCGTCGTATCTCGTCCGATTGAATCGGTGGTTCACCACCGACTGGACGCGCCGGCGCAGCGGCTGGAACAGGGCGGCGGCGACGAGCGTGGCGACCGCGACGCTCAGCGAGGACGTGCCGCCGAAAACCGCTGCCGCCAGCGTCACCAAGCCGACGTAGACGCCGATCAGCACCGCCGTGATGAGCGCATAGGAGACACTGCGACTCACGATTCGGCCGAGGTCGTACAGCTTGTAGCGGAGTACGGCGACAGCAACGCAGACCGGCACCGCGTTGATGCCAAGGGTGCCAGTCACCTGCGAAACGATTGGCGGCATCCCCGGGAGAAGCGCCGAGGCCGGGGCGGTGAGCAACAGGCAGCCCCCCAGTGCTACCTAGCGCATCTGCTGCCGCTCGACGCCGCGGGACCGGCGGAACCTGATGATCACGCTGCCGCACCGAGCACCATGCCGACCAGCAGCAGGCCCGCGCCGCAGATGGCCAGTGTCTTGGGGACCGGCCCGAGGGCGCGGATGCCCAATGGATTCACCAGATGCCGCTCCGGCGGCGCGCCGTCGATCGGCCCGGGTACGGTCGAGAACCCGAGCAGACCTATGCCAAAGCCGGCGCTGACGATCCACAAGGTGACTCGCCAGCGCCGCGAGAGCAGCCGGCCGTTGGGCAGCAGCAACAACGGGATCTGAATCGACAGCGGCATGGACAGGATCCAGCCGAAGGCCGTCAGCACGATGCACACTCGGGCGAACGCTCCAAGCGGAACGTGGCCGGTCAGCGCCAACGCCGCCCACGAGTCCGCCGGCGAAGCC
>JBDUBV010000094.1:0-10632 GCA_040003795.1 Pseudonocardiales bacterium | reverse complement strand
GCGAGCAGGTCACGGTCGGTGGTATCGAGCACGTCGCGGATCACCGGCGCCAGCAACTCCACCGCACGGTCGAACACCTCGTGCCGCGCGGCACCCGATGCGCCTTCGTAGGTGCGCGTCTACAGGTCGCGGCATTGCCGGAGCAGTTCTTCGGCTGTCATCAGGTCGTGACCGTGGTGTGCACCGCACCGTCAGCCCGAGCCAGCAGCAGAGTGGTCCCGGCGCCGAACTCCCGCAGGACGGCCAGATCGCGAGGGTCGGCCGTCTCCGCGTCGGTGACCAGTGCGGCGGCTTCGAAGGCCCGTGCGCCGCTGGATGCCGCCGCCGCCACGGCCCCGCGCAGCGCCGAGGTGGTCAGGCCGGGATCGGCCGCCTCGACCGTTGCGGCGGCGTAGGTGCGGCCTTCGGTGTCGCGTACGGCAGCGCCCTCGGCCACTCCGGTGTGCTGCACGTAGGCACGCAGCCGGGCCGCCCGCGCCAGCGTGACGAGTTTGGCGTCCTCCGCGTCGAGACCGGCCGCGGGCTCAGCCATTGCCGGCCCGCGCCTCAGCTTCCTCAGCCGCCTCCCCGCCCGGGCGGGTCTCGCGGGGGCGGCGGCTCACCAGCACGGTGTCGATCCGGTTGCGCCGCCCGCCGGCGCTTTCGGCGGTGAGCTCCAAGCCGTTGACCCCGACCGTTGCGCCGGGGATGGGAACGCGCCCCAGCGCCTGCGCCAGCAGTCCGCCGACCGTCTCGACCTCGTCGGTGGGCAGGTCGACGCCGAAGAGCTCCGCCAGATCCTCGACCGACAGGCGCGCGGTGACTCGCACGGTGTCGTCGTCGAGTTGCTCGATCGGCGGTCGCTCGACGTCGTACTCGTCGGTGATCTCACCGACGATCTCTTCGAGGATGTCCTCGATGGTGACCAGGCCTGCCGTGCCGCCGTACTCGTCGATGACGATCGTCAGGTGCGTGCGCTTGGCCTGCATCTCGCGCAGGAGTTCGTCGACCGGCTTGGACTCAGGTACGAAGGATCCGGCGCGCATGACCTCCTCGACCCTCAGGCGACCGCCGTTGTCGGGCTCTTGGCAGTGCCGGGCGAGGTCCTTGAGATAGACCAGGCCGACGATGTCGTCGAGGTTGTCGCCAATGACCGGGATCCGGGAGAAGCCCGAGCGCAGTGCCAGGGCCAGCGCCTGTTGCACGGTCTTGTGCCGCTCGATCCACACCATCTCGGTGCGTGGCACCATCACCTCGCGGGCGATCGTGTCGCCCAGGCCGAACACCGAGTGGATCATGTCGCGCTCGCCGTGCTCGACCACGCCGCGCTGCTCTGCCAGGTCGACCAGTTCACGCAACTCGACCTGCGAGGCGAACGGGCCGTCGCGGAAGCCCTGGCCCGGTGTGAGCGCGTTGCCGAGCAGGATCAGCAGGCGGGTCAGCGGCCCGAGCACCCGACCGAGCCACAGCGTCACCCCGGCGGCCCGCCGCGCGACGGTGTAGGCATGCTGGCGGCCCAGCGTCCGCGGGCCCACCCCGACGAGGACGAACATCACGAACGTCATGAGCCCCGCCGCGCCGGCCACCGCCCGCCAGCTGACCCCCAGCCAGTCGACGAAGGCCACCGCGACCAGGGTGGTCGCCAGCAGTTCAGCGGCGACCCGCAGCAGGAGCAGCAGGCTCACATGTCGCGGCAGGTCCTCGACGACCGCCCGCAAGGTCGCCGAGCCGCGGATCCCCTCGCGTTGCATCTCGAGTACCCGCGCCTGGGACATCTGGCTGAGTGCCGCGTCGACCATGGCGAAGAAGGCGGCAAGCGGTACGAGGGCAGCCGCAACGATCAGCAACGGGAGATCGGACGGGGACATTCGCTCAGCTCCGCACCTGTTGCCAGGCGGTCAGGACACGTCGTTGTACGGCGAACATCTCCCGCTCGGACTCCGGATCGGCGTGGTCGAAGCCGAGCAGGTGCAGCACCCCGTGGGTGCAGAGCAGGTGCAGCTCCTCCTCGGTGCTGTGCCCGGCCTCGGCCGCCTGCCGTTCGGCGACGGCCGGACAGAGCACGACGTCACCGAGCATGCTCGCCTCGGGTTCCAGGCTGTCGACGCCAGGCCCGCGGGCGATGTCGAGCTCGTCCATCGGGAAGGCCAGCACGTCGGTGGGACCGGATTCGCCCATCCAGCGCTGGTGCAATTCCTCCATGTACGGCTGGTCGACGAGCAGGACGGAAAGCTCGGCAAGGGCATTGACGCCCATCTCACCGAGTACGTGAGCGCCCAGCGCTGCGAGCGCGCTCTCGTCGACAGTGGCGCCGGACTCGTTGGCGACCTCGACGCTCACCGGTGCCTACCGCCCCCGTTGCCGGCGACCGCGGGCCACCGGCGGCACACCGGGGGCGGCGTCGTTGGCCTCGTCCCATCGGGCGTAGGCATCGACGATGTCGCTGACCAGGCGATGTCGCACGACGTCGACGCTGGTCAGCAGCGAGAAGTGGACGTCCTCGACCCCCTCGAGGATCTCGCGGACGATCTTCAGACCGCTGCGGGTGCCGGTGGGGAGGTCGATCTGCGTGACGTCGCCGGTGACGACCATTTTTGCGCCGAAGCCCAGCCGGGTCAGGAACATCTTCATCTGCTCTGCGGAGGTGTTTTGTGCCTCGTCGAGAATGATGAACGCGTCGTTGAGGGATCGGCCGCGCATGTAGGCCAGAGGCGCCACCTCGATCGTGCCCGACTGGATCAGCCGCGGGATGGACTCGGGGTCGACCATGTCGTGCAGGGCGTCGTACAGCGGGCGCAGGTACGGGTCGATCTTGTCGTACAGCGTGCCGGGCAGGAAGCCCAGCCGCTCCCCCGCCTCGACCGCCGGGCGGGTCAGGATGATCCGGTTGACCTGCTTGGACTGCAGTGCCTGCACGGCCTTGGCCATCGCGAGGTAGGTCTTGCCGGTGCCGGCCGGGCCGATCCCGAAGACGATGGTGTGGTTGTCGATGGCGTCCACGTAGCGCTTCTGGTTGAGCGTCTTGGGCCGGATGGTGCGCCCACGCCGGGACACGATGTTGAGCGTGAGCACCTCAGCGGGGCGCTCGTCACCGCCGCTGGCCAGCATCCCGGCCGTGCGCCGCACGGAGTCGGCGGTCAGCACCTCGCCCTTGTCGAGCAGGGCGAGCAACTCGGTGAACAGGTCGACCGCGACGTCGTTGTCGACCGGCTTGCCGGTGATCGTGATCTCGTTACCGCGGACGTGCACGTCGCTGGCAAGCGCGCGCTCGACGACTCTGAGCAACTCGTCGCCGGAGCCCAGCAGGCTGACCATGGCATGCGACGGCGGGACGACGATCTTCGTCCGGCTGTCAGCGGGAGCGGCGCTGGAGGTGGTGTCGCTGGTGGACGTGTCGGCCAAGGTCGGGGCGGGCCTGCTTCCGGATCGGGAGTGTGCCTTTCCATCCTACCCAGGTGCGGAGCCGAAGGTCTGCTGAGTACGCGTGCAGGGGTAGGTCGCCCAGTGCATGGTGACCACGTTTCCGTCGGCGTCGCGGGTCAGCCTGAGCTGCTCGCCGGCCTCTCGGCCGGAGACCACCCGCAGCAGGTCGTCGGTCTCGACAGCGAAGACCGCCGGCGGTCGGCCCTTGGCGGCCGCGCGGCTGCGCGCCTCGAGGTGCCCGTCGTGCCAGGACAAGACGAATTCCATACCCTCGGTCCACCACGGGCCCAAGACGCTGCGCAGGTGCTCAGGCGGCGGCGCTCCGGGGCGCCAGGGCGTCACCTCGAGTGGGTCCTCCTCGAGACTGGCTGCGATCAGGGCGTGCGGAAGCTCGCAGGTCGCCGAGGCGGTGCCGGAGGATCCCAGGGCGACCGC
Source organism: Pseudonocardiales bacterium (assembly GCA_040003795.1). GTDB lineage: Bacteria > Actinomycetota > Actinomycetes > Mycobacteriales > QHCA01 > QHCA01. The sequence continues at coordinate 6,795 of JBDUBV010000094.1, read as the reverse complement.
AGAGATCCTGTCGCTGCGCCGGGTGTAGGCGCCGGCCAGGAAGCCCGGCATCGCCCCGTCGTGGCCGACGTGCACGGTCCGGTCGCCCTGGTGCACCAGGATCAGGCCGAGTCCCCACCCGACCCGCCACTCCTCGTTGTCGGTGACCGTGGTGAGCTGGCACATCTCCTCCAGCGTCGCCGGCGCCAGGACCTCCGATGCGGGCGCTGCCAGGAACATCGCCCATCGCGCCAGGTCCGACGCCGTGCTCCACAGTTGAGCGGCCGGCGCCATGCCGGCGAAGTCGGTCGTCGGCTCCGGGTGGATGACGTCGCTGAATGCCTCGACAAGATACCCGGTGGCCACGCGCCCCACCGGGTGCATCCCCGTGTCCTGCAGCCCCAGGGGTCCCAGCAGCCGGTCCTGCAGCACCTCCGCCCAGGTGGCCCGAGCCTGCTCGGCCACGAGTGCCCCGAGCAGGGTGTAGGCCAGGTTCGAATAGTGCCAGCGGCGCTCGGGAGGCAGCACCCTCTCGGCCTGCGTCAGCCCGGCGACCAGCTGGTCTGCATCGGGCACCTGCAGGCTGTCCCACATGTCGCCAGGTGGTTCACGCTGCAGGCCCGACCGGTGGGTGAGAAGCCGGCGCACTGTCAGGTCCCCGTGTGCCGGGACGTCGAGGTGCCGGGACAGCGGGTCGTCGAGGTCGAGCAGGCCCTGGTCGCGCAGTTGCATGACGAGTACGGCGGTGAAGGTCTTGGTGATGGAGCCGATCCGCAAGGCGGTATCGGCGGTGGCTGGCTCTCCGGGTGCAGCCTCGCCCACGGAGCAGGTCCACAGCGGCCGGTCAGCCCGGGCCACCGCTGCGGTGAGAGCCGGCACCCTGTGCTCGGCCTGCAGTTCGCGGACCAGGCGGTCGCAGCGGCTGGCTGCCCTCTCGGTCGCGCTCATCCGGGCGGCCAGCTGAGGTGGCGCCCGCCAAGGACGTGCAGGTGGACGTGCTGCACGCTCTGCTGGGCGTCCCGGCCGGTGTTGGTCACCAGCCGGTAGCCGGTCGCGTCGAGTCCATCGGAGCGCGCTACGTCGCCAGCCGCCCGGAAGAGCTCGACCAGCACCGAGGGGTCGGCCTGGGCCAGCGCGGCGACGTCGGTGTGGTGGTCACGCGGGATGACCAGGACGTGGGTGGGCGCGGCCGGTGAGATGTCGCGGAATGCCAGGGTGCGTTCGCCCTCATGGACGACCTCGGCAGGAACATCCCCGGCCACGATCTTGCAGAACAGGCAGTCGGTGGGCACCCCGCGATCCTAGGCGGGGCAGGTAAACCGTGCGGTGCGCCTGCGCGTCCTTCATGGCATGCCAGGCACACTGAGCTTGACGATGACGGCTACCCAGCGACGACCGGGCGATGCCGCGCTCGATGCCGACGCGGCGCTCACAGAGCTGTACACCGCCCACTACCGCCGCTTGGTACGGCTGGCCGCCCTTCTCCTCGACGACCTCTCGACCAGTGAAGAGATCGTGCAGGACGCCTACGTCAAGATGCACGCCGCCTGGCGGCGGATCCGCGACCCGCAGGCCGCGGAGGCCTACCTGCGGACCACCGTGGTAAATCTGTCCCGTTCCAGGATGCGGCATCGCCAAGTTGCCGAGCGTCATGCCCCCAGGCCCATGCCCGACGCGGCGTCGGCCGAGCACGGCGCGATGGAGTCTTTCGAGCGACAGGCCGTGATGACCGCGCTGCGCGCCCTGCCCACCCGGCAACGCGAATGCCTGGTGCTGCGCTACTACGGCGACCTGTCCGAGGCCCAGATCGCGCAGTCGCTCGGCATCAGTGCCGGAGCGGTCAAGAGCCATGCCTCTCGCGGCATGGCTGCCCTCCGCAAAGCCTTGGACGACACGACGTTGGAGCAACGATGAGCGACGAACTCGACAGGCTGCTCCGGGACGCCCTGGAGACCGAGGCCCGGTCCTACGAGCCCGGCGGCGACGGCCTGAGCCGGATCCGGTCAAGGGTCACGGCCCGCCGGGCCCGGCGGCGCTGGCTGATGCCCTCCCTCGCCATGGCAGCGGTGGCGGCGGCCGTCGTGGGCGTCATCGCGGTCCCGTCGCTGGTGCCCCACCACGACGTGTCCGAGCCGCAACCGGGCCAGTCGACCGTGGCCGCTCCGACGGTGACGCCGGCACCGCAGCCGCACCCGTCCACGCCGACCGCAGCGCTGCCCAACCTGACGACGATCTGGCCCTACCAGAACCGCGCTCTGGCAGCGGCTCGGGAACCGGCCGATGTCGCCAGAGGACGGCTGCCCTACCTGCGGGACGCCAAGCAGACCGCCCTGCACTTCGTGAGCGACTATCTCGGCTACTCCGACCCGGTCGAGGTCATGGCCGTCCTGCCTTTGGAGGCAGGGGCTGGTGTGGTTCTGGGTGCCCGCAACCCCAACAACGTGCTCTCCGAGGTCACCACGGTCTACCTCGTCCGGACATCTCGCGGCGACGATGAACCTTACGTCGTCGTGCGGGCCGACGCCCCGCAGCTGCGCATCGGCGACGTCTCCCCCGGCCAGCGGGGTGTCGTATCGGTGAGCGGGACCGTGGGCGGGCCGCACGAGGCCGTGCAGTTGCGACTGCTCACTGCGGACGGAGCACAGGCGGCGGTCGGCAACGACGGCTCAGTCGGTGCGCTGGCACCGTGGCGGGTCCTGCTGGGCAGCACGACCAAGCCCGTGCCGCCCCGCCGGTACGCCGTCGTCGCCCGCACCCTCTCCGATGCCAACGGCCGCCTCAGCGAGCTGACGGTGCGGCCGTACGACGTGCGCTAGGACCAGCGGCCCAGCGCGACGGACAAGGCGGCCAGTGCAGCCGCTCCGGCGGTTGAGGTGCGCAGGACCGTGGGTCCCAACCGGCAGGGCACTCCGCCCGCATCGGCGAGGGCCGCTAACTCCTCAGGGGCGAGGCCACCCTCCGGGCCGACCACGAGCACGACGTCGCCGGCGGCCGGCAGCCGCACATCCGACAGCGGCCGCGCCGCCGGATGGTGCAGGATCAGCGCGGCCGAGGCCGACCGTATCCGGGTGGCCACGGCGGCCGTGTCGTGCAGCGGTGGGATCACCGGCAGCCAGGCCCTGCGGGATTGTTTGGCGGCCTCCCGCGCCGTCGAGCGCCAACGGCGCAGGCCCTTGTCACCGCGCTCACCGTGCCACCGGGTGACCGACCGTGCCGCGGCCCACGGGATCACCTCGTCGACACCCACCTCGGTCATCAGCTCGACAGCAAGCTCGCCGCGCTCGCCCTTGGCCAGGGCCTGTACGACGACCAGCCGGGGGACGGGCGGCACGGCAAAGGAACGCTCGTGCAGGACGAGCTCGAGGGTCGCATCGACCACAGCGTTGACTGTGCAGCGGAGCAGGCCGCCGGCACCGTCACTCAGCTCGATCTGCTGCCCGGGCTCCATCCGGCGGACCCGCGCGGCATGGCGCCCCTCCGCGCCGCCCAGCACGGCGGTCTGCCCGAGGGGCAACTCCTCGACGAGGAAGACCGGATCGTTCAGCGACTGCCCCACAGCCGGGAGAACAGCCCGTTGGAACGGACCGCTGCCTCGGGACGCTCCTCGTCGCGCAGAATGGCGAGGCGGCGCAGCAGGGCCTCCTGCTCTGCGTCGAGGCGGGTGGGCGTTGCGACGTTGATGTGCACGTGGAGGTCACCGCGGGTGCTGGACCGCAGCCGCGGGACTCCGCGGGCCCGCAGGGTGATCACCGTGCCGGCCTGCACCCCGGCACTGATGTCAAGCTGCTCCTCACCGTCGAGCGTGGTCAGTGACGTGCTCGTGCCGAGCGCAGCTGCGGTCATCGGCAGGGTGAGCTCGCAGTGCAGGTCCTCGGCCTCACGGGTGAAGAACTCGTGTGGCCGCTCGTGCACCTCGACGTACAGATCGCCGGGCGGGCCGCCGCCAGCACCGACCTCGCCCTGGCCGGTCAACCGGATCCGCATGCCGTCCTCGACACCGGCCGGCACCTTGACCGTGACCGTGCGGCGGCTGCGCACCCTTCCCTCGCCGCCACAGCCCGAACAGGGGTGCGGGATGACTGTGCCGAACCCGCCGCAGTTGGTGCACGGCCTGGCGGTCATCACCTGGCCGAGGAAGGAACGCTGCACGCTCTGCACCTCACCCCGACCACCGCATGCCTGGCAGCTCACCGGGTCGGTGTTCGGGGCCGTCCCGGCGCCCATGCACTGCGTGCAGGTGACGGCGGTGTCGACGGTGAACTCCCGGCTCACGCCGAAGGCCGCCTCCGCCAGGTCGAAGTCAAGCCGGATCAGGGCGTCGTCACCGGGACGGCGGCGGCTGCGGGGGACCCGGGCACCGCCCGCTCCCCCGCCACCGAAGAAGGCGTCCATGATGTCCTGGAAACCCATGGTGAACGGCTGACCCGGGCTGCCGCCACCCCGGGGGGCCAGCGGATCGCCACCAAGGTCGACGATCTCACGCTTGGCCGGATCACTGAGGACCTCATAGGCGGCCGAGACGTCGCGGAAGCGCTGCTGGGCCTCGGCGTCGGGGTTGACGTCGGGGTGCAACTCGCGGGCCAGCTTGCGGTAGGCCCGCTTGATCTCCTCGGCCGTGGCATCCCGGCGCAGGCCTAGGATCGCGTAATAGTTCTTGGTCGGCACGGTCAGCTGATCCTCACTGGCGCGCCAACAAGTCGCCGACGTAGCGGGCGACGGCCCGCACGGCGCTCATGGTGCCGGGGTAGTCCATCCGGGTCGGCCCCAGGACACCGAGACCGGCCAGCGCCTGCTCACCCGAGCCGTAACCCACGCTCACCACGGACGTGTCGCGCAGCCCCTCAACAGCGTTCTCCTCGCCGATGCGGACCCGCAAGGTGCTCGGCGTCTCGATCTCCCCGATCAGCTTGAGGAGCACCACCTGCTCCTCCAGGGCTTCCAGGACGGGGTGGATGGTGCGCGGGAAGTCCAGCGCGCTGCGCGTGAGGTTGGCGGTGCCGGCCAGCATGACGCGCTCCTCCGAGCGCTCCGCCAGGGTCTCCAGCAGCACTGTGCCCAGGGAGACCATGACCGGCCGCAGCTCGAGCCCCACCGAGTCAGGCAGGGACTCCACCTGCGCCGGCGCGTCGGCCAGCCGGTGCCCGGTGAGCGAGGCATTGACCGCCGTGCGCAACTCCGCCACCTGCTCCTCGCCCAGCGCGGTGGGCAGCTGCACCACCCGCTGCTCGACGCGGCCGGTGTCGGTGATCAGGACGAGCAGCAGCCTGCCGTCGGACAGATGCACGAGCTCGAGGTGCCGGACGGCGCTGCGGGAGAGCGCCGGATACTGCACCACGGCGACCTGGCGGGTCAGCTGGGCCAGCAACCGCACGCTGCGCCGTACGACATCATCGAGGTCGACCGCGCCGTCGAGGAAGGTCTGGATCGCCCGGCGCTCGGGTGCGGACAGGGGCTTGACCTGCGAGAGCCGGTCGACGAAGAGCCGGTATCCCTTGTCAGTGGGGATCCGGCCGGCACTGGTGTGCGGCTGGGCGATGTAGCCCTCCTCCTCCAGAGCGGCCATGTCGTTGCGGATGGTCGCCGGCGAGACCCCGAGAACGTGTCGCTCGGCCAACGACTTGCTGCCGACCGGCTCGTGCGTGGAGACGTAGTCCTCGACGATGGCCCGAAGCACCTCGAGCTTGCGCTCGTCAAGGGACACCCGGCCACCTCCTGGCACTCGTAACGGTCGAGTGCCAATCATACGGCGTGCCGGGAGCCGACTCGCGGAAAGGGAAACCGGGAGTATCGTGACCGATCGAGTCGTGGGGGGCCGCGCCGGGAAGGACTGGGTAGTGGCAAATGTCCGGACCACGCTCTTGGCGGAGATGCGCAGCTTGCTGCCGTGGGAGAGCGACCCTGACATGCGGGCCCGGATCGCGCCACTTACCCGGCGGACTCAGACCGAGCTCGAGGCGCTGCTGGTGCGGGTGCGCCGCACACACGATGTCGACGAGTCGATCGGCTGGCTGTTGACGGCCGGACTCGGCGTGCCCAAGGCGCTGTACGAAAGCTGCCTGATCATGTACCGCGACAGCGCAGTACTGTCCTGGGAGCAGTGCATGGAGCTCAATCGCCTGCTGTCCTGGCCGCAGCTCTCGCCGGTTCCAGCCTGGAATCTCAGCAGTTGAGCGGGTTGCCCTACCAATTGCCCCCGCGAGGTTTGACGTGTCGTTCTCCCTGCAGGGCAACCTAGCTCTAGTGTGTTCGCCATGACCGAACCGAATGCACCCCAGGACCCCCCCTTCGACGAGCAGCCGGGCGGCTACGCCCCCCCGCCCCAGCCCCCGGAGCCGGGGTACGGCGCGCCGCCGGCAAACCAGCCCGCCTACTCCCAGCCGCCGGGAGCCGCAGCAGCCCCCTTTTCGCCGCTCGTGGGCCGTCAGCTCACCTCTGACGAGACGATGTGGAGCATGCTGGGCCATCTGGGTGGGATCATCCTGGGCTTCATCGCTCCCCTGATCGTGATGCTGACCAAGGGCAACGAGTCGCCCTACACCAAGTATCACTCCACCGAGGCGCTGAACTTCCAGATCACCATCGCAATCGGGTACGTGATCTCGGCGGTGCTGACCTTCGTGCTGATCGGGGTCTTCACCTGGTTCTTGGTCTGGGTCGCGAGCATCATCTTTTCGATCATCGCCGGCCTGGCCGCCAACAAGGGCGAGACCTACAAGTACCCCTTCGCCCTGCGCTTGGTGAAGTAGACACTCACTCCGGACGGGCGCGCCCGTGACGCCGCCACCCGGCTATGCGGTGCAGCCCCGCCCGGGCTCC
>JBDUBV010000093.1:0-10675 GCA_040003795.1 Pseudonocardiales bacterium | reverse complement strand
TGAGCTCGGACTTCTTGCCCATCTGGGGACGGCCGACGCTCATCAGCGTCATGCCCAGCATGGAAGCGCCCATCAGGCCGCCGACAACCCACATCATCGGCCCCCGCCCCCTGCCGCCACCGGCGCCGGCGCCGGCGAACAGGAACATCATCGCGCCGGCACCACCGAGCATCGGCAGCACCATCAGCAGCTGGGCCAGGTTGTTCCTCACCTTGGGCAGCTCCGGAGGTGCCTGCAAGGCGATCTCGCCGCTGGGCAGCACGGGAGCCGGCCGCCGAGGCCGACGCCGGAAGACCTCTGTGCCCACCGCGCCGCGCTCCTTCCTGCGCTGTGTACCGGTACCTGCCGCTATGAGTGCTTGGTTCGGGTGCTTACGCCACTGTAGGTACTCTGCGCGGGTGACGTCACCGAGGAAGGCCGCCGGGTGACCGTGACGATGCCGATGGGTGTCGCCCGCGTGACCGTCGTCGCACCGTACACGCGTGTCGACGTGGCATTGCCGCACACCGCCACGCTCGCCGAGTTGCTGCCCACCCTGCTGAAGCTGGCCGGCGAGGACGTCGTCGACAGCGGGGCCGCCCATGGTGGCTGGGCCCTGGCCAGGCTGGGCGAGCGGCCGCTGGACAGCGGGCACACCATCGACGCCCTGGGGATCCGCGACGGCGACGTCCTGCACCTGCGGCCACGTCGCGCGGAGCTGCCCACCCCGGTCTTCGACGACGTCGTCGACGCGATCGCCACCACGACCCGCGAGCGCGCGGCGCGCTGGCAGCCGGCCAACACCCGGCGCACCGGCCTGGTGATCGGCGGCGCACTGCTGTCGGCCGGGGTGCTGGCTCCTGCGCTGGCCGGCACCAACCGGCAGGCCGCCGCGCTGATCGCCGCCGCTGTCGCTGCGCTGCTCCTCCTCTCCGGCGCCGGCCTGGCGCGCGCCCTGCAGGACAGCGCCGCCGGCGCGGTGTCGGCAGGGGCCGGCCTGGCGTACGCCTTCGTCGCGGGCCTGGTCGCCACCGCCCCCGGCCACGGGATCGCCCCTCTCGGGCGCACCGAGTTGCTGCTGGCCTGCTCTGCCCTGCTGGTCGCCGCGGTGCTCGCCGCAGTCCTGGTCGGCGACTTCACCGCCGTCTTCGGCGCCGCGGCAGCCGTTGGGCTGCTCGGCTGCCTCTGCGTCCTGTTCACCCTGCTCGGCGGGGTGTCCACCCGCGGTGGCGCCGCGGTCGCGGCGGCGCTGACCATGTCAGCCGCCCCTGTGCTGCCGATTCTGGCGCTGCGGCTGGCCCGGCTGCCGCTGCCGACCGTCGCGGCCGACGCCAGCGACATGACCGAGGACGAGTCGGCTGTGCCGGGCCCGGGAACCACTACGCGGGCCGAGCAGGCCGAGTCGCACCTGACCGGACTGCTCACCGCCTGCTGCGTCGTCCTGGCCGGCGCACAGGTGCTCCTGGTCGGGTCCGGCCGCACCGATGCCCGCGTGCTCTGCGCGGTCGTCGCTGCCGCTTTGCTGCTGCGGTCCCGCTACTACGCCGACCGGGCACAGCGACTGGTGCTGCTGGCCACCGGGCTGCTCGGCGCGGTGGCCGTGGTGGGGGCGACGGCGGCCGCTGCCGGCGGGCTGGCCCAGTTGCTGGGTGGGCTCGGTGCGCTGCTGATCGGCGGGGCCACGGCTGTCGTTGTCGCGCTCGCCGTGCCAGGCCGGCCCCCCTCCCCGTATGCCGCCCGCGCACTGGACATCGTGGAGATCGCCCTGCTGGTGAGCATCATCCCGCTGGCGATGGGCGTCCTCGGTGCGTACTCCTATGTACGCGGGCTGGGCGGTTGACTGCTGTTCAGCCGCCCAGCAACCGCCGCTCGATCTCGGTGGGAGCCAGCCGAAGGAAGGTCGGCTCGCCGCCGGCGACCAGGGCCAGGCCGTCGTCGGGTGCGTTGACCAGGCGGGGCACGTGGCGTGGCCCGACCCCAAGCAATGCGCAGGCGCGCCGGGCCTGGGCGTGGTCGCATCGGGCCAGGACGGCGAGGTCGGCGAAACGCAGGGTCGAGGCAGTCGAGTCGCTGACCGCCGGCAGCAGGGTCAGCGTGGTGCCCCACGGGGCGGGCGGCCGGCGGGGGTCGGGCGGACCGGCAGCTGCGTCGAGCACGGTCAGCACCGGCGCGGCAAGGGAGCCAGCACCCGCGATGGTGTCGCTGGCGACGACCGACACCAGCCGGCCGTAGCCCCCCAGCGAGTCGGCCAACTGCTGCCAGGCCTGAGGTCGGGAGGTGATCACCCGGATCAGCGCGCCCACCGCCACCGCCCGGAAGGCGATCACCCGCACCAGGTTGGCCGACCCGACGACGGCCAGCGACCGCGGCTGGCCCTCGAAGAGGCGCACCGGGACCGGCCGACGATCCTCGTCCAAGCCGAGGACCAGCCCGCCGCGGCCCGGCGGCGGGCCGACGAGGCCCAGCCCGGCGCGGCTCACCACGTGGTCACGCGGCAGCCGCAGCGCAGTCTGCGCCGGTCTGGGCACGAAGACCTGGCCGGGTCTGGAGCTCACGAGGCGCTCCCGCCGAGCGGCATGCTCTCGATGACTCCCGGGACCTGCTGGCCGTCGAGCCGGACCAGCCGGGCGCCCTGTGCCACCTGCTGCAATTCCCCGGCAAGGTAGGCCAGCTCCTCCGGGCTGCCGCCGGCCACCCGGACGACCGCCCGCAGGTGCACACCGCGCGTGTCCTCGCTGGTCATCGTCAGCGAGACGACATTGAACCTCCCGCGCACGTCCCCGAGCCGCACGAGCAGCCCGCGCTCGCCGGGCCGCACTGCGGTCGGCCAACTACGCACCCAGAAACAGGCCTGCACGGTCTCGTCGATGGTGCAACTGGTCCAGTGCTCGGTGGTACGCGGGGCGCCGGGAGCCACTGCCCGCGAGGTGGCGCCCGCCGTGAGCGACAGCACGTCGAGCGCCTCGTGACCGCCGACCGGGCGGACGTCGATGCCGGCGAAGCGCAGCGATGCCGTCAGTCGGGACATGGTTCCCAGCAGGGCCCGCTGCGACCCCATCTCGCCGCCGCCGCGGGCATCCACCGCCGCAGGGCTGGCAGCCGGGTCGAGCCGGGAGATGATCCAGGTCGTCCGGCGAGCGGGCACCGCGGCCCCCGACAGGCCGGCGTAGGACCGTACACATGGCGAGCTCTCCGGGAGATTGGCGGTCGGCGCGGGGACGGTGTGGGTGAGCACCTGGATCCCGGCGAGGGCGACATCGCGGGTGCGCAGGGCCTCGGCCACGATGTCCAGCGACAGGGAGGTGCCCTCGGAGCTCTGTCCCGGGGTCACCCGTGCGGGTTCGAGGGCCAACATGGCGCTGTAGCAGCGGCCGTCGCTGACCACGCCGATCGTCTCTCCCGACCGGTCGGCGACCTCGGTGATGTGCAACTGCGGGTGCAGCTCGTGCAGGGCCGCCAGCCGGGAGTTCCCCAGCTGCGCCGCATAGGACTGCACAACCGACCGGTCGAAGGCCCGGCGCCGGAAGTCGCGACGAACCCCCCAATCCTCGTACAGCCACCTGCCGTTGCGCCGGCCCAGGGCGAGTATGACCACGACCACCGCCAGCGGCCCTAGCACGAGCACCAGCACGCTGCGATGAAGCAGGACGGCCACTGCCGCCAGCTCGCAGGCGACCAACTGGATGACCCCGACGCCGAGCAGCCGGCCGCGGCCTGGCGCCAGCTCGGTGGGGGCAGCGCCGGCGACCCTGCCGGAGGCAACGGCGCGCTGCACCGGCGCGTTTTCGGGCCGGCCCGCAGGCGCCTTATGCTCGGTTGTCATCGCCGTCGGGGTGGGAGGTCGCATGCGTTCGCGACGCGACCAGCTGCAGGCTTACCAGTTCCTGCGTCACCGGATCGTCTCTGCGCTGCTCTCCGGCGAGCCGGAGAGCGTCGAATCACCCATGCGGCGCATCGTACGCACGAGTTTTGCCGGTCTCATGGTCGCCGTGATCGCACTGGCGGTCTTCGGCATCATCGGGCTGCTCAAGCAGGACGGCGCCAGCGGCTGGCGGGCTCAAGACACCATCGTGATGGAGAAGGGCACCGGCGCGGCTTATGTGTGGAAGAAGGGCCGGCTGTATCCGATGCTGAACTACACCTCGGCGCGGCTGTTCCTGGGATCCGACGTCCAGGCATCGGTCTCGCGCAAGTCGCTGGCTGGGATCCCCCGCCAGCAGACACTCGGGATCGCCGGTGCCCCCAGCTCGCCGCCCTCGGCAAGCGACCTGGTCGACGACCCGTGGACGGTGTGCGCGCGGCCCTTCGGCTCGCAGGCCAAGGTGACCCTGCTCGTGGGCACCCGCACCCTGCCCGGTTCCCTCGGCCCGGACAGCGCCGCACTGGTAACCACCGGGATCCCCGGTGAGGACTACCTGGTCTGGCGCGAACACGCCTTCCCGGTGCACTCCGAGGCTGTCGCCGAGGCTCTGGGCTTCCGCAGCGTCAATCCCCAACGGGTGGGCCCGGCTTGGGTGGCTGCACTCGAGCGCGGACCGGAGATCACTTTCCCACAGATCGCCGGTCGGGGTGCGGCCGGAAATGAGCTGGGCGGCCAGAGCACCGTGATCGGGCAGGTGTTCGTTGTCAAGGGCATCGGCCCCGACCAGTACTCGGTGATGCTTTCCGGAGGGCTGTTCGCCGTCTCGCCGGTCGTCGCCGCCCTGGTTCTGGCGGCGCCCCATCCGCTGCCCAATCCGGGGCCCGTCACGATCGCTCCCAACGCCGCCGGCAGCGCGCGCAAGGCTCCGGTGAACGCGCTCGACGTCGGGGGCTATCCCGACCGGACTTTGACGGCGGCAGGTGGCCCGGACCGGCCGGTGCTGTGCGCCACGATCACCGGCACGACCGGCAAGCTGACCCGGTCGGTGCACGCCCTCGCCGACCTGCCGCCCTTCACCGAGCAGCACGTCCAGTCAGCCGGCGCCGCGACGCCGACCGCCGATGAGGTCTACGTGCAGCCCGGCCGCGGCGCCCTGGCGCGCGACGGCACCAACCCGACAGTGTTCCTGGTGGTCGACGGCCGCAGGTACCCGATGGGCGGCAGCGCCGCGCTGCAGGCGCTCGGCTACAACAACGTGCGGATATCGGTCCTGCCCGGCTTCTTCCTGTCTCTGCTGCCCACCGGGCCGCCGTTGTCGAGCAAGGCGGCAGGGCAGCCGGCCTCGCTGAGCGCGGCGACCGCGCCGGGAGCATCACCGGCGCCCTGAGTCACATCCGGTTGCGGTCCCTGATCGGGACGGGCACCCGACCGGGACGCCATCGGCGCTCGTGGCCGCGCGGGAGCAGCGACGCCACGGCCAGGACCAGCACGGCCAGCAGGCCGGCCAGCCCGGCGCCGGCCAGGGCCCGGTCTCGGGCCCGGTTGTCGGCGGCCAGCGGGACCGCCGGGCTGACCGCCGCGACCGTGGCCGACGGCGCAGCCACACCGGCCTCGGCGGGAATGACGGCGGTGACCGCGGCATAGGGGTTGACGATGCCGGCGCCCAGGCCTGGTGTGCCCCGCCCCGACGCGGGCACGTCAGCGGTGGCAACGATCCGGCGCACGACCTGCTGTGCAGTCAGTCCTGGGTGGTATGCGCGGACCAGGGCAGCGGTGCCGGCCACGAACGGCGCCGCGTAGCTGGTTCCACTCACCGCGACGTAGGCGGCGGGCCCGTTGGCAGCCACGGTCACCACGCCGTCGCCTGGGGCGGCGATATCCACATAGGACCCGGTAGGGGAGATGTCCGTCTTCTGGTCGTCCTTGTCGGTGGCCGCGACCGCGAGCACGCCGGGATAGGCTGCGGGATAGTAGGGCAGGGCAGCCTGCTCGGGCTTGATGGGGATGTCATGGTCGTCGTTGCCGGCGGCAGCGACGATGACCACGTCGTGCTGAAGCGCATCCGTGACCGCCGCCCGCAACGCCGGGTCGTCGGACTGGTTCCCGGCCGAGATGTTGATTACCCTCGCGTGCGCCTGCACCGCCGCCTGCAGGGCACGCACGATCTGGGCGGGGCCACCCCTGTCGGCCTCGCGGCTCGACCCCTTCTCGACCGCCCGGATGGACAGCACCCTCGCCGCGGGAGCCACCCCGGCGAAGGGCGAGCCACCGACCGGATGCCCGGCGAGGATGGCGGCGACACCTGTGCCGTGGCCGGTGCAGTCCTTTGTAGAGGGCCCGCCGCGGGCGCCGAGAACGTCCGGACCGGCGATCACCGCGCCGCCCCTGAGGTGCGGCCGGGTCACGTCGACACCGCTGTCGATGACCGCGATGATCTGTCCCTTGCCCTGCACCAGCGGCCACACCCGCGCCAGGTCGAGCCGGCGCTGCGCCCACGAGTCGGGCTTGACGCCCTCGGAGTCCTGGATGTGAGCGCAGTTGTCGTCGGCTGCCACCGGTGCGGCCACCAGGAGGGAACCGCCGGCCAACAGGCTCAGGAGGAGTGTGGCGGTCATCGCCGCGCGCCCCCGGATGCTCACGTGCCGATGGTACGAGGCTCGCGGCGGCGCCTGGTCTCGCGTGCCCGGGCGGCCAGCTCGCCGGGCTCGGGATAGGCGACCGAGACCAGGGTCAGGCCGTGGGCGGGTGCGACGTTGAGGCGGGGGTCGCGGACCCGGCCGGCCAGCACGGCCGCCGGCCAGCCGGTATCGCGGGCACCCGTACCCACGTCCAGCAGGGCCCCGACCAGGCTGCGCACCATGGAGTGGCAGAAGGCGTCGGCCTCCACCGTGGCGGTCAGCACCCTCTCGGCGTCGCGGACCCAGTGCAGGCGCCGAAGCGTGCGCACGGTCGTGGCATCCTCACGGCGGCGGCAGAACGCGGCGAAGTCGTGCTCGCCGAGCAATGGCGCTGCGGCGGCCTGCATCGCGTGCTCGTCGAGGGGGCGCGGCCAGTGCACGATCATGTGCCGGTGCATGGGCTCGACGCCCCAGTCGGTGTCGGCCACGCGGTAGGCGTAGCGCCGCAGCAAAGCCGAGAAGCGGGCGTCGAATCCCGCCGGCGCCGGCGCGGCCGAGCGCACCCGGACGTCGCGGGGGAGCACGCCAGCCAGCCGCCGCAGCAACGAAGGCTCGAAACTGTTCCATATCTGGGCCGGCAGGTCGGCGTGGGCGACCTGGCCGGTCGCATGCACGCCCGCGTCGGTGCGCCCGGCTACCGTGAGGGAGACCGACACCCGCAGGATGGTCCCGAGTGCCTCCTCGACGGTGGCCTGCACGGTCCGCTGCCCCGGCTGGCGGGCCCACCCGGCGAACTCGGTGCCGTCATAGCCGAGGTCGAGGCGCAGCCGGATGGTGTGCGGGTCGCTCAGGTCTTGTCGCTCTCATCGTCGACTGTGGCCGCAGCACCGGCGTCATCGCCCGCCTCCACCACCTCGTCGGCGGTCGCAGCCGGCTCGGCCACCTCCGCGCCCGCCCTGCCGCCCCGGCGCCGGGCGAACCGCGTGCCGCGCGAGCGCTCGGCCTCGTCGACCACCGCCTGTTCCTCGGTGACTGCCTCGACCAGCTCGATCACGGCCATGGGCGCGTTGTCGCCCTTGCGCGGCCCGATCTTGACGATGCGGGTGTAGCCGCCGGGGCGGCTGTCGTACCGGGGCCCGATCTCGGCGAACAATGTGTGCACGACGCCCTTGTCACGAACTACCGTCAGCACCTGCCGCCGCGCGTGCAGGTCGCCACGCTTGGCGAAGGTGATGAGGCGCTCGGCCAGCGGACGCAGCCGCTTGGCCTTGGCCTCGGTGGTGGTGATGCGGCCGTGCTCGAACAGTGCAGTGGCGAGGTTGGCCAACATCAGCCGCTCGTGCGCCGGGCTACCGCCGAGCCGGGGGCCCTTCGTGGGGGTGGGCATGTCGCAACGCTCCTATCAGAGCTGTTCGGTCTCGGCGTAGTCCGTACCGTCGTATCCCTCGTCGCTGAAGGTGTCGACGACGTCGCGCGGGTCGAACCCTGGCGGGCTGTCCTTCAGAGCCAGGCCCATGCCGGCCAGCTTCACCTTGACCTCGTCGATCGACTTGGCGCCGAAGTTGCGGATGTCGAGCAGGTCCGCCTCGCTGCGGCCGATCAGCTCCCCCACCTGGTGGATGCCCTCGCGCTTGAGGCAGTTGTAGGAGCGGACCGTCAGGTCGAGCTCCTCGATCGGCAGCGCCAGGTCGGCGGCCAGCGCCGCGTCGGTCGGCGACGGGCCGATGTCGATGCCTTCGGCGCTCTCGTCGAGCTCGCGCAGCAGGCCGAACAGCTCGACCAGCGTGGATCCGGCCGAAGCGATGGCCGTGTGCGGGGCCATCGAGGGCTTGGTCTCGACGTCGACGATGAGTTTGTCGAAGTCGGTGCGCTGCTCGACGCGCGTGGCCTCCACGCGGTAGGTCACCTTGAGCACTGGCGAGTAGATCGAGTCGACCGGGATGCGGCCGATCTCCTGGCCGGGCTGCTTGTTCTGCACGGCGCTGACGTAGCCGCGGCCGCGCTCGACGGTCAGCTCGATCTCCAGCCGGCCCTTGCCGTTGATGGTGGCGATGTGCAGGTCGGGGTTGTGCACCTCGACGCCGGCCGGCGGTGCGATGTCGGCCGCGCTGACGGCACCGGTGCCCTGCTTGCGCAGGTACATGGTGACCGGCTCGTCACTGTCGGAGCTGACCACCAACTCCTTGAGGTTGAGGATGATCTCGGTGACATCCTCCTTGACGCCCGGCACCGTGGTGAACTCGTGCAGCACGCCGTCGATGCGGATGCTGGTCACTGCCGCGCCGGGGATCGACGAGAGCAGCGTGCGGCGCAGCGAGTTGCCGAGCGTGTAGCCGAAGCCCGGCTCGAGCGGCTCGATGGTGAATCGCGAGCGGTTGTCCGCGAGCTGGTCCTCGGAGAGAGAGGGACGCTGTGAGATGAGCATGGGCAGTTCCTTCGGTTCGGGGCGACCGCCATATGACGCCCTGGTGATGGTGCTGTAGTGGTGCGGAGTCGGTTCTACTTCGAGTAGAGCTCGACGATCAACTGCTCCTGTACGGGTGTGTCGATGACCTGCCGTACCGGAAGTGCGTGGACCAGGATCTTCATCTGGCTGGAGATCACTTCGAGCCAGGCTGGCACGCCACGACTACCGGCCTCCGCGCGCGCGACCACGAACGGTGTCATGTCACGCGACTTCTCACGTACCTCGACGATGTCGTTGACGCTCACCCGGTACGAGGGGATGTCGACCTTGCGGCCGTTGACCGTGATGTGGCCGTGGGTGACGACCTGGCGGGCCATGTCACGCGACTTGGCGAAGCCGCCTCGGTAGACGACGTTGTCCAAGCGGGACTCGAGGATCTGCAGCAGCACCTCGCCGGTCTTGCCGGTCTTGCGGTTGGCCTCGGCGTAGTAGCCGCGGAACTGCTTCTCCAGGACGCCGTAGATCCGCGCGCACTTCTGCTTCTCGCGCATCTGCAGGAGGTACTCGCTGTCCTTGCTCCGGCCGCGGCCGTGCTGGCCCGGCGGGTAGGGGCGGACCTCGATGGGGCACTTCGGCGACTCGCACTTGGCGCCCTTGAGGAAGAGCTTCATCTTCTCTCGACGGCAGCGGCGGCAGTCAGCACCGGTGTAACGGGCCATGGTGTTTGCTCTCTCCTCAGACCCGGCGGCGCTTCGGCGGCCGGCAGCCGTTGTGCGGCATCGGGGTGACGTCCTGGATGGAACCGACCTCGAGGCCGGTGGCCTGCAGCGAGCGGATCGCCGTCTCGCGCCCGGATCCCGGGCCCTTGACGAACACGTCCACCTTGCGCATGCCGTGCTCCTGCGCCTTGCGCGCGGCGCTCTCGGCAGCCATCTGCGCGGCGAACGGCGTCGACTTGCGGGAGCCCTTGAAGCCGACATGCCCGGCCGAGGCCCAAGCGATCACGTTGCCCACCGGGTCGGTGATCGACACGATGGTGTTGTTGAACGTGCTCTTGATGTGTGCATGCCCGTGGGCGATGTTCTTCTTCTCCTTGCGGCGGGGCTTCTTGGCGCCTGCACGGGTCTTAGGAGGCACTGAACTGACCGTCCCTTTCGATGTGTCGCTGCGAGGCGGTCACTTCTTGCCCACCTTCTTCTTGCCGGCCACTGTCTTCTTGGGGCCCTTGCGGGTGCGTGCGTTGGTGTGCGTGCGCTGCCCGTGCACCGGCAGGCCGCGACGGTGCCGGATGCCTTGGTAGGCGCCAATCTCGATCTTGCGGCGGATATCCTGGGCGATCTCGCGACGCAGGTCACCCTCGACCTTGTAGTTGACGTCGATCCAGTCGCGCAGCGCGACGACGTCTTCGTCGGTGAGGTCCTTGGAACGCAGGTCCGGGCTCAGGCTGGTGCCGGCGCAGGTGGCCTGCGCGCGGGTCCGGCCGATGCCGAAGATGTAGGTGAGCGCGATCTCCAGCCGCTTGTCGCGGGGGAGGTCGACGCCGGCTAGACGTGCCATCTGCGGGCGGTCTCCTTCGTACGAGCGGAGGTCTGCCGCGTGCCCGCCCCCGCCTGCCCTGGCGGGGCCCCGGCCTCCGACCGGGGGAAGTCCGTACCTGCAGTGGTACGGCTGGGACGCGATTGCCTGACGGTGATCAGCCCTGGCGCTGCTTGTGGCGCAGGTTGTCGCAGATCACCATCACCCGCCCGTGACGGCGGATCACCTTGCACTTGTCACAGATCTTCTTGACGCTGGGCTTGACCTTCACGG
>JBDUBV010000234.1:0-3174 GCA_040003795.1 Pseudonocardiales bacterium | reverse complement strand
CTTTTTTATGGCAGACGGATTTCTGGTCGACGGTGAAGGACGTCCTCGACGATGCGCTGCGTCAGCGCAGGCCCGAAGGGATTCTCGATGCGACGAAGGATTTCATGCTCGACCGGCTCGACGACGCACTAGAGCCGCTGGCCCGTGGGCTCGGCGGGCGCCTCGCGTGGTCGCAGATGAAGCAGAACGCACTGGCGGCGACCGTCAGCGAGACCGGGGGCGCGCGAGTCGCTGCCGGCCACATCGCGAAGCTGATGGCGGCAGACCCGAATCTGGAGATTCACCTCGTGGCTCACAGCGCGGGATCGATATTTCTCGGGGGACTTGCTCAACTGTTGACGACGAATGGCGCGATCGCTGATGGGCCGCTCGCCGGCAGCCAGGGTCTTGGACGAATCGTGACATCCTGCACACTATGGGCTCCGGCGTGCACGATGGAGGTGTACGATCAGATGTACGCGCCATCCATTGCGGCGAGAACGCTGAAACGATTCGCGCTTTTCACGCTGACCGATCAAACAGAACGTGCAGATAATTGCGTGGACCTGTACCACAAGTCGCTGCTCTATCTGGTGAGCGACGCGCTGGAAGTCCACGCCCGTATCCCGGTCATCCACGAGGGCGAGCCGTTGCTGGGTCTGGCAAGGGACATCGACGACAATGCGGAGCTCGTCAGGAAGCTTGGGAAGAACTGGGTGCGGTCGCCGAACACGATGCCGGCGGGATCGCCCTACGCGTCAACAGCACGACATCACACCGACTTCCACAGCGACCCGGCAACATTGAAAGCAACGCTGGCGCGAGTGCTCGCTGACGATCCAGTTGCTGCGAAGCGTGCGGAGAAGAGGAAGCTGGTTCAACACGCGACTCAGGCTGGACTCAGATCGCGGAGAGAAACGGTTGACCGTAGCGGTTAGAGGCGACGCTTGCTGGTGAGAAAGAGCGCTGGGAGAGAACTGGGTGAGCATCCAGCGTGCATTTCGTTACGAACGTGTCACGACAAAAAACTCTTGCCAATAACCGGACGGATGCACATGGTGGACGTCACACTCGCGGTTTCCTGTCGCGACATCAGACGAGGTGGCCCACGATGACTGCTGGCGCTGTGCACGGCGTGGCCAAGCTTCGCTGCCCCGCTTTCACGCTGATGATAACGATGGTCGCGACTTCGGTTGCCGCTCAGCAGCCAACGCCGCCGCCAGCCCCGCCTGCACAGTCGATCTACAGCACGAATGTTCGCCGGGTCCCTCCCGTTACCGGACTCACCGTCGACTCAGCGAGGAACCTGCTGTCGCTGTTCAGGCTGACGCCCGTTGCTCGAGACTCGGTCGTTCCCCGCGGGAGAGCAGGCATCGTGCTCCGTCAGTCGCCGGAAGCTGGAACGCCAATTCAAACAACCACGGTACAGATCTGGATAGCGCGCCAGGCCAAAGTGCTGAACCCCAATAGAAACCCAAGTCCTCTGGAGTCGCTGCTCGTGGGGATTGTGGATTCCTTGGTGAATCGACCACAGCCTGTGAGGGTTCCAGACGTTACGGGTCTGACGCCCGACTCAGCAAGAACGCTGTTGGCCAGAAGGGCACATCTCCGCGCCATAGCCCATGACTCCGCTGTTTCAAATAGCGAGCCCGGTCTAATCATGGCTCAGCAGCCGAAGGGCGGGTCGCGGCTTCCGCGCGACGGCGTTGTGCAGATATTCATCGCGATCCCACAAGTCGCTGTGGTACCGCCACCGCCACCGCCACCGCCACCGCCACCGCCACCACCACCGCCGCCGCCGCCGCCACCACCGCCACCACCGGCGCCACCACCAGTTGCGCCGCCACCTGCAGCACCGCCCGCACCTCCGCATGCGCCCCCGCCCGCACCACCACGTGCCGCGCCGCCTCCGCCGCCTCGTTCGGGGGTGGTGCCGCCACCTGCGTCTGTCCCACTAGTGGCTGTGCCGGACGTTTCGAATGAACCGATTCAAACGGCTAGCACTCGACTGACGGCAGCTGGACTCGCAGTGTACGCGGCAGAGATTGCGCGGGATCGAACGGGAGGCTACGTGCTGGCGCAGAATCCAGGAGCCGGACAGCTTGTGCCGCCGTTGAGCCGCGTGCATTTGATTCGTGGGGTAAAGGTTCCGGCTCTTGCTGGAATGCAGCTGGATTCGGCGTCCAGGATAATTCAAGGGGCGGAGTTGGCGGTCGCGCAGCCAGCGCAGAGCGGAGGCTCGCCTACAATTCTCTCTCAGGTCCCGCGACCTGATACTGTGGTCACGCCTGGCACCATCCTCCAGCTGACCTTTGTCGGTGAGCCGGCGCCTCCCAGGCCACCCTGGATTCCATGGGT
Organism: Pseudonocardiales bacterium; assembly: GCA_040003795.1. Classification (GTDB taxonomy): domain Bacteria; phylum Actinomycetota; class Actinomycetes; order Mycobacteriales; family QHCA01; genus QHCA01. Next base: position 837 of record JBDUBV010000234.1, on the reverse strand, counting down.
TGTGGCGGTTGTCGTTGCCGCCCTCGCCGGCGCCGCTTTGATGCGCGCGCTGCACAACAGAGCGCCCCGCAACCTGCCGCCTCCCCGCATCCGACCCGAGCCACACAAGGACTTTGGGGAGCCGACGATCGAGACAACAGGGAATCTGATGACCGGCACTGAGGTGAGCCTCGTCGCTCGCTTTGGCGACGACCTGTGGACCACCAATATGAGCGGACCTCTCGTTTCCGCGGAGGATGCTGACAGTGAATGATCATGACGTCTCACTCAATGGCATTTTTGGATTCGGCGATCCCAACACCCCGCCGCCGAAGTTGTCTGACGCGACGAAGGTCCTGGCGGAGCTGAAGGCGCGGCTTCCCAAGAGTGTTCCGCCGGCCTATTGGCCAGCCGTGCTGTCGCAGATACAGCACAAGATCACCGAAGTATTAGACGTGCCGATCTCATCGGTGATCGGCGGCGCCTGGCGCAAGTACGCGCCGTTCCTGAAATACTGCGACAAGGATCGCTATCCGCCCGACAAGACGAGCGTAGTACCGCTTGCGGATCACGCAATCAGTAGTTCGTTCAAGCCGTTCATCGAGATCTTCGCCGATGAAAAAGCCGTTGGTACACTCAATTTCGAGGTCGCCCTCTCCATCCTGCTCGAGGGAGCGAACGTTTCCATCCAGGACGGAAAGTTCAAGACTCTGCGCCTGGTTAGAGGACGCGCCAAAGCAAAACTGAGCTGTGAGGGTGCAGTGCTGGTGGACCTCACGTCGGGCGACCACGAGTTGCCGGGCGAAATAAGCTTCGGTGACGGTTTTCCGATCAGGGCTGGAGCCGGCTCTGCCAAAC
>JBDUBV010000233.1:0-3180 GCA_040003795.1 Pseudonocardiales bacterium | reverse complement strand
TGATCACCGGCAGATAGCGTAGGTCCCGTGCCCCGGCTGGAGCTCCGAGCGTTCGAGGCCGCCGACCTCGATGCGGCCGCGAGCCTGCTCGCCGGGCGGCACACAGTCCACCGCGGTTGCGAGCCGCTCCTCGACCCGCGCTATGAGAACCCGGCTGCGGCCGCCACCGAGATTGCCGCGCTTTGGGACGACGCCCACGTCTCGGGAGCGTTCGCCTCCGATGGCGGGCGCGCTGCCGGCTTCCTTCTGGGCGTGCCCAGCGCGAACGCCGTCTGGGGCCCCAACATCTGGGTCACCGCCGCGGGCGCCGCGGTTTCCACGCCGGAGACGATCCGCGACCTGTACGGGTTCGCGGCCCAGCGGTGGGCCGACGAGGGCCGCACAGCTCACTACGCCATGGTCCCGGCGACAGACGCCGGCCTGATAGACGCGTGGTTCCGGCTGGGCTTCGGCCAGCAGCACGTGCACGCCGTACGGGAGACGCCCGTTGTCGCGCCGGCCGCCGCGATCCGGGAGATCGCCATTCGGCGGGCCGACGTCGATGACATCCCGGTCCTGGCAGCCCTGGACCTCCTGCTGCCCGAGCACCAGGGCCGCTCGCCGGTCTTCTCCAGCCTCTCTGTACCCACCCTGGCAGAGGCCGTTACCGAGTGGGAGGAGTCGATCGAGGACCAGGCCTTCACGACGTGGGTCGCCGAACGCGACGGTGTGGTCGTCGGATCGGCTGTCGGTTGTGACGTGCGCGAGTCCGGGGGCACCGTCGGCCTGATCCGGCCCGCGCACGCGGCCGACCTGGGCTTCGCCGCTGTAGTGCCAAACGCCCGCGGTGCCGGTGTGGGCCGGGCGCTGGGCGAAGCGTTCCTGGCGTGGGCCGCGCAGGCCGGCTTCCCCGCCGTCGCCACCGACTGGCGGGCGACCAACCTGCTGTCGTCGCGGGCATGGCCGCGCCTGGGCTTCCGGCCTTCCTTCCTGCGGCTGCACCGGATCATCGGCTACTAGCAGTGCGGCGCTGGTTGGGACCGATGCAAGGATAGGTGCGTGAGTGAGCAACCAGCACAGAGTTTCTACGACGCCGTCGGCGGAGCGGAGACCTTCCGGCGCCTGGTGTCGCGGTTCTACCACGGTGTCGCCAGCGACCCGGTGCTGCGCCCTCTATACCCCGACGAAGACCTTTCCGCGGCGCAGCAGCGGCTGACGATGTTCCTCAGCCAGTACTGGGGCGGCCCCCGCACCTACTCCGAGCAGCGTGGCCACCCCCGGCTGCGAATGCGCCACGTGCCCTTCGCGATCGGGGAGCGGGAGCGGATGGCCTGGCTGACACACATGCGGAACGCCGTCGACTCGCTGGACCTGCCACAGGAGTACGCGACGACCCTGTGGAACTACCTCGAGTCGGCCGCCTTCAGCCTGCAGAACCGTCAGACCGACTGAGCAGCGGCCCGGTCGGGAAGGGCGAGCACCTCAGTGGGCCCGGCGGTGCGAAGCCCCGCCCTGGCGAGCAGGCGGCGGGCCAGCACATGCCCGACGTCGATGGCCCGCAGGCCCCGCTCGGCGCCGGTGGGCCGGCCGCGGGTAAGCACCGGGCCGAGCACGAGAGCGAGCACCTGCACCCCGGACTCCTGCTCCTCCAAGCCCAGCGACCGGGCCGCCATGAGCTCGGCCGCGGCTGTCACGCTGACCGGGCCGGCACCGGCGACCGGCGCCTCCGCGGTGTCACCGATGATGACCCCGTACGTCGCGCCGGGGCGGCCGCGCAGCAGCGGGATGTAGGTCGAGGCCACCACCTGGTGGGTGCGCAGGTTGCGGGCGAGGATGCCATCCCATGCCGACAGCTCGATGTCGGCGAGCTTGGGCCCGCTCGACCAGCCGCCGATCGCCGTGATCACCGCGTCGGGGGGCCCGACGGTGTCGACGACCTGTTCGCGTACCCGCCCCGCCCCTTCGGGCGCGCACACGTCGCCGATCAAGCCGAGCAGTCGGTCGGCACTTCCCACGTTCTGGCGCAGCGCGTCGAGGCGAGCCGGGTCGCGGGACGGGACGACGACTGTCGCGCCGGAATCGAGCAGCGCGCTGACGATCCCCTCGCCGACCGCTCCCGCACCACCCGCGACCAGGACTACCGAGCCCTGCAGCGTTGCCACGACCTAGTCGCGGGTGAGCTTGCGGTAGGTCACCCGGTGCGGGCGGGCCGCTTCGGCACCGAGCCGCTCCAGCTTGTTGCGCTCGTAGTCCTCGAAGTTGCCCTCGAACCAGAACCACCGGTCGGGCTGGGCGTCGGTGCCCTCCCATGCCAGCATGTGCGTCGCCACCCGGTCGAGGAACCACCGGTCGTGGCTGGTGATCACGGCGCAGCCGGGGAACTCCAGCAGCGCCTGCTCGAGTGACTGCAGTGTTTCCACGTCGAGGTCGTTGGTCGGCTCGTCGAGCAGCAAGACGTTGCCGCCGTGCTTCAGCGTGAGCGCCAGGTTGAGCCGGTTGCGCTCACCGCCGGAGAGCACCTTGATCGGCTTCTGCTGGTCGGGGCCCTTGAAACCGAACGTGCCGACGTAGGCCCGCGAGGGCATCTCCCGGCCGCCCACCTTGATGTGGTCGAGGCCACCTGAGATGGCCTCGAAGATGGTCTTGTCACCGGCCAGCTGCGAACGGCTCTGATCGACGTAGGAAAGCTTGACGGTCTCGCCGATGGCGAGGTCGCCGGCGTCGGGGTGCTCCTCGCCCACGACCATCTTGAACAGCGTGGTCTTGCCGACCCCGTTGGGGCCGATGACGCCCACGATCCCGCCGCGCGGGAGAGAGAAGGACAGGTCGGCGATCAGCGAGCGCCCGTCGAAGCCCTTGGCCAGGCCCTTGGACTCGATGACCAGGTTGCCGAGTCGCGGCCCGGTGGGGATCTGGATCTCCTCGAAGTCCAGCTTGCGGCCACGCTCGGCCTCGGTCGCCAGCTCCTCGTACCGCTGCAGCCTGGCCTTGCTCTTGGCCTGACGTGCCTTGGGGTTGGAGCGCACCCACTCGAGCTCCTGCGCCAGCTGCCGCTGCCGCTTGGCGTCCCTGGCACCCTCGACCTTGAGCCGGGCCTGCTTGGTCTCGAGGTAGGTCGTGTAGTTGCCCTCGTAGGGGTATGCGCGCCCCCGGTCGAGCTCGAGAATCCACTCGGCGACGTTGTCGAGGAAGTACCGGTCG
>JBDUBV010000092.1:0-10786 GCA_040003795.1 Pseudonocardiales bacterium | reverse complement strand
GGCGCTTCGTGGGGCTCTGGACTTGATCGCGAAGGCGGGCGGTGGTGTGGTGGAGCCGTATCCACACGACACGCTGGGCAAGAGGACTTCGGGCCCCTTCCTCTACAACGGCACGCGGAGTCTCTTCGAGAAGGCCGGCTTCAGCTACGAGCGGTCCAAGGGGAAGAACCACTCGGTGATGCGGCGGATGGTCTCACCCAGCTAGCACACAGCGCCATGGTCGAGCACGAACGCTCGGTGGCCACTGCTCGGCCGACCGGTTTAGCGCGGCTCTGGCGGGGCGAGGAAGCGGTCCTCGCCGGCGTAGTCGAAAGCCCCCTCGAAGAGTTCGTCGTCCCAGGCTGAGGGCAAGCATGCACCATGCGCATCGCGCGCGATGGACACGAGCCAATCGATCTCTTCGGCCGCCGTCGAGGCGAAGTCACCCACCGGCGTGTAACCGAGCGCCCTAGCCCGCGCCCGTGTCGAGAACGACGGGATACTTGCGGTCCCAGGGATGCCAGCCAAGTGGCTCGCTGATGTCGTCCTCGAGCAAGATCTCCTTCCATTCATGCTCGAGGTGGCTTGCGACAACGCGGGCGATCTCCGCCGCGGACGGAGCGTCCGGATCGGAAATATTAAGGATTCGCCGGCCGGGCCTGGCAGCTACTGCCTCGGCAAGGGCGGCGATGTTGGCGGCCGCGCTGGCATGGTCCACGCCGCGGCCGCCATGCGCGAGCAGCACCACGGGGCGGCGATCGAGCACCCGCTTGACGAACACCCATGTTTGCGCCGGGAGGGCGCCGTCGCCATGGATCTTGGAGGGTCGAAAGACAGTCACGGGCAGCCCGCTGTCCAGCAGCACGTTTTCGGCCGCCACCTTGTTCGGGCCGTAGCCCGTACGGCTGTTGAAATCCATTTCGCCCGCAGGGACGGTGGCCTGTGACTCGTCGATAGGGCCGTCGAAGCGTGGCGGCTCGGCTGAGTTGGCGTGTCGCCCCGCCGCATCCGCGTAAACGGCCTTGCTCGAGATCATCACCGTCGAGGCGGCGTTGCCGGCCAGCGCCAACAGGTCCCCGGCGTGCCGCGCGGTGTAACACAGACAGTCGACCAGCAGATCCGCGCCGCCCCCGAAGGCCGCGACGAGCGCGGCGGTATCAGACCGATCAGCAGGGAAGAAACGGACTCCGCCCTCAGCGAGATCGGCCGGAAGATGGGTCGCGTCGCGGCCGACGACGTCGACATCCCAGCCCGCCGTCAACAACCGGCGGCTGACCGCCCGACCGACCAGGCCTGAGCCACCCATCAAGAAGGCGCGCATGGCTGCACGATAGGCGCCTCGACCGGACCCGCCGACCAAGCCGAACATCTCGGACCAGCCAGAGGCCTGCGAGTCGATACGGCAAGGCCGTCGCCCCGGGTGTTACCGTGGATTCCCGTGGACCTGTGGGTGCCCGTCACCCACCTGAGATACCGCGGAGATGCACTTGAGTCAGTCTGCCCGGGTCACACGGCACGTTTTCGTCACCGGGGGCGTCGCCTCCTCACTGGGCAAGGGCCTCACCGCAAGCAGCCTCGGCAGTCTGCTCACGGCTCGCGGGCTGCGGGTCACCATGCAGAAGCTCGACCCCTACCTCAACGTCGACCCCGGCACGATGAACCCCTTCCAGCATGGTGAGGTCTTCGTCACCGAGGACGGGGCGGAGACCGACCTCGACATCGGCCACTACGAGCGGTTCCTCGACACCGACCTGCACGGCTCGGCGAACGTCACCACCGGGCAGGTCTACAGCAAGGTCATCGCCAAGGAACGCCGCGGGGAGTATCTCGGGGACACCGTGCAGGTGATCCCGCACATCACCAACGAGATCAAGGACCGGATCCGGTCGATGGCCAGCGACGGCGTGGACGTGGTGATCACCGAGGTGGGCGGCACGGTCGGCGACATCGAGTCACTGCCGTTCCTCGAGGCGATCCGGCAGGTCCGCCACGACGTCGGCCGGGACAACTGCTTCTTTCTGCACGTCTCCCTCGTGCCATTCCTCGCACCCAGCGGCGAACTCAAGACCAAACCGACCCAGCACTCCGTCGCCGCTCTGCGCAACATCGGCATCCAGCCCGACGCCGTCGTTTGCCGCGCCGACCGGGAGATCCCCGCGGCGCTCAAGCGCAAGATCAGCCTGATGTGCGACGTCGACATCGAAGCGGTGATCTCCGCCGCGGACGCGCCGTCCATTTACGACATCCCGAAGGTGCTGCACAGGGAGGGCCTCGACGCCTATGTCGTCCGGCGCCTGGGCCTGCCCTTCCGCGATGTGGACTGGCGGCTGTGGGACGACCTGCTCGAGCGCGTCCACCGGCCGCAGCAGTCAGCGACCGTCGCTCTGGTCGGCAAGTACGTCGACCTCCCCGATGCCTACCTCTCTGTTATCGAGGCGCTGCGGGCCGGTGGCTTCGCCCATAACGCCCGGGTCAACATCCGGTGGGTCACCTCCGACGACTGCGCGACACCAGCCGGTGCGGCGGCCGCGCTGTCCGGAGTGGACGGTGTCCTCATTCCCGGTGGCTTCGGGATCCGCGGCATCGAGGGCAAAGTCGGCGCGATTCGCTACGCCCGCACGAACGGCATCCCGGCCCTCGGGCTCTGCCTCGGCCTGCAGTGCATGGTGATCGAGGTCGCCCGCGAGCTGGCAGATCTGGTGGGAGCCAACAGCGCGGAGTTCGACCCGAACTCGCCCTACCCGGTGATCGCCACCATGGACGACCAGGTCGCCGTCGTCGAGGGTGCCCGGGACATGGGCGGCAGCATGCGGCTGGGGTCCTACCCCGCCACCCTGGTCGAGGGGTCACTGGTCGCCCAGGCCTACGGCGCCACCAACGTGACCGAGCGGCACCGGCACCGCTACGAGGTTAACAACGCATACCGCGACAAGCTCGAGGCAGCCGGTCTGATCTTCTCCGGGACCTCACCCGACGGGCGGCTGGTGGAGTACGTCGAGCTCGACCGGCAGACCCATCCGTTCTTCGTCGGTACCCAGGCACACCCGGAATTCAAGTCCCGGCCGACCCGTGCCCACCCGCTGTTCCGTGGCTTCATCGGTGCGGCCGTGGCCTACAACGCCGCCGAGCGGCTGCCCGTCGAACTGCCGGGCCAAGCGGTGGCCGGCGACGCGGTCTCGGGCCAACAGCCGGTTCCGGCGGTCGGCCCGAGGTGAGCAACGGCACTGCCTACGAGATTCTCGACTCCGAACTGCGTTTCACCGGCAACGTCATCAGCCTCGCGTCCGATACGGTGGTCATGCCCGACGGGACCAGCGTCGTGCGTGACTACGTCCGTCACCCAGGTGCCGTAGGCATCGTCGCCCTCGACGAGGAGGGGCAGGTGCTGCTGGTGCATCAGTACCGCCACCCCGTCCGGGAGAAACTGTGGGAGATCCCTGCGGGGCTGCTTGACGTCACCGACGAGCCGCCCCTGGCGGCGGCCAAGCGGGAGTTGCATGAGGAGGGTGCCGTCACCGCTGAGGACTGGCACCTGCTGCTGGACACCTACAACAGTCCCGGCAGCAGCAACGAGGCGATCCGGGTGTTCCTGGCCCGTCGGCTGCACCCCGTCGCGGACGCCCAGCGCTATATCGGCGAGGCGGAAGAGGCCGGAATGGAGTTACGTTGGGTGCCGCTGGACGAGGCGGTGTCCTGGACGATGTCCGGCCGCATCCTCAACGCCATGTGCGGACTCGGCGTTCTCGCCGCCGCACGGGCGCGGTCGCTGGACTGGCGGCCGCTACGCGTCGCCGACTACGCCTGGCCGCCGCCGGTGGAGTCCTGATCGGTGCGCTGGCTCTACACTCGCGCTGCGGCGGTGTAGGCCGACAACGGGGCCGGCCGGGGCGCGTCGCAGGAGGTGGACGACGGTGAAGGTCGGAGTTCCACGCGAGGTCAAGGACCACGAGTACCGCATCGCGATCACGCCGGCCGGCGTACACGAGTTGATCCGCGCCGGCCACGATGTGGTGATCGAGCACGAGGCCGGCCTGGGGTCGTCGATCCCTGATGACGACTTCGCTGCCGCGGGCGCCAAGATCCTGCCCACCGCAGACGACGTCTGGGGCGAGGCCGGGCTGATCCTCAAGGTCAAGGAGCCCGTTCGGCAGGAGTACCACCGGATGCGCCGAGGGCAGACCCTGTTCACCTACCTGCACCTGGCCGCCTCCCGGGAGTGCACGCAGGCACTGTTGGATTCCGGCATCGACGCGGTCGCTTACGAGACCGTGCAGTTGACCGACGGGTCGCTGCCGCTGCTCGCGCCGATGTCGGAGGTGGCCGGCCGGCTGGCGCCGCAGGTCGGGGCGCAATGCCTGCTCCGGGCCGAGGGCGGCCGCGGGGTGCTGATGGGCGGCGTGTCGGGCGTTTACGCGGCCAAAGTGGTCGTGCTCGGTGCTGGCGTCTCCGGGATGAACGCCGCAGCCATCGCCTTGGGCATGCAGGCAGAGGTCCTCCTGCTGGACAAGAACATTGACAAACTGCGCCAGGCCGACCGTATTTACCAGGGCCACCTGCAGACCGTGGCGTCCAACACCTACGAGGTCGAGCGGGCCTGCATCGACGCCGACCTGGTGATCGGAGCGGTGCTGGTGCCCGGCGCCAAGGCGCCCACGCTGATCACCGACGACCTGGTGTCGCGGATGCGGCCGGGGTCGGTCCTGGTCGACATCTCGGTGGACCAAGGTGGTTGCTTCGAGTCCACCCACCCGACCACGCACTCCGACCCGACCTTTGCGGTTGCCGGCTCGTTGTTCTACTGCGTCGCCAACATGCCCGGGGCGGTGCCGCACACCTCGACGTACGCCCTGACGAACGTCACGCTGCCCTACGTCCTGGAGCTGGCCAACTACGGCTTGCCTGCTGCGGTCGAACGCGACGCGGCCCTGGCCCGGGGGGTCAACACCGCCGGCGGCCGGCTCACCTTGCAACAGGTCGGCGACGCGCATTCGATGCCGACCGTCCCTGTGAGCGAGGCGCTGCGCTGACCTCCCAGATCTCGCGAATACGTCTGGATGTCCCATCCGTGGCCAGCGCAGCGGTGGACCGGGTGATCGGCGCCTACCTCGATCACCTGGCGGTCGAGCGCGGTGTTGCAGCCAACACGCTGCAGGCTTACCGCCGGGACCTGCGCAGGTACGCCGAGATGCTGGCCGCCCAGGGCTTGACCGACATCGGTGACGTGCGCGAGCGCCACGTGATGGCCTACCTCGGGATGCTTCGTGAGGGCGCCGAGGGCCGGTCCGCGCTGTCGGCCAGCTCCGCCGCCCGGGCAGTCATCGTCGTCCGGGGGCTACACCGGTTCGCCCTGCGTGAGCGACTGGTCAGCGACGATGTGGCGCGGGAAGTGCGCCCGCCAGCACCTCCCAGGCGACTGCCCAAGGCCATCCCGGTCGAGGATGTCGAGCGCCTGCTCGAGGCGGCCGGGTTCGACCAGACACCGCTGGCGCTGCGCGACCGGGCCCTGCTCGAGGTGCTTTACGGCACCGGCGCCAGGATCTCCGAGGCGGTCGGTCTGGCCGTGGACGACCTGGACCGCGATGCTGCCGTCGTGCTGCTGCACGGTAAGGGGGACAAGAGCCGGCTGGTGCCGGTCGGCCGGTTCGCTCTGCGGGCGGTCGACGACTACCTCGTCCGCAGCCGGCCCAGGCTTGCCCGTGCGGGCAGGGGCAGCGCCGCGTTGTTCCTCAACGCCCGGGGCGGTGCGCTGTCGCGGCAGAGCGCATGGACGATCCTGCGGGCGGTGGCTGACAAGGCGGGTCTCGCCGAGGGCCTGTCTCCGCACACGCTGCGGCACTCCTTCGCGACGCACCTGCTCGACGGCGGCGCCGACGTGAGGGTGGTCCAGGAACTGCTGGGCCATGCCTCGGTGACCACGACGCAGATCTACACGCTGGTCACCGTCGACCGCCTGCGGGAGGTCTACGCCGCTGCTCATCCACGGGCCCTGGGGTAGGGGATCGCCACCACGTTCGAGGCGGTGCCGTTCGACGCGAGCGTCCTGCTGCTACCGGACCCCGTAGCGCTGACGGCCGCCTTCCGCAGTTCGGTGCCGACCCGTCGCCGGCTCAGCTGGACCGGGCACGACGCAGCCACCGCGGCGCTCGACCGGGACCCGCTCGGGCGATGGGCGTCCTATCTGGGCGCGTACGTCGCTGCCTGCAGCATCCCGGCGGGCGCCGCTGCCGGCGTGACAGCGGCGCCGGACGCGCACATCTGGACACGGAACGTCGACGGCGCAGCCGACGCGGTCCGGGCGTTGGTCCAGGGGGGTGTCCGGGTCGCTGTGGTGTCGAATGCGGAGGGCACCGTCGCCGCAAGGCTTGCCGCCGCCGGGTCTGCCCAGGTTGGCCCAGGCCTGGCCCCCACCGTCACAGCGGTCCTCGACCCCACCATGTCGGCTCGGCAAAGCCCGGCCGGGCGATCTTCGAAGCTGCGCTGCGGTCCGTCGGCGCCGCACCCGAGCGAACAGTGTTCGTGGGTGATACGGTCCGCGACGACGTCGATGGAGCACGCCCGCCGGCATCGCCGTGGTGCATTTCGACCCGTACGGCGACTGCACCCACCGCAGCGGTCATCGGCACGTCTCCGGGCTCCCCGACTCTTCCAGCCTGATGGGTTGCGCCGAGCATCCCCATACAGATGACCCGAAATCAACGACTGCGAGGCGTCTGATCGGCGGTCCGCGACTGCGGCCGGAAAATCAGTCGCCGATAGTCCGACGGCGCGCGGGCACGGTTCTTGCAGTCGATAGGGCTCGCTCTTAGAGTTCGCGGTAGATGCACATGGACGTTTCTAGAGGAATTACGTTCTAGAGAAATATCGATGTTGTCACGTCGTCGAGAGGGTTTGGAGATATGTCGACTCCGCACGGTTCGCCGCTGCAGTCCATGTTCGCCGATACCGGTGTGGTTGAGCTGCCGGTCACCCGGGACGCCGGCGATGCACCGGCCCGCGGCCGGCTGGGGCCGACCGGGCGGCCGGTGCGCCCGCGGCGCGACCCTCAACCACTGCAGGATCACGGGCCGGCGCGCGTGCTCGCCCTGTGCAATCAGAAGGGCGGGGTCGGGAAGACGACCTCCACCATCAACCTCGGTGCCTCGCTCGCGGAGTACGGCCGCCGCGTGCTCCTGGTGGACTTCGACCCACAGGGAGCGCTTTCGGTAGGTCTGGGCGTGAGCACCCACCAACTCGACAGGACGGTCTACAACCTCCTGCTCGAGGAGGACACGTCAGCCGACGACATCATCCTCAAGACCAACGTGGCCGGGCTCGACCTGCTGCCTAGCAACATCGAGTTGTCCGGGGCCGAGGTGCACCTCGTCAACGAGGTGGCCCGCGAACAGACCCTGCAGCGGGTCTTGCGTCCGGTCGCTGACGATTACGACTTCGTCCTGATCGACTGTCAGCCCTCCTTGGGATTGCTCACGATCAATGCCCTGACCGCGGCGCACGGCGTAATCGTGCCGCTGGAATGCGAATACTTCAGTCTCCGGGGGGTCGCACTCTTAATCGACACTATAGACAAAGTGCGAAAACGGCTTAACCCTAATCTTGAGCTTGAGGGCATTCTTGCAACAATGTACGACGCCCGCACGCTACACGGCCGGGAAGTGCTCTCCCGGGTGGTGGAGGCCTTCGGCGACAAGGTGTATGACACGGTCATAAATCGCACCGTCCGGTTCCCTGAGACCACTGTGGCCGGCGAGCCAATCACCACTTGGGCGCCGAGTTCGGCCGGTGCAGTGGCCTACCGCAACCTCGCCAAGGAGGTCCTGTCCCGATGAGCCGCCGTACCAATCTGCCTGGCGCCGCCGAGTTGTTCCGCGCGACGAGCAGCTCCTCCCTGGCACTTGATGCTGCGGCTGAGCGTTCGGACGCCGAGTTGGGCCGGGGCAGTGACCGCGGTCATGAGCTCGGCCAGGACATCGGCGGCGCCGAGCGGCAGCAAACCGCTCGGGAGCCCGATCAGCCGGCGCCTCCGCACCCACCGACGCTCAGCGGGGTGCCGGCCCTGGACGACGCACGGCCGGCCCGGCGCAGCGGCTCGCACGGAACCTCCGTCCGGCGCACCGCCCGGCCCCGTGGCGCGAACAACGGCGACCGGTCGCCCAGCGGGCGGGAGCGCCACGACGAGAAGATAACGGTGTACGTCAGCCCGGAAGAGTTGCTTGACCTCGAGGGGGCCCGGCTCACGCTCAGAGCCGAGCACGGCCTGGTAGCAGACCGCGGTCGGATCGTGCGCGAGGCGCTCGCCGTGGTCCTCGCCGACCTGGCGTCCAAGGGGGATGCCTCGGTCCTGGTCCGCCGGCTGACCGGCCGCTGAGGAACCGTAGTAACGCGAGTCAAAGCGACGGTGGTTGCGACGGTCTGCGATTCATTCGACAAGCGGCGCTGCCCGCTTGTCGACATAGCGAGAGCCCGGCCTTGCCGGATGACTGGCGTCCTGGGCGCTACGGTTCGGAGGTGACCTCTCTTCCGTTCGCCGGCACCGCGCCGACGCGGGAGGATGGGCCCGCGCCGCCGCACGCACATCAGCCGTTCGAGGTGCACCTGGACAACTTCGAGGGCCCCTTCGACCTGCTGCTTGCGCTGATCGCGAAGCACAAGTTGGACGTCACCGAGGTGGCGCTGTCCCGGGTCACCGACGAGTTCATCGCCTACATCCGACTGTCCGGTGCCGACTGGGACCTTGAGGTGGCGACGGAGTTCCTGGTGGTGGCCGCAACGCTGCTCGACCTCAAGGCGGCCCGCCTGCTGCCGGCCGCAGCGGTCGAGGACGAGGAGGACCTCGCCCTCCTCGAAGCGCGCGACCTGTTGTTCGCCCGCCTGCTGCAGTACCGTGCCTACAAGCTCGCGGCCGCGCATCTGGGCGACCTGGAGCGTGCGCAATCGCGGCGCCATCCACGGACAGCCACCCTAGAACCGCGCTTCGCCGAGGCGTTGCCCGATGTGCTGCTGGGGATCGGGCTCGACCAGTTCGCCGCCCTCGCGGGGCAAGCCCTGACGCCTCGTACCCCGCCCCAGGTCAATGTTGAGCACCTGCACGTGGCGAGGGTGAGCGTGCGCGAGCACGCCGGGACCCTGCGCACCCGGCTGGCGGCAGTGGGTGCGGCCAGCTTCCGCAGTCTGGTGTCCGACTGCTCATCCACCCTCGAGGTGGTGGCCCGATTCCTGGCTCTGCTCGAACTTTACCGAGAGGGGGCAGTCTCCTTCGACCAGATGGTCCCGCTCGGCGACCTCAGGGTGCGATGGACCGGGCAGTCCGCGGCCGACCAGGACGCGGTCGACGAGGGATACGCCGCCGGGGCCGCGGATGAGGAGGCGTTGTCATGACCAGCCGCCCAGGGCCCAATCCGGTGCCGCCCGCCGAGGCGGGCGAGGTCGACATAACTGCAGGTAGCCGGTCTGACCTGGCGGGCGCCCTGGAGGCGGTGCTCTTCGTGGCCGACGTGCCCGTTGGAGTTCGCGAGCTGGCAGAGATTGCCGAAGTCGGCAGTGCAGAGGTGGGCCAGGCCCTGCGAGGCCTGGCCGCGGACTACGTCCGCCGGGGGCGGGGCATCGAGTTGCGCCAGGTGGCCGGGGGTTGGCGGTTGTTCACCAGTGACCGCTTCGCCGATGTGGTGGAGCGCTTCGTCGTCGAGGGGCAGCAGGCGCGGCTCACGAAGGCCGCCCTGGAGACACTGGCGGTTGTGGCTTATCGTCAGCCGGTGACCCGCGCCCGGGTGGCGGCAATCCGGGGGGTCGGCGTCGACGGCGTCTTTCGTACCCTGGTCGGGCGCGGCCTGATCGAAGAGTGCGGAAATGATGCAGGGGGTGGGGCGCATCTGTACAGGACCACACCGGTGTTACTGGAGAAGCTCGGCATCGATGCACTCGAACAGCTTCCGTCTCTAGCTCCACTACTTCCTGATGCCAGCGAACTAAGCGATGTCTCATCCTCAAGCTGATAGTGACCTGATCCGGCTGCAAAAGGCAATGGCAGCTGCCGGAGTGGGGTCCCGCCGGGCCTGCGAAGCCATGATCGAGGCCGGCCGGGTCAGCGTGGATGGGGCGGTCATCCGGGAGCAGGGACGTCGCATCGATCCTGCCGTGGCCGTGGTGCACGTCGACGGCTTACGAGTCAATCTGCGCGCCGACCTGGTTCACCTGGCATTCAACAAGCCGCGCGGCGTTCTCTCGGCCATGGGGGATTCGCGCGGGAGGCCAACTGTCAGCGACTTCGTAGTCGACCGGCCGCAGCGGCTGTTCCATGTGGGCAGGCTGGACGCCGACAGCGAGGGACTGCTCCTGCTGACCAACGACGGGCCGCTGGCCCACCGACTCACCCACCCATCCTTCGGCGTCAGCAAGACCTACCTGGCCGAGGTGACCGGGCCCGTCCGGGGAGACCTTGGGCGCACGTTGCGTAGGGGGGTGGAGCTTGACGACGGGCCAGTGTCGGTGGACTCCTTCCGCGTCGTCAGCGGGTCGGCGAACCGGGTCATGGTGGAGCTGGTGCTGCATGAGGGACGCAACCACCTGGTCCGCAGACTGCTGGCCGAGGTCGGGCATCCGGTCTCGCGGCTGGTGCGCACTGCGATGGGACCGGTCCGGCTGGGAGACCTGCGCGTCGGCAAGCTCCGCCGGCTTTCTCCGGTTGAGCTCGGGCAGCTCTACTCGTCCGCCGGTCCATAGACCGGCGAGCAGTTGCGGGGGCCACTGGTCGGGCCCTGACATCACCTCGTCGTCATGACGAGAGGCCGGTTAGGCGAAGGATCGGTATCCG
>JBDUBV010000006.1:0-33543 GCA_040003795.1 Pseudonocardiales bacterium | reverse complement strand
CGGCGTGACCCCGGTCTGATCAACCTCCCTCTGCGGTGATCATGGAACTTTGGTGTGCGGACGAGAGCTAGCCGGGAGATCAGGCCGGAGGGCCCACCACGATCGGCTCGGCAGGGTCCTCCGGCTGCTCCAAGACGGCGATCCGGCCGTCGCCCAGGAAGACCCAGCGCCGGTAGGACCAGAAGCGGAACACCGTGCCGATCACCAGGCCGACGAGGTTGGCGACATTGATGGCAGCCGGACTATCCATGTGCAGGCCGTAGCGCACCACCGCTAGGCAGATCAGCCCGATTGCCAGCCCGATCAGGTTGAGCACGAAGAACAGCAGGTACTCCCGGCGCATCCCGGACCGGGCCCGGTGCCGGAAGGTCCAGTGCCGGTTCATGAAGTATGAACTCGTGGCGGCGATCACCGTCGAGACGCACTTGGAGGTCAGCGGCCCCACCCCGAGGCCGAAGTGCAGGTAGTTGAGGATGGCGAAGTCCACCGCGGTGTTGAAGATGCCGATGAGCCCGAACTTGGTGAGCTCGGCGAGGAAAACCCGGATCTGATGGCGGACGGACGACGCAACAGGCACCCGCCGAGGATAGGTGCCGCCATGCGACGATCGATCCGCAGGTACCCAACCGGACACCCGAGGATGGCCCAGCATGGTCGACTACCGGCTCAACGAGGAGCAGGAAGCGTTCCGCAAGACACTCGAGGAGTTCGCGGACAAGGTAGTGGCTCCCAAGGCACGCGGCTACGACGAGAGCGGGCAGTTTCCGTACGACATCGTGGCCGCAATGGGGGAGATGGGGCTCTTCGGTTTGCCCTTCCCGGAGGAGTACGGCGGGATGGGCGGTGACTACTTCACCCTGTGCCTGGCGATCGAGGAGCTGGCGCGGGCCGACTCCAGCGTGGCCATCACCCTGGAGGCGGGGGTGTCGCTGGGCGCCATGCCCGTCTACCGCTTCGGTTCGGACGCGCAGAAGCAGCACTGGTTGCCCCGGCTGTGCTCGGGCGCGGCCCTGGGAGCCTTCGGTCTGACCGAGCCAGGCGGTGGCTCCGATGCCGGCGCGACCCGCACCACTGCCCGGCTCGAGCACGGGCAATGGGTGATCAACGGCACCAAGGCGTTCATCACCAACTCCGGGACCGACATCACCAGGCTGGTGACCGTGACAGCCGTCACCGGGGTGGCAGGCGACGGGCGCAAGGAGATCTCCTCGATCATCGTGCCCGTACCCGCCCCTGGCTTTTCGGCTGCCAAGCCGTACTCCAAGGTCGGCTGGCACGCCTCCGACACCCGGGAGCTGTCCTTCGCCGACGTCCGAGTGCCCGAGGACAACCTGCTCGGTCAGCGCGGGCGCGGCTACGCCAACTTCCTGTCCACCCTCGACGAAGGCCGCATCGCCATCGCCGCGCTCGGCGTGGGCCTGGCGCAGGCCTGTGTCGACGAGTCAGTGAAGTACGCGGGGCAACGGCAGGCCTTCGGGCAGAACATCGGCTCCTATCAGGCCATCGCCTTCAAGATCGCCGACATGGAGATGCGCACGCATGTCGCCCGGCTGGCCTACTACGACGCCGCGGCCCGGATGATGGCCGGCCGTCCCTTCAAGAAGGAGGCGGCGATCGCCAAGTTGTACTCCAGCGAGACCGCGGTGACCAACGCCCGGGAGGCCACCCAGATCTTCGGTGGCTACGGCTTCATGAACGAGTTCCCGGTCGCCCGTCATTGGCGCGACTCGAAGATCCTGGAGATCGGCGAGGGCACCTCGGAGGTGCAGCGCATGGTGATCGCGCGAGAGCTCGGCATCGGCTAGGCGGCATCCGCCGCCCATCGGCTAGGCGGCATCCGCCGCGTCTGCCAGGCTTGCCCCATGGATGCCCGCACCGGCCTGCCCGTCGTTGGGATGGTCGGCGCAGGTCAGCTGGCCCGGATGACACATCAGGCCTCGATCGCGTTGGGGTTGTCGCTGCGGGTCCTCGCTGCCTCCCGCGACGACGCCGCAGCGCTGGTCGCTGCCGACGTGACGGTCGGTGACTACCGCTCCTACGAGACCTTGGCGGCCTTCGCCGAGGGCTGCGACGTGCTCACCTTTGACCACGAACACGTCCCCGCCGACCTGCTGCGCAAGCTGGAGTCGAGCGGTCAGGCGGTGCTGCCGTCCGCCGATGCGTTGCTGCATGCCCAGGACAAGCAGGTGCTGCGCGAGCGGCTGGCCGACCTGGGGTTCGCCGTGCCCCGATGGGCGCGGGCCCGTACGGCGCAGGATGTCGCCTCCTTCGCCGGGGGTGACTGGCCGGTCGTCGCCAAGGCGGTCCGCGGCGGCTACGACGGCCGGGGGGTGTGGTTCCTTGCCGACGCCGGGCAGGCAGGCGACCTGGTGGCCACGGGCGTCGGGTTGATCGTCGAGGAGTGCGTGGCGCTGGTCCGTGAACTCTCCGCCCTGGTGGCCCGATCGCCGTATGGTCAGGTGGCCGCCTGGCCGGTCGTCGAGACCGTGCAACGCGACGGGATCTGCGTCGAGGTGCTGGCACCGGCCCCAGGCGTCGAGGGCGGCACCACGGTCGCCGCACAGCACCTGGCCATCCGGATCGCGCACTCCCTCGGCGTGGTCGGGGTGCTGGCGGTCGAGTTGTTCGACACCGGCGAGGGGCTCATCGTCAATGAGCTCGCCATGCGGCCACACAATTCGGGGCACTGGACGATCGAGGGGTCGCACACCTCGCAGTTCGAGCAGCATCTGCGCGCGGTGCTGGACTACCCCCTCGGCCCGACTCACCTGACGGCACCCGCGGTGGCGATGGCCAACGTGCTCGGCGGACCGGCTGGTGGTACGGGGATCGACGAGCGGCTGCACCACCTGTTCGCGCAGGATCCGGGGGTCAAGGTGCACCTGTACGGCAAGAGCAACCGGCCGGGCCGCAAGATCGGGCACGTGACGGCCCTCGACGAGGACGTCGAAACCGCACGGCGGCGGGCCACCCGGGCTGCCGCCGTGCTCGCCGAGGGGCAGGCATGACCCTGCCTGTGTCGACCTCATGCCGCAGTTGGTTGCTGGTTGATCTTGATCGCGTTGCCATGGCTCGCCGGGTTGTAGGGGACGCCGTCTTGCCAGCAGCGCCAGATGATGCGGATCCAGGCGCGGGCGAGGATGCGCACGTTGCAGGCCCAGCGGAAGTGCCCGGCACGGGCTTTGCCGGACTTGGAGTAGCCGGGCACGGCGCGCAGCCGGTGCGCGCGCAGGCGCAGGTACTCGGCGATCACCGCGGTGGCGCCGGCGTCGGACTTCGCCCCGGACAGCACCTCGCCGTCGCGCCAGGTCTTGATCGCGTTCGGGCTGACCGGATGCCCGGCCTCGACCAGCAGGTCGACCAGCCGGCCCCTCGGCCGCTCGATCCCGACCGGGATCTGCTCCGGCTCGCCCAGGCGACCCAGACGGGTGATCAGCGCCGCGATCCCGTCCGCACTGTGCGGAACCGGGAAGCTGGCCATAACCTTGCCGGCGGCGTCGAGCACACACACCGCGTGCATCTCGGCGGCCCAGTCCAGACCGAGGTAGAACTCAACCTCTGCTGGCATGACGGACAACGGTTCTGCACACTGTGGCAGCGACGACTCGGCGAGGAGGCCGACAGCTGGGCGGTCACTAACCGGCGGTCTACGGCGCATCTCCCTGTTGCCAGTCCGCAGCCCCGGGAGAGCCGAGGGCGGCAGTGTCATGCAGGCCCTCGAAGGGCGACCGCACAAGGCCGTCACCTCGGCTCCCGGCGAGTCCCAACAACGAACGCCGCGACGGCGCCCGCAACGAGGATGGTGCCCTGGTGACCGGTGGGCCGCCCCTGGTGGGGGTGATCATGGGTAGCGACTCCGACTGGCCGGTCATGTCCGAGGCGGTGCAGGCGCTGCGCGACTTCGGCGTGAGCTATGAGGCGCACGTCGTGTCGGCGCACCGCAGCCCCCAGGAAATGTTGGACTACGCCCGCGCCGCCGCGGGCCGGGGCCTGCGGGTGATCGTGGCCGGCGCGGGCGGGGCCGCGCACCTGCCCGGTATGGTCGCGGCTGCTACGCCGCTGCCGGTGATCGGCGTCCCAGTCCCGCTGCGGCATCTCGACGGCCTGGACTCCCTGCTGTCGATCGTGCAGATGCCCAGCGGCGTACCCGTTGCCACGGTCTCCGTTGCCGGCGCCCGCAACGCAGGCTTGCTCGCGGTGCGGATCCTCTCGGTGGCCGACGACGAGTTGCGTGAGCGGATGGCCAGCTATCAGGACGACCTGCGGCGCGGAGTGGCCGCGAAGGACGCGGGGCTGCAGGGCGAGATCGGCGGCTGAGGCACTCAGGCCATTCAGCCGACCGCGTCGCGCATCCGGCGCAGGTCCCAGCGGCGTTGCTCGTAGTTCGCCCCGATGCCCAGCAGGAGCAGCTCGGCAGTGGCCAGCGGCAGCCAGCGGGGGCAGCGCGCTCACCAGTTGACAGCTGGCGGGGCCAACTCGTGCGCGGCAACAGCGGCCAGCACGACTCCGCCCACCAGCAGCGGCCAGCGCTGGTGCCTAGACGGCCCAGGAGATGAGCTGCCGCTGCCGCCGCTGAGCCAGCCGAGGAAGAGCCCTATTAGCGCAGGGGGAACGTGTAGGCCTCCGGGGTGGCGATCCCCAGGTCAGCCAGGCACACCCACCACGACGCGATCAGCAGTGCCGTGCCCACCAGCCAGGCCCAGCGCCGGTCGGGGCGCAGCGCGGTCGCGCCGACGGCGAGTCCGCCGACTGCCAGGGCCGCGCTGAGGGCCAACGGGCAGGTCGCCGTCCGCGTCACCGCGAGCAGGCCGCCGACGGTGGCCACCACCTCGCAGGCCAACGACTGCCAGGGCCGCTGCCTCCGCAGGGGGCGGCCGTGCGCGCCACCACGGTTGACGCCGGACCACGCCCTGCGTCTGGCCGAGGGCCGCCGCGAGCAGGCCGGCGATGGTCAGGGTTGACAGCGCCACCACGGCGGCGGGCACGACCGACACGCCGGGGCCCGCAGCGGCTACCGGGATGAGCGCCACCGCGAGGGCGCCGTAGCGGCCGGCCCCAGGGCCTACGGCAGGTCCAGTGTCTGCGGCACCAAGCAGCCGCGACCCGAGTGGTGTCGAGGCTCAGCGGCACCAGGGCGGCCGCCCACCAGCAGCCCGCCGGCCTCGGTGACCAGGACGACCCGGCGCCCGGCCGCGAGCCAGCCGAGCAGGGCATCCGCAGTGGCAACCAGGATCGCGGTGACCAGGACGCTGGGACTGTAGTTTCCCGGCCAGTACGGGCTTACGGCTGCGGGCACCGGGGCGGCGCCACCCCACCGCCGGAGCACCCACAGGAGCGGCCCGGCCAGTGCCAGGGTCAGCAGCCGGAGGACGGCCAGCGTCGTGGCGCCCAGCAGCACCCGGGCGGCGCCGGCCGCGCCCCGGCGCCAGTCCGTCGACAACGGCAAACGCCGCCACGGGGACGACCAGCCCCGCCCGGCCGGGGCGCCCGCGTCGCCGAGCTGCGGTAGGGCAACGCCGACCGCCGCCGGGGCGACCTGCAGCATCCCTAGCGCCGACAGCAGGACACGCCCCGCACCGCTCCGGGCGAGAGCGGCGCCGCCGGCGAACAGCAGTCCCGCGAGGGCCAGCACGGCGGCCCGCCGGGCGGGCTCGGTGAAGAAGGTTAGGCCGGCAGCCACCGGCACGGCCTACAGACAGCGACGCCGCCGAGGACCCACGCGATGACCCGTTCGAGGACCAGGTCGGTGCGCCCGCGGGTCAGCGCAGCTACCGCCAGGTCGAGCGCCACCAGGTCGGTCGCCGCCGCGGAGTCGGTGTCGTCAGCTGCGGCAGCGCGCCGAGGGTGGACGGTATCGGCAACCGGGCGACCACCAGCCCGGCCGGCTGCAGCAGGCGCACCGGCACCAGCGTGGCGATAAGCGAGGGCTACGGCAGGCGATGACGGCGAGTCGCCGCGGCGGCATAGCCCCAGCCGTCGACCCGGTCCAGGCCGAACACGCCAGCTCGATAGGCCGCGTAGGCGACCGTGCCCATCAGCACCAGCCCGAGCAGCGTGACCGTATCCGCGGTACCGGTCAGCCGGCGGCGCACCAGTCAGGCCGGCGGAGCCGGCGTCACCGCGGTGCAGCTCAGCAGGATCGCGGTCCGGCCAGCCAGGCCGAACCGGCTCCAAACAACCACCGTGAACACCATGTCGGCAACCGCGAGCAGCAGGCCGCCCAGGCCGAGCAGCACCCCCTGCACCGAGTGGGGCGAGGCCTCTTTGATCGGCCGGGGCGCGGCCCACCCGGTTGGTGCAGGCGGGGCCGGGAAATGCGGCGGCTGGGGGGCCGGCTGTTGGCGGCACAGCATCTCGATCAGCACCTGCCGGCGGCCCACCAGCGACTGGTGCTGGCGCACCTTCGCGGCGATGGCCTGCTCGACGTTCTACAACTCAGCGGCGGCCGGTCCGCGCAGGGGCAGGCCGCATCGGGGACAGCCTTGTGCTGGGGCGGCAGGGTGGTTGCGGAGTCGGGACAGTGCGATGCCGGGAGAGCCATTGCCGCAGGCTCGCGACCCCGAGCAAGTAGGGGGGAGCGCGTAACTACCTAAGGCCTTCCCAGAGCGCGGTACTGCCAGCCCGCCACCCGCCACCTAACCGGGTCGAGGGCGTTGCGGCCGTCGACGATCCGCCGCTCGCGCACGACCTCACCCAGCATGGCTGGGTCGAGCGCGCGGAACTCCGCCCACTCGGTCAGCATGAGCACCAGGTCGGCGTCTTGGCTCGCGGCCGACGTGCTGGCCGCATAGGACAGGTGCGGATAGCGCGCCCGGGCGTTGTCGACTGCCTCTGGGTCATAGACCTGCACCAGGGCGCCTGCCTGGTGCAGCCGGCTGGCGACGTCCAGGGCCGGGGAGTCGCGCACGTCGTCGGAGTTGGGCTTGAACGCCGCGCCCAGCACGGCAATGCGCTTGCCGGCGAACGTGCCCTCGGTCAGCTCCCGGGCCAGGTCGATCGCCCGGTCGCGGCGGCGCAGGTTGATCGCGTCCACCTCGCGCAGGAATGACAGCGCCTGGTCGACGCCGAGCTCACCGGCGCGGGCCATGAACGCCCGGATGTCCTTGGGTAGGCAGCCACCACCGAAGCCCAGGCCTGCGTTGAGGAACCGCCCGCCGATCCGGCTGTCGTAGGACAGCGCCTCCGCAAGCTGTGTGACGTCGGCCCGGGCGACTTCGCAGACCTCCGCCATCGCGTTGATGAACGAGATCTTGGTGGCCAGGAAGGCGTTGGCCGCGACCTTGACGAGCTCGGCGGTAGCCAGGTCCGTGATCACCACAGGCACGCCCTCATCGATGATGGATGCGTAGACCTCGCGCAGCGTCTGCTCGTCCCCATCGCTGTCGACGCCGAACACCAGCCGGTCGGGGTGCAGGGTGTCCTGAACTGCATTGCCCTCGCGGAGGAACTCCGGGTTCCAGGCAAGTCGCACCTGCGCTTCGCCAGGTGCCCCCTCCTGCAGAAGCCGCGCCATCTGCGCGGCCGTACCGGCCGGCACCGTCGACTTACCGACGACAAGGCACCCGCGCCTCATTAGCGGGGCCAGCGAGGAGAAGGCAGCCGCGACATGGGTCAGGTCGGCCGCATTCTCGCCGGTCTTCTGCGGGGTGCCCACACAGACGAAGTGCACGTCGCCGAACTCCGCGGCTTCATCGTAGGACGTCGTGAAGTGCAGCCGTCCGCTGTCGAGCCCCTTGCGTAGCAGCTCGGGCAGCTCCGGCTCGAAGAACGGCAGGTCGCCACTCGCGAGCCGAGCAATCTTGTCGCGGTCGACGTCCAGACCGAGCACATCGAAGCCGAGCTCGGTCATGCAGGCCGCATGGGTGGCGCCGAGGTATCCCGTGCCCAGCACGGTGATCCGCGGCCTGTCCTCGTCAGTCATCCGTCCCAGCCTATGAGGTCCGGTCATACGATGGTGTCCGTGAACCCCAGGTTCGATGTCTACCGGCTGCCCGAGGAGCACGATCTGCTCCGCAAGACCGTCCGGGAGGTCGCCGACAAGCACATCTCGCCACGCGCAGCCGAGATCGACGCGACCGCGGAATTCCCTTGGGACGTCTACGAGATCCTGCGGCAGGCCGACCTGCACGCGATCCATATCCCGGAGGAGTACTTCGGTGCGGGCGCCGACTCCATCGCCACAGTCATCGTGATCGAGGAGTTGGCCCGGGTGTGTGCCTCCTCGTCGCTGATCCCGGCGGTCAACAAGCTCGGCACCATGCCACTGCTGCTGTCGGCGTCGGAGGAGCTCAAGGCCGAGGTCCTGCCGCAGGTCGCCCGTGGCGAGGCGATGTTCTCCTACGCGATGTCCGAACGCGAGGCCGGCTCCGACGCCGCGGCGATGACGACCCGGGCCGTCCGGGACGGCGACTCCTGGGTGCTCAACGGTGCTAAGAGCTGGATCACCAATGCCGGCGTTTCCACGTACTACACAGTCATGGTCAAGACCGATCCCGAAGCCGGCTCCCGGGGGATCTCGGCTTTCGTGGTGCATAAGGACGACCCCGGCTTCACGGTGGGGGCTAAGGAGCGCAAACTCGGGATCAAGGGCTCGCCCACCTGTGAGATCTACTTCGACAACTGCACCATCCCGGCCGGCCGGATCATCGGCGAGCCGGGCACCGGCTTCACGACGGCCCTCCGCACCCTCGACCACACCCGGCTGACCATCGGGGCGCAGGCGGTGGGCATCGCCCAAGGCGCCATCGACGCCGCCATCGCCTACGTCAAGGAGCGCCGGCAGTTCGGCCGGCCGATCGCGGACTTCCAGGGAGTTCAGTTCATGCTCGCCGACATGGCGATGAAAACCGAGGCCGCCCGACAGCTGATCTACGTTGCGGCCGCCCGGGCGGAGCGGGGCGAGCCCGACCTCACCTTCATCTCAGCGGCTGCCAAGTGCCTGGCGTCGGACACCGCCATGGCCGTGACCACCGACGCGGTGCAACTCTTCGGCGGCTACGGCTACACCAAGGACTTCCCGGTGGAGCGGATGATGCGCGATGCCAAGATCACCCAGATCTATGAGGGCACCAACCAGATCCAGCGCATGGTGATGGCCCGCCAGCTGCTCAGGTGAAGTAAGGCGCACCGGACGTTCACCGAAACGTCGAAGTGTCGCTACGGCCGGACAACCGGCCCAACGGGCACAATAGGAAGAGGCCCCTCCATGTATGAGATGGAGGGGCCTCTCCTGGCCCCGCTACACGACGTCTGATTGCTCAGTCGCCCTGCGCTGCGAGGCCGATCACCGTTTGCGGCGACCCGCTCCGGGCGCCGGTCTCCCGACATCCTTCGCGTTGCCGAAGTCTCCTCCGGCTCAGTCTCCGTTCCCGGTGACTAAGAGATGTGTAGTGCCTTTCCTGAGCGGCCACAAGGGTTTTCGAGAGAATTTCTCTGCGGGTTGCAGAACAATGTTCTGGTCCACAGGATGTCCACAGCCAGCAGCTGGTTATCCCCCGAATTCGCGCGCTGTCCACCGTTCTTCCACCGTTCATCCACAACGGCCGCCCGCCGCTGGCCGCCGCGCGGTCCCCGGTGCGGCTCCGATGCAGTTCAGCGGCCAGGAGTGCCAGAGCTGCCGTCGACCGATCCCGCTACCTGGACTCTGCGGCAGCGCAGTGCGAGGACGCACGGGGCCATCGCGTGGGACCGGTTCGGCGAGGGACCGCCGGTGGTGCCGGTACGGGGCACACCGGGCCGCTCGGTGCTGTAGCGGCACGTCGCCGAACATCGGGCCGCGTACCTTGACCAGTGGGAGGCGAGCCCGGCCACCAGCTGTGGCTGCGTACTGTGCGGGGCTTCGACGAGCGGGACACCGCCGACTTCGAACCGCTCCTCGCCGCGACGAAAACTCCGGCCCGCGTCATCTGGGGCACACGACCAGTGGCTACGATGGAGCGCAGTGCCCGAATCGCAGACCTGCTGCCCGGCAGCGACCGTCGCCGCATCGCCGCTCCGGTGCGGGACACTCTCGCCCGAGACCGGCCAGCAACAGAGGTCCCGGCGGCCCATAAGCGACTTTCTGCCCTGAGGCCACCGAGAGGGCCTTGACGGGACGAACCCTCCATACTCACCGTGGTATCAGTAAGGCCGTATATGTCGGGCGCCGGCGTTCAAAGGAAAGTGGCATGAGAAAGGCTCTTCCCGCCCTCACTGCGTCCTTTGTCATTGCAGCCTCATTGATCGGCCTGACCGCGTCCCAGGCCACCGTCAGCGGAGTTCCCTCCGAGTGTACGGCGACCAAGATCGACACCTGGACCAAGTCGCTGACCTGCACCAGCAGACCACCCACCCAGAAATGGCTCCTGAATCTGTTGTGCATGTCGATGGCGGGTCTCGAGGACGTCGCGCACGGCAACGTCGTGGCCGCCAACGGCAGGTCAACCGCGAGTTGCACGCAGGGCGGGATCGCCAGCGGCACGGTCTTCGTCATGGACGGCTGACCGCTGTCCCTGATCGTCGCTAAGCGGGCACCGTCATCACCAGCGGCGCAACGGGCACCGACACCGGGGGCCCGGTCTTGTCCCTGACCTCCTCGACCGTCACGCCAGGTGCCATCTCACGCAACACCAGGCCGTCGGCGGTGACGTCGAGCACTGCATGGTCGGTGATGATCTGCTGCACGCAGCCGCGGCCGGTATGGGGAAGGGTGCACTCGTTGACGATCTTGTGCGAGCCGTCGCGGGCTACGTGCTCCATCAACACGATCACCCGCTTGGCGCCGTGGACCAAGTCCATCGCCCCGCCCATGCCCTTGATCATCTTGCCGGGGATCATCCAGTTGGCCAGGTCGCCGGTGCCCGAGACCTGCATGGCACCGAGGATCGCGGCGTCGATGTGCCCACCGCGGATCATGCCGAACGACATCGCGGAGTCGAAGAACGATGCCCCAGGCTGGATGGTGACGGTCTCCTTGCCGGCGTTGATCAGATCGGGGTCCTCTTCGCCCTCGTACGGGTAGGGGCCAACCCCGAGGATGCCGTTCTCGCTCTGCATGACGACGGTGATGTCATCCGGCAGGTAGTTGGGCACCAAGGTCGGGAGTCCGATGCCTAAGTTGACGTACTCCCCGTCGCGCAACTCCTGCGCGGCCCGCGCGGCCATCTGTTCGCGGGTCAGTGCCATATCAGCTCACCTCCCGGGAGCGGATGGTGCGGCGCTCGATCCGCTTGCCCTCGGTGCCCACCGGCCCGACCACCCGCTGCACGAAGATGCCCGGCGTGTGGACGTTCTCCGGGAGGATCTCGCCGGGCTCGACCAACTGCTCGACCTCGGCGATGGTGACCCGGCCCGCCATCGCGCACAGCGGGTTGAAGTTGCGGGCCGACTCGTGGAACACCAGGTTGCCGTGCCGGTCACCCACGGTGGCGCGGACCAGGGCGAAGTCGGTGACGATGCCCTCCTCGAGGACATAGTCCCGCTCGCCGAAGGTACGGACCTCCTTTGCCGGGCTCGCCTTCGCGATGCCGCCGTCGGCGTCGTAGCGCCAGGGCAGGCCGCCGTCGGCGACCTGGGTGCCGACTCCTGCGAGGGTGTAAAAGGCGGGAATTCCGCAGCCGCCCGCCCGCAGCCGCTCGGCCAGCGTCCCCTGCGGGCACAGCTCCACCTCGAGCTCGCCGGAGAGGAACTGCCGGGCGAACTCCTTGTTCTCGCCCACGTACGAGCTGGTCATCCGGCTGATCCGGTGGTCAAACAGCAGTTTCCCCAAGCCGGCGTCGTCGACCCCGCAGTTGTTGGACACCGCCCGAAGGTCGTCGGCACCGGATTCGTGCAACGCCGAGATGAGCGTGATCGGGATCCCGCACAGCCCGAAACCGCCGACCGCCAGCGTCGATCCAGATGCGATGTCGGACACCGCCTCGGCGGCGCTTGCCACGAGCTTGTCCATCATCGAGTCATCACGAGGTGACCCTAATCCAACCGGCGCGTGCCAACGACTGTGACTCCGAGGGTCACCGTGACGCGCTCGTCGGCCACGCGTCGTAGCAACTTGCTCCGATCAGCGTTACGGCACAACACGATGGATGCCTGTGCGACGAGGGGCGTGACAAGCCAGTCCAGCGCGTTCTCGGCCCCGAGCTCGCCACCGACCAGCACCCGGTCGGCGCCGCTCAGCCCCGTCTCCTGCGCCCAGGCTTGGGCGGCCATCGTCTCCAGCTGCCCGGACGGCCTGCTGGCGGTGAAGCTGTCGCCGGCCGAGAGCACCTCGGCGGCGTAGTCGAGGACACCGGGCGGCGCGTCCTGCAGCGGCTGGTTCATCGGTGCGAGGGATAGGCCGACGACGTCATGACTGCCCTCGGCTGTAAGTCCCGCGAGGCGCGGCTCTGCTGCGACCACGATGTCGCCGGTCTCCAGGTCCGGCCCTGGCCGGGCGCCCAGCGACCACAGGGCGAGCAGCACGACGGCGGTCTGCCAGTGTGCCGGGAGGAGTACGGCGACGCGATCTTCGGGTGCGAGATCAAGCTCGCTGCTGAACAGGTTCGCGGTCTTCGCGACCCAGTTGGCAAGAGTCTTGGCCGAGAGCTCGGTCCGCTCGCCGGTCGCGTCGTCGTAGTAGGTGATCAGCGGGCCGGCGGGGTCGCGCAGCAGCGCCGCCTGTAGCAACGATGCGGGGTTGTCGGTCACACGGCGCTCCTAGGTGTCGGTGAACTCATTGTGGCCGGTGTCGTTGTCGTTGATGCCCGATGGGCGGCGGCTCCGAATGTTCTTTGTCCACAAGGGTTCTTCGGTACGGAAAACCGTCGTACCCCCTGGTTAGCGTGAGGTCATGTCGCAGGATGTGACGCCGCCCTCGGAGCGTCCGTTGTTGGCTGCGCTGGGCCGGGCGCAGGCGGTCGCCCGGGCCGGTGCGCGGTCCTGCACTCGCCGGACTCACGCCGGTCCACGTGCGTCACCCGCAACGCGTGCACCTGAGGGGGGAAATTCGAACGGTGAGCAGTTCGAAGAAGCCGGCCACGTGAGAACGTGCCGAAGGCGTCCGATGGAATTACAGTTGCGTCATTTGTTCAGCCCGCACTGACGAACGGACGAAACAGGGTTCAGTTACACGTGGCTGCCACCACCAGCCTCGCGAGCCCACCCCTGGGAGTCACCCATGCGCCGAGTCGCCATTTCGTCCGTCTTGGATATGGCCCGCTGCCGGCTTAGTCGACAGCGTCACCCGGCAGACCACGACGGTCCGATGAGGTGCATGGTCGCGGGCATCGTCGCGGCGGCTGTAGGGGCGGCGGTCCTGCTGGCTGCTGATACCGCCCATGCTACGGAGACCGTCACCGTCCCGTCGTCGGGCAGCCTCGGTGTCACCGGCCACGGTTACGGTCACGGACACGGGCTGTCGCAGTACGGCGCAAAGGGCGGGGCTCTCCGCGGTGCTTCTGCGGCCCAGATCCTGTCGTTCTACTACCCGGCTACGACTGCCGCGACGCTGCCGAACTCCAACGTCCGCGTGCAGTTGACCGCCAACGCCGGGCTGCCGGTAGTGGTCACCTCCCACTCAGCGCTGCAGGTACGCGACGCCGTGACCGGCGGCCTCACCGCGCTGACCACCGCATATCCGATGTGGCGGATCAGCTACTCGACCACCTACGGCTACCTGCTGCAGTATCTGTCAGGTTCGGCCTGGCACACCCTGTGGACCTCACCGCACGCCCAGGGATTCGTCGGCGGCTACAGCAACCGGCTCTTCCCCGCCCCGGCCGCCACGGTCAGCTTCACGTCGGTGCCCTCTCGCGCCTATCGCGGTGAGCTCCGCGCCGTCTGGACCGGGGCATCGTTCATCACCATCAACTACGTCCTGATGGATCTCTATCTGCGCAGCGTGGTGCCTCGGGAGAGCCCGGCCTCGTGGCCGGCAGCGGCATTGCAGGCACAAGCCGTCGCTGCCCGGTCGTACTCCGGCTACAAGCGGACCACCGGCACCGCTCGGGCCTATGACGTCTACGACACGACGGCCGACCAGGTCTACGGCGGGTATGTGAGCTATGCCAACTGGTCGGCGACCGGCGTGATCCAGGAGGATTCCCGCACCGATGCCGCAGTGGCCGCCACGGCCAATCAGTTCCGCACCTACGGCGGCACGCCGATCTTCGCGCAGTTCAACAGCTCCAACGGCGGATTCAGCTCGGCCGGATCGGTGCCGTACCTGCGCGCTGCGGCCGATCCGTGGGAGCAGTACTCCGCCAACCCGTACGCCACCTGGACGATCTCGGTCGCCGTCGGCTCGCTGCGGGCAGTGGCCGGCCTGGCCACCCTGACGCAACTGGTGCTGCAGCGGGAGGCGACGGCGGGCGGGCACGTCACGACCGTCTCGTTCACCGGCACCGACTCGGCCGGGCGCGCCGTGACGGTGACCAGGACCGGTGAGGCGCTGCGCAGCTACTTCGGCTGGCGCAGCACGTACTTCGGCTTCGACACCGGGTCCAGCGACGGCGGCCCGACCGGACCCTGGCCGCTGACCGGCGACCAGATCTTCGCCTACTCCGGTGGCCCGCGGGTGATCAACGGCTCCGATGCCCAGGCGACATACCGCCCGTACATCGCCGCCATCCAGCGCGAGGCCGGCGTGCCGGAGACCAGTCGCTACGACACCGCAACGGTCAACGGGGTGAGCCGCTGGCAAGGCCTCGTCGGCCTGCCGGAGACGGGTATCGTCGATGCGAATACCTGGCAGGTCATGACCGTGCGCTGAGCGCCTCGCGCTCGGCGACGGGCTGCCAGGACACGGGCCAATCGATGCCGGCTCGCCTTGCGACCGGCGTAGGGTGGGCACTGACACACAGACACCACGACCGAGGAGCCCACACTGTCCGGCGGTACTTCGCCCCGCGTGCTGATCGACGCGACGGCCGTACCCGCCGACCGTGGCGGAGTGGGCCGATATGTCGACGGGCTGCTGACCGCTTTGTGCCGAGCCAGTGCCGACATCGCTGTCGTCTGCCAGCGTTCCGACGCAGAGCGCTACGGCCGCCTCGCCCCCGGCGTCGAGGTCGTCGCCGGTCCGGCCACCATCGCGCACCGCCCGGCGCGCCTCGCCTGGGAGCAGACCGGACTTCCGCTGCTCGCGCAGCATGTCAACGCCGACGTCATCCACTCTCCGCACTACTCCATCCCGTTGCGGTCCGGCCGACCCGTCGTGGTGACCATCCACGACGCCAGCTTCTTCACCGAGCCCGACCACTACGCCAGTGCCAAGGGCGCGTTCTTCCGCTCGGCGATCCGGACGTCCCTGCGCCGGGCCAAGCGCACCATCGTGCCGTCCAAGGCCACCCGGGACGAGTTGGTCCGGCTGCTCGCGGCCGACGCCACCCGCATTGATGTGGCCTACCACGGCGTCGACCGCCAGATGTTCCACGTCCCCGACGCGGACGAGAAGCTGCGGGTCAAGGCGCGGCTCGGCCTGCCCGGTACCGACTACATCGCCTTCCTCGGCGCTTTGGAGCCCCGCAAGAACGTTCCGAACCTCATCCGCGGCTGGATGCTCGCCGTCCGTGACCGGGAGCACCCGCCGGCCCTGGTGCTGGCCGGCGGGGCGGGGCACGACGACGAGATCGACGCCGTCGCCGCCGAAGTGCCGCCCAACCTGCGCCTGCTGCGGCCGGGCTATCTGCGCATGCGCGACCTGCCCGGCTATCTCGGCGGGGCGCTGGTCTGTGCTTATCCCAGTCACGGCGAGGGTTTCGGCTTGCCGGTGCTGGAGGCCATGGCCTGCGGCACCGCCGTGTTGACCACCCCCCGGCTGTCCTTGCCCGAGGTCGGCGGTGACGCCGTCGCCTACACCGGCGAGGACGCCGAGTCCATCGCCACCGAGTTGACCGCCCTGCTCGACGATTCGACCCGCCGCCGGGGGCTGGCCGCCGCCGGCCTCGCCCGGTCGGGGGAGTTCACCTGGGAGCAGTCGGCGGAGGCGCACCTGAGCAGTTACGCCCGCGCCGCCGCCGAGGCCTAGGCCGGATGTTCGCTGTCGTACCCGCCGGGGGCAGCGGCACCCGGTTGTGGCCGCTGTCGCGCGCAACCGCCCCGAAGTTCCTGCACGACCTCACCGGCGCCGAGCAGACGCTCCTGCAGGGCACCTACTCCCGCCTGGCGCCCCTGACCGGTCCCGAGGGGATCTACGTCGTCACGGGTGGGGCGCACGCGGCAGCCGTCGCCCGGCAACTGCCCGACCTGCCGGCCGGTCAGCTCCTGGTCGAGCCGACGCCGCGCGACTCGGCACCGGCCATCGGGCTCGCGGCCAGCCTGATTGCCCGGCGCGATCCCGGCGCGGTCATGGGTTCTTTCGCCGCCGACCACCTGGTCGGCGACGATCCGGCCTTCCTGGCGGCCGTCCGGGCTGCGGCGGGGGTCGCCGGACACGGCTACCTGGTGACCATCGGGATCGCGCCGACCGGGCCCGACACCGGTTACGGATACCTCCGCTGCGGAGCCCCCCTGGACGCCGGCGGCCCGGCGTACGTGCTCGAGGAGTTCAAGGAGAAGCCAGCGGTCGAGGTGGCTCAGGCTTACCTGGCCACCGGGCGCTACCTGTGGAACGCCTCGATGTTCCTCTGGCGGGTCGACGTGTTCCTGGACGAATTGCTGCGGCAGCAGCCGGCGCTGCACGCCGGCCTGGCAGCGATCACCGACGCCTGGGGCGGCCCGGCCCACGACGAGGTCCTGGGTGCAATCTGGCCCACGCTGCCCAAAGTGTCCGTCGACTACGCCGTCATGGAGGGGGCTGCTGCCCGCGGGCGGGTCGCGACGGTGCCCGGCGACTTCGGCTGGCACGACATCGGCGACTGGGACACCCTCGGCGTCGTGCTGCCGCCCTCAGGTGAGGGCAACGTGCTGCTCGGCCCGGCGAACCGGATCCTCGCCCTCGACACGCGCGACACGGTGATCGCGGCCGGCTCCGGCCGCCTGGTCGCGACGCTCGGCGTCCACGATCTGGTGGTTGTCGACACCGACGATGCGCTGCTGGTGTGCCGGCGCGACCGTGCGCAGGACGTGCGGGCGGTCGTAGCCGCCCTGCGCGGGAGCGGCCGTGACGACCTCCTCTGAGGTACGCACCGCCGCCCGTACCTGGCGGCCGACCGGCCCGCTCGATCTCATCCGTACCCTCTCGCCCCTGCAGCGCGGGGCCGGCGATCCGTCGCACCGGGTGATCGGGCCCGACGTCTGGCACACGGCCGCAACGCCGGAAGGGCACGTGACCGTCCGGCTGTCGCAGCAGTCAGGTCAGGTGCACGCGACAGCCTGGGGCGCGGGCGCCGGTTGGGCGCTGGACGCGGTGCCGGACCTGCTCGGCGACCGCGACGACCCCACCGGCTTCTCCCCCCGCCAACCGCTGCTGCGGGCGGTGCGCCGGCGCCACCCGGGCGTCCGGCTGTGCCGCACCGGCCTGGTGTTCGCCCAGGTGGTCCCGGCCGTGCTCGAGCAGAAGGTGACGGGCGTCGAGGCCAAGCGCTCCTGGCGCGAGCTGCTGCTGCGCTTCGGCCACGCGGCGCCGGGGCCGGCGCCATCGGGGATGCGGGTGCTGCCCGAGCCGCGGGTCTGGCTGGACCTGCCCGAATGGGAATGGCACCGGGCCGGCGTGGACCTGGCCCGCCGCCGCGCCATCCGCGCCGCTGCCACGGTGGCCGCTCGTCTCGACCAGTGCGCCGGGATGCCGCCGGAGCAGGCGATGCACTGGCTGCGTTCGGTGCCGGGCATCGGTCCGTGGACCAGCGCGGAGGTCACCCAGCGCTCTCTCGGCGCCGCCGACGCGGTGTCTGTCGGTGACTACAACATCCCCTCCCTCGTGGGGTGGGCCCTCACCGGAGCCGTGGTCGACGACGCCGGGATGCTGGATCTGCTCGAGGAGTACCGCCCGCATCGCCACCGGGTGGTCCGGCTGGTGGAGCTCTCCGGCGTGCGGCCGCCGCGACGTGCCCCGCGGGTGCGGATCCGCGACTACCGCAGGATCTGATGACCGCACGCGCGTTACCGTGACGGGGATGGAGGAGAACCGGGCCCGGCGGGTGGTCGACGGGTTGCGCGCCCGCGGCGTCGATGCCGGGACGGCCAAGGCAGGCGTCTACCAGTTCGGCGTGACCGTGGCGCTGCCTGATGGGCGCGAGGCGGTCTGGGACACCGACGGCGCAGCAGGCCTGGAGGCCTCGGTGATGCGCGACGGGATGCTCGTCGGCCTGGTGCCGCTGATCGAGGCGTCGGAGCACTTCACCGAGGCGCAGGTCATCGATGCCATCGTCAGGACCGACTACGACCAGCCCATCGCCCGGCAACGGCCGGTGCCGCCTTCGGCGGCGCCTGCCTTGCCGCCCAAGGGCGGGGTGTTCCGCCGCTTCTTCGACGGCTTCCGCTACCGCTAGGCCGGGTGAGCATCCAGCCCAGCGAGGCGCGGAGGGAGATGACGGTTAGCAGCGGTCAGCGACGCAGGACGAAGTCGGCTGGGTCGCGAGGCGGCCGGTCGGCCGGCGGTTGCTGCGCATAACCGACTGCCACGGCACCCATCGGCTCCCAGTCCGGCGCCAGGGCCAGCTCCCGCCGCACGATGTCCGGGCAGAACAGCGTCGAGGACACCCAGCACGAGCCCAGCCCCTCGGCGGCCAGTGCCACCAAGAAGTTCTCGACGCCTGCACCCATGGCCACGTCGAACATCGTGCGTTCGGCGCCCGCCCGGCGCGGGTCCGGATAGGGGTGCGCCGCGGTCCGTACCAGGCAGGGCACGACCAGGTATGGCGCCGCACGCAACAGGTCCCCGCGGCGCAGCCGCCGGTTGATCGCGGCATCGTCGAAGCCGTCGACGCGCAGGTCGGCGGCCCACCGCCCGGCCATGGCCTCCAACAGCCGCGTGCGCACCTCCCCGGTTTCGACCAGGACGAACCGCCACGGCTGGCTGTGGTGCGGTGCCGGCGCGGTCACCGCGGCTGCCACTGCGCGCAGCACGACGTCGGGTTCGACCGGCCGGCCGGTGAAGCTGCGCACCGACCGCCGCGTCGTCACCGCGGCCCGCATCGCCTCCGCGGTGCCGAGGCGGAACATGTCCTCGGCGGCCGGCCGTCGCAGGGGCCGGGAGCCGGCCGGGTCGTCCACGATGGACAACCCGCGGACCACCGCGACCGGGACGCCGTCGAGCTTGCCCATGACGAGTTCCGCGGCCGCGGCGACCTCGTCCGCGACGGCGATCTCGGTGACCAGCAGCTCGTTGCCGTAGCCGTCGACCGACCCACGATGGTCACGCACGGCGGTCAGGCCCGCGACTCCGATCGCCACGTCGGTCTGCCCCGCCCGCCAGGGCCGTCCCATCGTGTCGCTGATGATCACACCCACGTCGACGCCGAGGGTGATCAGCAGGCCGTCGCGGATCCGGCGGGCCGACGCGTCGGGGTCGTGCGGCAGCAGCGCCAAGGTGTCCCGGGCGACATTGGACTCATCCACTCCCGCGGCCGCGAGCACGAGGCCGTGGTGGGTCTCCACGATCCGGGTCCGCCCCCGGACGGCGACCACCCGGGCGGTCTCGCTGTCGACGGCGGCCTGCCGGGCGGCCGCACGCGCGGCAGGTTCGGTCGGCGTAGCGATCAACCGGCCCTCCGACTTCGACACGATCTTGGAGGTGACGACTACCACGTCGCCGTCGGCCAGCCAGGGCGCGCCGACCGAGATGATGGCACTCAGGTCGTCGCCGGGGCGCACCTCGGGCACCCCTTGCACACCCAGCACCTCGAGGCGCTCAGGCACCGATCACCTCCATGGCTGCCCGTGCCATGGCCGTGCTGGCCGCAAGGTCGGTCATCAGCAGCGGCACCGCCCGCACGTCGACTCCTGGCACGGTGGCGCCGGAGTCGTTCATGTCGACCAGCCAGCCGTCGAGCAGGCCGCCGGCGGATCGGGCGCCGTAGTGCCGGCCTACCGCCTCCGCCGACGTCTCGACCCCGATCACGGGCAGGCAGGCGTCGGCCATGCCGCGCACCGGCGCGCCGTCGATGATCGGCGACAGGCCGGCCACCCGGGCCGGCGCAGCGGCGATGGCTTCGCGGATCCCCGGCACGGACAGCACGATCCCGATGCTGACCACGGGGTTGCTCGGCGCCAGCAGCACCGCGTCGGCCCTGGCAACTGCGGTCAGGACGCCGGGTGCCGGCTTGGCGTCCTCTGCTCCGACCGGCACGAAGGCATAGGCGGGCAACTCCGCGTGGTGGCGCACCCACCACTCCTGGAAGTGGATGGCGCGGCGGCCCGCCCCGGTCTCGACCACGACGTGGGTCTCGATCCGGTCATCACTCATCGGCAGCAGCCGCACACCGGGCTGCCAGCGGACGCACAGCGCCTCGGTGACCGCCGAGAGCGGGTAGCCGGCGTCGAGCATCCGGGTCCGGATCAGGTGGGTGGCGATGTCGCGGTCGCCGAGGCCGAACCATGTCGGCTCCGCGCCGTAGGCGGACAGTTCCTCGCGGACGGTGAAAGACTCGTTGTCTCGGCCCCAGCCGCGCTCGCTGTCGATCCCGCCGCCGAGGGTGTACATCACCGTGTCGAGGTCGGGACAGATCCGCAGGCCGTGCATCGTGACGTCGTCGCCGGTGTTGACGATGGCGGTCACGTCGGCGTGGGGCAGGGCCGCGCGGACGCCCAGCAGGAACCGTGCGCCGCCGATTCCGCCGGCCACGACGACTACCCGCATATGACGGAGTCTCGCAGCAGGCGCGGCAGCACTGCCGGTGTGGGTCGGCGCAGGGCACGACCTAGGCTGATCACACCGCTGCCGCCGCCCCTGGAGGACTCATCCGTGTCATCGCCCCAAGACCCCAACGTCGCGATCATCGAGGAATTCCGCGTCAATGCCGGCAGGGTAGGGGGCGATTTCGAGGGCGCCCCGCTGCTGCTGCTGCACAGCACGGGCGCACGCACCGGTCAGGAACGGGTCAATCCCGTGATGTACCGCCGAGTCGGCGAGACTTACGCGGTATTTGGCTCCAAGGCCGGCGCACCGACCAATCCCGACTGGTACCACAACGTACGGGCACATCCCCAGGTCACCATCGAGGTCGGGGGCGACACTGTGCAAGCGACCGCCCGGGTGGCCGAGGGGGAGGAGCGCAGCCGGATCTGGGAGGAGCAGAAGGCGGAGTTCCCGTTGTTCGCCGTTTACGATCGCGGCACGACGCGGGAGATCCCAGTCGTCATCCTGCACCCGGAGGCGTAGGTCGCGCTGTCGGTCTTCCGCGGAAGACGGTCGCCCGCACCCTAGAGATGGGGTGCTACCTCGTTCGCAATCAGCTCCAGGTGGTCGAGGTCAGCGAGGTCGAGGATCTGGCAGTAGACCCGGTCCGCGCCCACGCCGCCGAAGCGGCTCAGCTGCTCGACCACCTCCTCCGGCACGCCGAACACGCCCTGCCCGGCAGCCAGTTCGTCCGGGGCGAGATCGCTCGCAGCGAGCCGCCGCTTCACCTCGGCGTCGGTCCGGCCGACGGCCACCGTCTGAGCCACGGACAGCACGATGTCGTCGCGGCCATGCTCGCGGCAGGCCGTCCGTACCCGGTCGAACTGCTCGCGCACCGTGTCGACGTCGCTGAACGGCATGTTGAACTCGTCGGCGAACCGCGCTGCCAGCGCCGGCGTGCGGCGGGGGCCTTTGCCGCCCACGATGAGCGGCGGGTGCGGCAGTTGCGCAGGCTTCGGCAGCGCCGGGCAGTCGGCGAGCGTGTAGTGCCTGCCGTTGAAGGAGTACGTCGAGCCCACCGGCGTCCCCCACAAGCCGGTGAGTATCTCGAACTGCTCCTCGAGCCGCTCGAAGCGTTCGGCGACAGGGGGAAACGCAATGCCGTAGGCGGCGTGCTCCCGTTCGTACCAGCCGGCGCCGAGGCCGAGCTCCACCCGGCCCCCGCTCATCGCGTCGACTTGGGCGACCGCGACAGCCAATACACTAGGCAGCCGAAACGTCGCCGAGGTGAGCATCGTCCCCAGGCGGATGTGAGTGGTCTCGCGCGCGAGCGCCCCCAGGGTGAGCCAGGACTCGCTCGGCCCCGGCCCTGGTTCGCCAGAGCCGATGCGCTGCAGGTGGTCGGAGCGGAAGAACGCGTCGTACCCGAGGTCCTCGGCGGCGCGGACCACCCGGAGCAGTTGGTCGTAGGTCGCGCCCTGCTGTGGTTCGGTAAAGACGCGGAGCTGCATGGGCCTACTCTCCCGCCGCCGTACGCCGGCCGCCACCCCCGCCGCACGCCCCGAGCGCAGAAGGCCGGTCGTAGGCTGGGCCGATGCCGACCGACTCCGCGCTACGACGGGCGCTGCGCCGGGCCCGCGACGGGGTCACGCTGGACGTGACCGAGGCCGCGATCCTGCTCCACGCGCGCGACGCGCACCTCGACGACCTGCTGGCCAGCGCCGCGCGGGTCCGTGACGCCGGGCTCACGGCCGCGGCACGCCCTGGCGTGATCACCTACTCCCGCAAGGTGTTCATACCGTTGACCAGGCTGTGCCGCGACCGCTGCCACTACTGCACGTTCGCCACCGTGCCGCACCGGCTGCCCGCCGCCTTCCTCGAGCGCGAGGAGGTGCTCGACATCGCGCGCGCGGGGGCCGCAGCCGGCTGCAAGGAGGCGCTGTTCACCCTTGGCGACCGGCCTGAGCAGCGGTGGGCTCAGGCCGGCGAGTGGCTCGAAGCCCGCGGCTACTCCTCGACCCTGGACTATCTGCGCGCGTGCGCCATCGCGGTGCTGGAGGAGACCGGCCTGCTGCCGCACCTCAACCCCGGCGTGCTGTCCTGGACGGAGCTGCAGCGGCTCAAGCCGGTCGCGCCGTCGATGGGCATGATGCTGGAGACGACCGCCACCCGGCTGTGGTCCGAGCCCGGCGGCCCGCATTTCGGCTCTCCCGACAAGGAGCCCGCCGTGCGGCTACGGGTGCTGGAGGACGCCGGGCGGCTGGCGGTGCCCTTCACCACCGGGATCCTGGTCGGCATCGGCGAGACGCCGACCGAGCGGGCCGAGTCGCTGTTCGCGATCCGCCGAACGGCGCGGGCCTACGGCGGCATCCAGGAGGTCATCGTCCAGAACTTCCGCGCCAAGCCCGACACGGCGATGCGCGACGTCGCCGACGCCGACCTCGCCGACCTCGCCGCCACCGTCGCGGTGGCCCGGCTGGTGATCGGCCCGCAGGTGCGCCTGCAGGCACCGCCCAACCTGGTCGAGGAGCAGTACGACCTGCTGCTACGGGCCGGCATCGACGACTGGGGCGGGGTGTCGCCGGTCACGCCCGACCACGTCAACCCCGAGCGGCCCTGGCCGCAAATCGAAGAACTGGCGCGCCGCACCGCTGCGGCCGGATTCACCCTCGCCGAGCGCCTGACGGCGTATCCGCCGTACCTCGACGAGCCGTGGCTCGACCCCCGGCTGCGGCCGCACGTCGCCGCCCTGGCCGGTGCCGATGGGCTGGCCGACCCGGCCGCCCGCCCGGCCGGCCGGCCCTGGCAGGAGCCCGACGGTGGCGGCCTGGCCGCAAGCGGGCGGGTCGACCTGCACGTGGCCATCGACTCCACGGGCCGCTTGGCCGACCGCCGGACCGACTTCGACGAGGTCTACGGAGACTGGGATTCGCTGCGCGTGTCTGCCCCACCGGCCCGGCTCGACGGCGACGTCAAGGCAGCGCTGCGCCGGGCCGCCGACGACCCGGCCGGGCTGACCGACGCCCAGTACGAGGCCCTGTTCGCCGCCGACGGCCCGGCCGTGGACGCGCTGTGCGCCCTGGCCGACGACGTCCGGCGCGCCACCGTGGGCGACACGGTGACCTACGTCGTCAACCGCAACATCAACTTCACCAACGTCTGCTACACCGGCTGCCGGTTCTGCGCCTTCGCCCAACGCCGGACCGACGCCGACGCCTACACGCTCTCGCTGGAGCAGGTCGGCGACCGTGCCGAGGAGGCGTGGGTGCTGGGCGCCACTGAGGTCTGCATGCAGGGCGGCATCCACCCCGACCTGCCGGGGACCGCCTACTTCGACATTGCCGCGGAGGTCAAGCGCCGGGTGCCCGAGATGCACGTCCATGCGTTCTCGCCGATGGAGGTGGTCAACGGCGCGTCCCGTACGGGCCTGTCGGTCCGCGACTGGCTGCTCCAGGCCAGAGAAGCGGGCCTGGACACCATCCCGGGCACCGCGGCGGAGATCCTCGACGACGACGTGCGCTGGGTGCTGACCCGCGGCAAGTTGCCGGCTGCCGCCTGGATCGAGGTGGTCACGACGGCGCACGAGCTCGGCATCCGGTCGAGCTCGACGATGATGTACGGCCACGTCGACACCCCGGCGCACTGGGTCGCCCACCTGCGCGTGCTGACCGCGATCCAGGACCGCACCGGGGGGTTCACGGAGTTCGTGCCGCTGCCCTTCGTCCACCACAGCTCGCCCATCTACCTGGCCGGCCTGGCGCGGCCTGGGCCGACCGTTGCGGAGAACCGCGCGGTGCACGCCGTCGCCCGGCTCATGCTGCACGGCCGGATCGACCACGTGCAGTGCTCCTGGGTGAAGCTGGGCACCGACGGCGCCCGACAGGTGCTGACCGGCGGCGCCGACGACCTGGGCGGAACGCTGATGGAAGAGACGATCAGCCGGATGGCCGGGTCGCCGTACGGGTCGGCCCGAAGCGTCGCCGAGCTGACCGCCATCGCCGCCAGTCTCGGGCGCCCGTCCCGCCAGCGGAGTACGACGTACGGACCCATCGAGCGGTCGACGGTTGGGCCAATATCAGCATTCGGCTTGACTGTGGGGGAGTGACGCGCGTGTAATTCCACGTATGTGAGTCGACATCGCCGGGGTGTTCGGCGGTGGGACTCGGGTCGAGATGTGGAGGGTGGCTATGACAGCCGACCCCGAGGGTGCCGTGTACGACCCCAGCTACAGCGCCAACTTCCAGCCCGTCGATGCCGCCGACGACGTGCCGGAGTGGCAGGAGCAGGCGCTATGCGCTCAGACCGATCCCGAGGCCTTCTTCCCCGAGAAGGGCGGCTCGACGCGCGAGGCCAAGCGCATCTGCACCGGCTGCGAGGTCCGGGCCGAATGCCTGGAGTACGCACTGGCCCACGACGAGCGCTTCGGGATCTGGGGCGGACTGTCCGAGCGCGAACGCCGCCGACTAAAGCGCAGCGCCGGGTAAGCCTGCATAGCGGCTGAGGGCCGCCTGCGGATTCGCACACCCGCGGGATATGGTTCGACGAGCGGCGATGGGTCTCGCCCGGACGTTACGTCCGAACCGCCTCGGTGGCTGATGGTCCCTGATCGCAGTCGGGCACCGGGCCGGGAGGCACGCCATGAACAGCTACTGGGTCGCAGCCGTCTGGATGGGGATGGCGTTGCTGGCGAGCCTGCTCAGCATCCGCGTCGGCATCTCGGTAGCGTTGGTGGAGATCGTCGTGGGGGCGCTGATCGGGAACGTGCCCGGCTCTGCGCATGTGGTTCAGCAGACCGGCTTCACCACGTTTCTCGCCACCCTCGGCTCCGCGGTCCTGACGTTCCTGGCCGGCGCCGAGATCGATCCGGAAACTCTCCGACGGCACTGGCGGGCGAGCCTGAGCCTCGGCGTCGTAAGCTTCGCGGCGCCGTTCGTCGGAGCGCTGTTGTTCGCCCTCCTGGTATTGCGCTGGGATCTGCGAGCCTCGGAGATCGCAGGCATCGCGCTCAGCACGACGTCGGTCGCCGTGGTGTATGCGGTGATGATCGAAACCGGCCTCAACCGACGGGACTTGGGCAAGCTGATCCTGGCGGCGTGCTTTGTCACCGACCTCGGGACTGTTCTGGCGCTCGGCGGCTTCTTTTCGGACTTCACCTGGCTGCTCGCGGTGTTCGTCGTGGTCACCGCCGCCGTGATGTGGTCGATGCCGGCGCTGACCCGGCTGGTGCTGCGCACCGTCGGCGGCCGGGTCAGCGAGCCGGAGATCAAGTTCCTCTTCGTCGTCCTGTTCGGGTTGGGCGGTCTGGCGAGCTCGGCCAAGAGTGAAGCGGTGCTGCCCGCCTAACTGATCGGCCTGGTCGTCGCCGGGGTCTTCCTGCGGGACCGGATCATCGTCGACCGGCTACGCACCATCGCCTTCGCCCTGCTCACTCCATTCTTCTTCCTCCGAGCGGGGCTGCTCATCTCCTTTCCGGCGCTGCTCCCCGGGGCAGGGGTCATCGCACTGCTGTTCGGCGTGAAGATGGTCGCCAAGACCGTGGCGGTCTGGCCGATGTCGGCCCTGTTCGGCCTGCCACCCCGAGAGCGCACCTACACGACCCTGCTGATGGCGACCGGGCTGACCTTTGGGTCCATCTCGGCCCTGTACGGGTTGACCAACCACCTGATCACGCAGGCTCAGTACAGCGAGCTGGTCACCGTGGTGATCCTCAGCGCGTTCGTTCCCACCCTGATCGCGCAGCAGTTCTTCCGCCCGGTTATCGACCAGGTCACCGCAGAGGTGGCCGGAGAGCTGGACGGGGGATTGCGCACGAAGCGGCGGCCGGGCGGCCGGCCACCCACCAGATCGCCCGGTTCAAGGGCGGAGCCTGGCGCAGGCACGTGAAGCTGCAGGCCTGCTTCGGTTCGTGCTGCTCGGAGGATTCCCGGTTGACCCCTTGTCCGGGCGGGCAGACCAGGCGAGGCTGAGTGGCCACCTACCAAGAGACGAGGCCGAGAATGCGTCGCGGAGTCCCAACACTTGTGGTCCTGATCCTCATCTGGCTCGCGATCGGCTTCACCTTCGCCTACAACCGCGGCTACGTCCGCAGTGCCAGCAAGACCTGCTCGGCGAGCGCGAGCGTCGTCAAGACCACGCTGTACGGCGCGCTGAACTTCGTCAGCGGCGTCAACCCCAAGGCCAAGTGCACCTGAGCTGCCCTGTTCTGAGCGGACCGGTCAACCAGGTGGGGGATCGACATCGTCGGGGTCCTTCCCGAGCAGGTGGGCGACCTGTTCGACCACGACGTCGTGCACCAGGTCGCCCAGATCGTCTCGATCCAGCGCCCGGGCCTCCAGCGGCCGCCGGTACAGCACGATGCGCGGGGGGGCGTCCGTCGCACGCCCCGGCACCTGCAGGAGCCGTGCCAGTGGGACTGAGCCGTCCTCGACCACGTCACTGTCGAAATCCGGCAACTCCGGCGGCACGTCCTCGACGGCGAACTCGACCTCTTTGAGCTCGGCCGGCCACCGCCGCTCGAGATCGTCGACCGCATCGAGCACGAGGTCGTCGAACTGCTGCGCCCGGCTGCGCGACAGCGGGCTGGTCGGGGGCACCAATCGCCCGCGCATGCCGCGCCCGCGACGGTCGCGGTGGCGCAGGCCGCGGCGCCGCCGCTGCTGGCCAGCGGAGGAGGTCGACACGGACGCGAGCCTACCGATGCCAGCTATGCCGGGCCGACCCGGCGCGACACGACCGAACAGACCGGCCGGGTCGTTGGCCTGCGCCCTCACGGCTACTAGCGTCTGCTCGGTGAGGTCCCACCGCCGCTGTTCGCGCATCGGCTGTCCCAACGCCGCCGTGGCGACGCTGACCTACGTCTATTCCGACTCGACGGCCGTGGTCGGCCCCCTTGCCACCTACGCCGAGCCGCACTCCTACGACCTGTGCGAGGCCCACGCGCGCGGGACAACCGCTCCACGTGGCTGGGAGCTCGTCCGGCACGAGGGGGACTTCGTCATAGCCGGGCCGTCCGTCGGTGACCTTGAGGCCTTGGCCGACGCAGTGCGCGAGGCCGGGCGACCCGGATCCGGCGCCGACCGAGCGGACCCGTCGCTAGAGGGAGTCGGGCGGCGAGGCCACCTGAGGGGGTTGCCCAGCCCGCGTTGAGGGTTATGCGGGGTTTAGCCCGGACACGCCCGTGTCAAGTAAATGCCGGACACTG
Source organism: Pseudonocardiales bacterium (assembly GCA_040003795.1). Taxonomy (GTDB): domain Bacteria; phylum Actinomycetota; class Actinomycetes; order Mycobacteriales; family QHCA01; genus QHCA01. Next base: position 5,671 of record JBDUBV010000006.1, on the reverse strand, counting down.
CCGAGGAAGAGGTATCCGTTCGAAGAGGTGCGGTCCGCGAACGAAAACGCACCGGAGTTCCCCATGTTGCAAGTCACTTCCCTCGTCAAGATCCCCTCGTACCGCACGGCCACTTGTCGGCGCTGCGGCGGAAACCGGATCACCGTCCTGTCCATCACGCTGGCTGACGGCACACCAGTGCAGTTCGCCTCGTGCCACCACTGTGAGGCCAAGCAGTGGAGCCGAGGCGGCAAGGCGCTCCCGCTGAGCTCGGTCCTCGACCGGAGCCGCAAGCAGCGGTGAGCGCAGGTTAGGGACCGTCCCGGTAGGCTCGGCCGATGCGTGATCTGGCAGGCATCGTCAAGGCCTACGACATCAGGGGCGAGGTGCCGGGGGAGCTCGACGAAGAGGTCTCCCACGCCATCGGGGGCGCTTTCGTGCGGATCCTCGACGCCGGCGCTGTCGTCACCGCCCACGACATGCGCGAGTCGTCTGCGCCGCTGGCCCGAGCCTTCGCTGAGGGCGCTGCGCAGATGGGCGCCGATGTCATCGAGACCGGGCTCGGGTCGACCGACATGCTGTACTTCGCCTCCGGCTCACTCGGCCTGCCCGGCGCGATGTTCACCGCCAGCCACAATCCAGCGAAGTACAACGGCATCAAGCTGTGCCGGGCAGGGGCGGCCCCGGTCGGGCAGGACACCGGGTTGCGCGAAATCAAGGCTTTTGCCGAGGCGCACCACCCGTCGGGTGCAGCAGCGCCCGGCACGATCACCCGGCGCGACGTCCTCGCCGGCTACGCCGACTACCTGCGGGGCCTGGTCGATCTGTCGGGCAGCCGGCGGCTCACGGTCGTGGTGGACGCGGGCAACGGGATGGCCGGGCACACCGTGCCGAGCGTGTTCGAGGGGCTGCCCATCGACCTCGTGCCCTTGTACTTCGAGCTCGACGGGACGTTCCCCCATCACGAGGCCAACCCGCTGGTGCCCGCTAATCTGCGCGACCTGCAGGCGGCCGTCGTCGAGCACAGGGCCGATGTCGGGCTGGCCTTCGACGGCGATGCGGACCGGTGCTTCGTGGTCGACGAGCGCGGTGTCGCCGTGTCACCGTCGGCGGTGACCGCGCTCGTAGCGGCCCGTGAGCTGTTGCGCGAGCCGGGCGCCACGATCATCTACAACCTGATCACCTCGCACGCCGTGCCGGAGATCGTCACAGAACGCGGCGGTCATCCGGTGCGGACCCGGGTGGGTCACTCCTTCATCAAGGCCGAGATGGCCCGCACGGACGCGGTCTTCGGCGGCGAGCACTCCGCGCACTACTACTTCCGGGACTTCTGGCGGGCCGACACCGGCATGCTCGCGGCCCTGCACGTCCTCGCCTCGCTCGGCACTCAGGACCGGCCGCTGTCGGAGCTGTCCGCCGAGTACCGCCGGTATGAGGCCTCCGGCGAGATCAACCTGGTGGTCGACGATCAGGCGGCCCACCTGCGCGCCGTCGAAGCCGCCTTCGCCGGGCGCGCTGCCGAGATAGACCATACCGACGGGTTGACCGTGCAACTGCCAGAGGCTGGTTGGTTCAACCTGCGGCCCTCCAACACCGAGCCACTCCTGCGGCTCAACGTCGAAGCCCCCGACCCCGTCCGGCTGGCCGCCCTGCGCGACGAGGTGCTCGCCATGATCGGCCCACGGACCCATCTGAAGGAGACCGTGTGAATCTGGACCCCGCACTGTTGGAGATCCTCGCCTGCCCGCGGTGTCACGCCGCGCTTGCCGTCGACGAGGCGGCCGCGGAGTTGGTGTGCACCGGCGAGGGCTGCGGGCTGGCCTATCCGGTCCGTGACGACATCCCGGTCCTGCTCATCGACGAGGCACGGCGACCTGGCGTCCAGGCGTGAGCTCGCCGCGCCACCCCCCCGGGCTGGATGACGTCGATGCGCTCGGCCGGGACGACCCGTCGGGGATGCTGCGCGTCGTGGCCGGCTCGGGGGCCCAGATCCGGGAGGCCGCCGCGGCGTCGTCCGAGGCAGGGGTGCAGCAACTCGCGGCCGAAGGCCGACCCCGGGCGGTGGTGGTGGCAGGCATCGGCGGGTCCGGCATCAGTGGCGACGTGCTGGCCGCAGTCGCGGGTCCCGCCTGCCCGGTGCCCGTCTTCGTCCACCGAGGCTATGACCTGCCGATGTGGGTCGGTGCCGCCGACGTGGTCATCGGCGTGTCCTGCTCGGGCTCCACCGAGGAGACACTGAGCGCTGTCGAGCAGGCGGTCCATCGCGGCTGTGCCGTCGTCGGTGTCGGCGCGGCCGAGTCCCCGTTGGCCGACGTGGTCGGGCGGTCGGGGGGGATCCATGTGCCGGTCCCCACTGGCCGCATGCCGCGGGCCAGCCTGTGGGCTCTCTCGGTGCCGCTGCTGCTGGTGGCCGACGCTCTGGACATCCTCAACGTCACCGGGCCGATGTTGGACGCCGCCGCCGACCGGCTCGACGCGATCGCTGAGCAGTGCCGGCCGACGAACGAGTCGTTCGCCAACCCGGCAAAACAGCTGGCGCTGGAGTTGGCCGGCACCCTGCCGATGATCTGGGGATCCTCACCGCTGGCCGGCGTCGCGGCCTACCGGCTGACCTGCCAGCTGGCCGAGAACGCCAAGGCCCCCGGCATAGCCGGCATCCTGCCGGAGGCCAACCACAACCAGGTAGTGGTCTTCGACGGGCCGTTCGTCTCCCTCGCTGCCGGTGACTCCGCCCCGGCCGACTTCTTCCGCGATCGGGGCGACGACGGCGACAACGCCCGCCTGCGCCTGGTCCTCCTGCGGGACTCCGTCGAGCATCCTCAGGTGGCTCGGCGCAGGGAGGTCTCCCGCGAGCTGGCCGAGAGCCGGGGCATCGAGGTGAGCGAGTTGCTGGCCGAGGGCGACTCGCCACTGGAACGGCTGGTCGCCCTCATCGGGATGCCCGATTTCGCCACTGTTTACCTCGCCCTGCTGACCGGGATCGACCCCACCCCGATCACGCCGATCGTAGAGCTGAAGGACCGGATCCTGCAGTGAGCGCCGAGGGGGACAGCACGACCGCGGTGCTGGCCGCCCTGGCCGCCAACCTTGGCATCGCGGTGAGCAAGTTCGTGGCCTTCGCCTTCACCGGGTCCTCCTCGATACTTGCCGAGGCGGTCCACTCGGTCGCCGACTCCGGCAACCAAGGGCTGCTGCTGCTCGGCGGCCGGCGCTCGCGGCGCGAACGCACCCCGGAGCACCCCTTCGGCTACGGCCGCGAGCGCTACTTCTACGCTTTTATGGTCGCCCTGGTGTTGTTCAGCCTCGGGTCGCTGTTCGCGCTCTACGAGGCGTGGCACAAGATCGCTGAGCCACATCCGGTCGACGCTCCGCAGTGGGCCTTCGGGGTGCTGATCGCCGCGATCGTGATGGAGTCGCTGTCCTTGCGTACCGCCGTCCGCAGCGCCAACAAGACCCGCGACGGCGCGTCGTGGGTTAGCTACGTCCGGCGTGCCAAGGCACCTGAGCTTGCCGTGGTGCTCCTGGAGGACGCTGCCGCGCTGACCGGTCTGGTCTTCGCGCTGCTCGGGGTGACAGCGGCGGTGCTCACCGGCGACGGGATCTGGGACGGCATCGGGACGCTGGCGATCGGGTTGCTGCTCGGGGCGGTGGCCGTGGTCCTAGCCGTAGAGACCAAGAGCCTGCTGCTCGGGGAGGGGGCCAACCCAGAAGCGGTGCGCCGGATCTCCGCAGCCCTGCCCGGCCCGGGCATCGACCGGGTGATCCATCTCCGCACCATGCACCTGGGCCCCGACGAACTGCTGGTCGGAGCCAAGGTCGCGGTGCCGGCCGGCGCTTCGGCCGCCGACATCGCGCAGGGCATCGACGCGGCGGAGAAGCGGATCCGGGCAGCCGAGCCGGTTGCCCGGATCATCTACCTGGAGCCCGACATCGACCGAGAGGTATGACAGAGACAACCTTGACACCATCGTGATAAGGTCTTGGGGTGACGGCCGGCGCACTGACGATTCAGCAGGCCGCGCAGACCACCGGGTGGTCGGCGCGGATGTTGCGATACGTTGAGGATGCTGGCCTCATCGAGCCGCTGCGTTCGCCGGCCGGCTATCGGCTCTACGGCCCGGCCGAGCTGCAGCGCCTGCGCACCCTCAGGGCGCTGCTCGCGGAGTTCGACATCGGCCTGACCGACGTGGGCTTTGCCCAGCGGCTGCACCGCGACGCCGACCTGCGCGCGGCTGTCGACCACTGGTTCGCTGCCGCACCCCGTCGACCCGAACATGTCCCCGCCGCCGACTGGCTGCGCTGGGAGCAGGACAAGCACCAGAGACTGCTCAATCCCACTCTGTTGGACCCGTACGCCTTCAAGGAGACCGCATGAGCGCCCCGATCAAGCACGCCGACTACCAGCCCGCCAACTTCAGGGTCGCCGATGTCCAACTCGCCGCCTTCGGCCGCAAGGAGATCGACCTGGCCGAGCACGAGATGCCCGGTCTGATGGCCCTGCGCGAGGAGTTCGGCGGGTCCCGGCCGCTGCGCGGCGCCCGGATCACCGGCTCGCTGCACATGACGGTGCAGACCGCCGTGCTGATCGAAACCCTGACCCACCTCGGCGCCCAGGTCCGCTGGTGCAGCTGCAACATCTTCTCCACCCAGGACCACGCCGCGGCTGCCGTAGCGGTCGGTCCCGACGGCACGCCCGATGACCCCAAGGGCGTCCCGGTCTTCGCGTGGAAGGGCGAGTCGCTGGCCGAATACTGGTGGTGCACCGAGCAGGCGCTGGCCTGGCCGGAGGCCGACGGACCCAACATGATCCTCGACGACGGCGGCGACGCCACGCTCCTCGTACACAAGGGCGTCGAGTACGAAGCCGCCGGGGCGGTGCCCGCTCCGGAGACCGCTGACAACGAGGAACTGGCAGTCGTTTTCAGCGTGCTTACCCGTACGTTGGCCGAGGATCCGACCCGCTGGACTCGGATGGCGGGTGGCATCAAGGGTGTGACCGAGGAGACCACCACCGGCGTGCACCGGCTCTACCAGTTCGCCGCCGCGGGCCAGTTGCTGTTCCCGGCGATCAACGTCAACGACTCGGTCACCAAGTCCAAATTCGACAACCTCTACGGCTGCCGGCACTCCCTGATCGACGGCATCAACCGGGCCACCGACGTGATGATCGGTGGCAAGGTCGCTGTGGTCTGCGGTTACGGCGACGTGGGCAAGGGCTGCGCCGAGTCGCTGCGCGGGCAAGGCGCCCGGGTGATCGTCACCGAGATCGACCCGATCAACGCGCTGCAGGCGGTGATGAACGGCTACCAGGTCACCACGCTCGACGATGTCGTCGACACCGCTGACTTCTTCGTCAGCGCCACCGGCAACAAGAACATCATCAACGCCGCCGACATGGCGCGGATGAAGCACCAGGCAGTCGTCGGCAACATCGGGCACTTCGACAACGAGATCGACATGGCCGGCCTGGCGGCCACCCCCGGAGTGGTGCGGACCACGATCAAGCCGCAGGTCGACGAGTGGCGCTTCCCCGACGGCCACGCAGTGATCGTGCTGTCGGAGGGCCGGCTGCTCAACCTCGGCAACGCCACTGGACATCCCAGCTTCGTGATGTCCAGTTCCTTCTCCAACCAGACCATCGCCCAGATCGAGCTGTTCACCAAGACCGACGACTACGACAAGCAGGTCTACG
>JBDUBV010000091.1:0-10812 GCA_040003795.1 Pseudonocardiales bacterium | reverse complement strand
TTGGCATCGGTGGCGAATCCGACATCGGCCGTGGTGGCATCCCCTCCGCTGTGACACCACCGACACGGCGTGCCTGAATTCGTCGTCGGGGCAGCGGCGAGGGACACTGAACGGTCGGCCAAATCCAGCGAGAAGGGAGTCGCGTGACCGAAGGCCCGCTGATCGTCCAGTCCGACAAGACACTTCTGCTCGAGGTCGACCACCCGCTCTCTGGCGAGGCCCGCCAGGCCATTGCACCCTTCGCCGAGCTGGAGCGCTCTCCGGAGCACGTGCACACCTACCGGCTGACCCCACTCGGCCTGTGGAACGCCCGGGCCGCCGGCCACGACGCCGAGCAGGTCATCGACGCGCTGATGCGCTACAGCCGGTACGCCGTGCCGCACGCCCTGCTGATCGACGTCGCGGAGACGATGGCGCGCTACGGCCGGCTGCGGCTGGAGACCTCGCCGGTGCACGGCCTGGTGCTGCACGCCGTCGATCTCGCCGTGCTCGAAGAAGTGCTGCGGCAGAAGAAGATCGCGCCGATGCTCGGCGCCCGGGTCGAGCCGGACACCGTCCTGGTGCACCCCAGTGAACGCGGCCGGCTCAAGCAGGCGCTGCTCAAGGCCGGCTGGCCGGCCGAGGACCTCGCGGGGTACGTCGACGGCGAGGCGCACGCCATCTCGCTGCGCCAGGAGGGCTGGATGCTGCGGCCCTACCAGCAGCAGGCGGTCGACGGCTTCTGGGCCGGCGGCTCCGGCGTGGTGGTGCTGCCGTGCGGTGCGGGCAAGACGCTGGTCGGCGCGGCAGCGATGGCACAGGCGCAGGCCACCACGCTGATCCTGGTGACGAGTACGGTGGCCGCCCACCAGTGGCGCAACGAGCTGATCGCGCGTACCTCGCTCACCGCCGAGGAGATCGGGGAGTACAGCGGCGCCGCCAAGGAGATCCGCCCGGTGACCATCGCCACGTACCAGATCATGGCGACCCGCCGGAAGGGTGAGTATCGCCACCTGGATCTCTTCGGCGCCCGTGACTGGGGCCTGATCGTCTACGACGAGGTGCACCTGCTGCCGGCGCCGATCTTCCGGTTGACTGCCGACCTGCAGTCGCGCCGGCGCCTCGGGCTGACCGCCACCCTGATCCGCGAGGACGGCAGGGAGGGCGACGTGTTCTCCCTGATCGGGCCCAAGCGCTACGACGCGCCTTGGCGCGACATCGAGTCGCAGGGCTGGATCGCGCCGGCCGACTGCACGGAGGTGCGGGTGACGCTGACCGATGCGGAACGGATGGCCTACGCCACCGCCGAGCCGGAGGACCGCTACCGGGTCGGGGCCACTGCGCGCACCAAGCTGCCGGTCGTGCGCCGGTTGCTCGAACGCCACGCCGGCGACCAGGTACTGGTGATCGGCGCCTACCTCGACCAGCTCGACACCCTCGGCGCGGAGCTGGACGCGCCGATCATTCAGGGCTCGACCGCCAACAAGGAGCGCGAGCGGCTCTATGACGCCTTCCGGGCCGGCGAGATCCGGACCCTGGTGGTGTCCAAGGTGGCTAACTTCTCCATCGACCTGCCCGAGGCCTCCGTCGCGATCCAGGTGTCGGGGACCTTCGGCTCCCGGCAGGAGGAGGCGCAGCGGCTCGGCCGGGTGCTGCGGCCCAAGGCCGACGGCAAGACTGCGCACTTCTATTCCGTGGTCGCCCGCGACACCCTCGACCAGGACTACGCCGCGCATCGACAGCGATTCCTGGCCGAGCAGGGCTACGCCTACACCATCGTCGACGCCGACGACATCCTCGCCGGCTGACCGGCGTCGGGTCAGTCGCCCGACCCTGGGCTGCGGAAACTCCCACTTGCTACAGCCGGCTTGGGCTCAAGGGAGAGTTCCGCGACTCACGCGTCCGGGCGCCGGCGGCCCATGAAGCCGAGGAACTGATCGAGCACCGGCGCATCGTCGGGCACGTCGATGATGTGGCCGAACGGCATGCCCTCGCCGCGATACTGCTCGGGCAGGGTTTCCCTCCCCCGCTGCAGGGCGACCGTCAGCTCTTCGTCGGTGAAGGGAACCGGCTGGCCGCTGCCGAGGGCCAGGTCGCAGCCGTGGGCGACGTACTCCATCAGCGCCATGTTGAGCACCATCTCGGCCGGTTGCTCGCCGCCGGTCATCAGCACGTCACGCTTAGTGCCTCCCTCACGCCAGCCAGTGACCATTTCATCGGCGATCACAGTGAAGTCGGCCACCGGATCCGCGCCGCTGTAGGCGATGGGATCACCATCGAACGCCTGTCCGTTGGCAGCCGCGGCGAACACCCGGGCCCACCCGACGATGTGGTCGATCAGGGCGTGCACGTCATAGTCGGGGCACATCGTGCGGTCGCCGAGCCGATCGGGGCTGACCGAGTCGATCAAATCCCGGTCCTTGGCCAGCACGCTTTCCAGCACGTCGATGTCAGTCACGCCGGCCACTCTATTTCCTCCCAGGGTCGCCAGCCATCGGTCCACCGCGCCTGGGGAACGCAGCCGGATCAGCGGGACACCTGCCTGGTCGACCGCGGCCAACAATTTGGGGCGCGAGCGGTGCGGGTACATCCAGATCCAGCGGACAAATGCCCAGGTCAGGCGCTCACGACAGCCCGGCGTCATGTCGGGTCGGGCGCTGCCGCGGTAGCGCCACCAGCGGCGCAGCACGCGGCTCAGGCACAGCAACCGCGGCAGGTCCACGAGGACCACGGCATCGGCCCGGGCCAGCCGAACGTCGACCGTGCCGCTGTAGTTGCCGTCCATCACCCAATGTTGCCGAGCGGTCATGACGCGGACCACCTGGGCCCACTCGTCACGCGGTGTTTCCAGCCACCCCGGACGCCAGAAGAGTTGGTCCAGGTGGACGACCGGCAGGCCCAGCCGGGTGCCGATCTCACGGGCCACTGTGGACTTCCCTGCGCCCCCGCTTCCGGCCACGACGATCCGTTGCACTACCACAGTGTCCCCGCCTGACCCGTGCCTCGGGGCCAGGTGAGTGACGCCCGCCCGGCCGTCGCCGCCTCCTTCATGGGCAACTGATACTGGCAACAGGCTTCGCAGATTGCGCGGGCTGCCTATAGGAGGCCAAGGATGTTGCCCGGTGTTCCCCGTAAACGTTTCGTGCTAGATGTTGCGGCTGGTGCCCTGGTGGCGACCGGCCTGGTGACCGGTCCGGCACAGGCGGCCGCCGTCCCGCAGCTCAGCGGCGCGAGTGCGCTTGCACTGGCAGCCCAGCTCGGGAGCCGGTCGGCTGGCTCCTATCTCGACAGCCGGACTGGCGACGTTGTGGTGACCGTCACCGACAGCGCGGCCGCCCAGCAGGTACGGACGGCTGGCGGCGTGGCCAGAGTGGTGCGGCACAGCGGCCGGCAACTCCAGCAGGCCAGCGCCACCCTCGACCAGCTTGCCCGGATCCCGGGGACGGGCTGGGCGGCCGACCCGGCAACCAATCAGGTAGTCATCACGGCTGACCGCACCGTCACCGGAGCCAAGCTGACCCGACTGACGTCCGTGGCCACCAGGCTCGGCGACCTCGTCCGGATCGAGCACCTGGCTGGCACGTTCGGCACGTTCATCGGCGGCGGCGACGCGGTCTACGGCGGCAGCTACCGCTGCTCGCTCGGCTTCAACGTGCGCAGCGGCACCACATACTACTTCCTGACCGCCGGACACTGCGCCAACCTGGCGTGGACGTGGTACGCCAACTCGGCCCACACCACGGTACTGGGCAGCAGGAGCGGCACCAGCTTCCCGAACAACGATTTCGCAATCTTCAGGTACACCAACTCCGGTGTCACCCACCCCGGCTCGGTCGATTTGCATAACGGCACGACCCAGGACATCACGACCGCCGGCAACGCCTACGTCGGTGAGTCGGTCAAGCGCAGCGGCGGCACGACGGGCGTGCACAGCGGCTCCGTGCAGGCGCTTAACGCAACTGTGAACTACTCCCAGGGCACGGTCTACGGCCTGATCAAGACCAACGTCTGCGCGGAGGGCGGCGACAGTGGCGGCTCACTGTTCGCCGGCACCACCGCACTGGGCCTGACCTCAGGGGGCAGCGGCAACTGCTCGACCGGCGGCACTACCTACTTCCAGCCGGTCACCGAGGCACTGAGCGCGTACGGCGTCAGCGTCTACTAGGAGGAGCCGGCGGGCAGGCCCACGTAGCCTGCAGACCATGAGGCTGGTCGACGACCTGCACGGCGGGCTGCCCGAGGGTGCGGTGATCACTGACCCCGACCTGCTCGCGTCCTACCGGCACGACGAAGCGGCATTTGTGGCGGCCGGGAACCCGGCCGTCGCCGTGCTGCCCCGGGACACCGCTCAGGTGCAGCACGTGCTGCGGGTCGCCTCGTCGGCCGGAGTCGCCGTCGTGACGCAGGGCGCCCGGTCGGGCCTGGCCGGCGGCGCCAACGCGATCGACGGCTGCATCGTGCTGTCGACGGTGCGGATGGACCGCATCGTCGAGGTCAACCCGGCCGACCGGCTCGCCGTGGTCGAGCCGGGCGTCACCAACGCCGCCCTCTCGCGGGCAGCGGCCGACGAGGGGCTGTTCTATCCGCCCGACCCGGCGAGCTGGGAGTTCTCCACGATCGGCGGCAACATCGCGACCGACGCCGGCGGCCTGTGCTGCGTGAAATACGGCGTGACGTCGCAGTACGTCCTGGGCCTGGAGGTGGTGCTCGCCTCCGGAGAGGTCCTCCGCACGGGCAGACGCACCGTCAAGGGCGTCGCGGGCTACGACCTCACCCGGCTGATCGTCGGCAGCGAGGGCACCCTCGGCGTGATCACCCAGGCCACCCTGGCCCTGCGCCCAGCGGGCACCGTCCCGCTCACCCTGGCCGCTGTCTTCCCCTCGACCGCCGCAGCCGGAGCGGCAGTGACCGCCATCATCGCGTCCGGAGCAGTGCCGGCCCTGCTCGAGATCATCGACCGCGTGCACCTGCGCGCGATTGAGGAGTACAAGCCGATGGGCCTGGACACCGAGGCCGCCGCCCTGCTGCTGGCGCAGTGCGACACCGGCCCGCAGGCGTCCGACGACCTCGCGGCGCTCGCGGCGATCTGTGCCGAGGCCGGGGCCACCGAGGTGGTCCGGGCCACCGACGCCGGTGAGTCGGCGATGCTGCTGGAGGCCCGGCGGGTCGCCTACCAGGCCATCGAGCGCCTCGGTGCAGTCATCGTCGACGACGTAGCGGTCCCCCGCTCGCGCCTGGCCGACCTGCTCGACGGCGTGGAGCGGATCGGCGCCGAGTGCGAGGTGACGGTGGGCGTCATCGGCCATGCCGGTGACGGCAACATGCACCCCAACATCGTGGTGCCCCACGGCGATGCCGAGGCGCTGGAACGCGGCCGGCGGGCCTTCACCCAGATCATGCAGCTCGGCCTCGATCTCGGCGGCACCGTCACCGGCGAGCACGGCGTGGGCCTGCTCAAGCGAGACTGGCTGGCCACCGAGCTCGGTCCGGTGGGCGTGCGCATCTCCAGGGCGGTCCGCTTCGCGTTCGACCCGGCGGGCATCCTCAACCCGGGCAAAGTCGTGTGACCCGTCGTAGCGCACAGGTCGATCGCTGCATGAACGACGCGGCGCGGTCGGCCCGACATCAACACGACGATCCTGCTCACCGCTGCTCCCTCGGCTCGGTCCGTCACACGCCGCCGGTGCGGACGTCGGGTGCGCCCATCCGGGCCGCGTCTGCAGTCCGGTCGTCGGGCTGGCGCTGCGACTCCCGCTCGGCGGCGATCCGGGCCCGGTAGTGCGCGACCTCGTTGGCGGTGGTGGTCATGTCCCAGCCCAGCACCTCCGCCATCAAGGCCGCGGCCGGCTCGGCTGCGGACAGCCCGCGGTCCCAAGTCTCGATGGAGATGCGGGTACGCCGGGTGAGCACGTCGACCAGGTGCAGCGCGCCCTCCGCCGAGGCGGCATAGACCACCTCGGCCTGCAGCGTCTCCGGCCCACCGGGCAAGGGCCGGGCGAGCTCAGGCCGGCGGACGACGAGAGAGACCAGCTCGCTGACCAGGGCGCCGTACCGCACCAGCAGGTGCTCGACCTGCATCGGGGTCAGGCCGCCGAGCGCGGCTGTCCAGTCGCGACCGGCCAGGGCCGCCGGATATCCCTGCGCACCGACCAGCGGGATCGTGTGCGTGCGGCAGGGCGGCGCAGCGGGGACGGCGGCGTCGACGGCGTCGCGGGCCATGACCCGGTAGGTCGTGTACTTTCCCCCGGCGACCAGGATCAGCCCGGGCAGGGGTTGCACCACGGCATGTTCACGCGAGAGCAGCGAGGACGCCTCGTCCTCGCCGGCCAGCAGCGGCCGCAACCCGGCGTAGACGCCCTCGATGTCATCGGGGGACAGCGGCCGGGCGAGCACCCGGTTGACCTCACCCAGCAGGTAGTCGATGTCGCGGGAGCTGGCCGCGGGGTGGGCGCGGTCGAGGTTCCAGTCGGTGTCGGTGGTCCCGATGATCCAGTGCTCGTACCACGGGATCACGAACAGCACGGAGGTCCCCGTTCGAAGGATGAGTCCCGACTCGCCGTCGATCCGGTCGCGCGGCACGACGAGGTGCACGCCTTTTGACGCGCGCACCCGCAGACCCGAGCGGGCACCCACCATCGCGCCGACGTCGTTGCTCCACACGCCTGTCGCGGCCACAACGGCAGCGCCGCGGACGGCTATCTCCTCCCCCGTCTCGAGATCGCGTACGTGCACGCCGCACACCTGCTCGCCGTCGCGCAGCAGCGACGTCGCGCGGGCGCTGGTGACCAGAGCCGCACCGAAGGTGGCCGCGGTCCGCGCGACGAACAGCGTGTGCCTGGCGTCGTCGACGTGGGCGTCGTAATACTGAATCGCCCCGGACTGGGCGTCTTGCCGCAGGCCGGGCATCAGCCGCAGGGCGTCCGCTGCGAACAGGTGCCGGTGCACGGGCACCCCGCGGGAGATGCCCGGTGCGCTGGCCAGCAGGTCGTACAACGCGATGCCGACGCCGTAGTAGGGCCGCTGCCACCAGTGCCGCAGCGGCAGCAGGAACGGGACCGGTCGGACCAGGTGCGGCGCGATGGTCGTCAGCAGCAGCCCGCGCTCCTTCAGCGCCTCCCGTACCAACGGGAAGTCCAACTGCTCGAGGTAGCGCAGGCCGCCATGGATCAGCTTGCTGGACCGGCTCGACGTGCCCGCTGCCCAGTCGCGGGCCTCCACGAGCGCCACGGACAGGCCGCGAGAGGCGGCGTCGAGTGCGGTGCCGGCGCCGGTCACCCCGCCGCCGATGACGATGAGATCAAAGCGCTCGGTGCGCAGCCGCTGCAGGTCGCGGGCCCGCTGCCCGGGGCCGAGCCGGTTGGCCGCGCCCGGGCGCGGGGCGCTCACCGCTGCTCGGGCCGCTCGTCGCTGCGTGATGTCCCCATGATGGCCCCGGTGGGCATACTTCGACCGTGGACCTGCCGAAGGAGTGGGCGGCGCGGCTGCTGGCGAGGTACGCCGAGCCGCACCGGCACTACCACACGGTCGCCCACCTGTCGGCTGTTCTGGCCACCGTCGATGCGCTGGCCGCGTGGGCCGACCGGTCCGACCTGGTCCGCCTCGCCGCGTGGTACCACGACGCGGTCTACGACCCGCGGCGCTGCGACAACGAGGCGGCCAGCGCCGAGCTGGCCCGGGCCGAGCTGGCTACAGCCGGGCTGGAGCCGGCGGACGTGGGCCGGGTAGCCGAGCTGATCATGGTGACGGCCGGCCAAGCCGCCCCTGTTGGGGACCGCGACGCCGAGGTGCTTTGCGATGCCGACCTGGCGATCCTGGCCGCGGCGGGGCCGCTCTACGACGGCTACGTCACGACCGTACGGCAGGAGTACGCCCACGTCGCGGACGACGACTGGCGAGCCGGGCGCTCGGCGGTCCTGCGCGGGCTGCTGGACCAGCCGCAGGTGTTCCGTACACAGCCGGCACAAGCTTGGGAGCAGGCGGCCAGGGCCAACCTTACTCGGGAGCTATTGGCGCTGGGCGCCCCTTCGGCCGGCGCAACCCCGCCCCGGTGAGCCGGTCCAGCAACTCGCGGGCCGGCACCGGCTGGGCGCCCAGCGCGATCGCCTGCTCGCGCAGCCCCGCCGGCACGTCGTAGTGGTCGCCCTGGAAGGCGTGGCGCGGCATCCCGAGCTGTCCGGCGAAATCGTGCAACTCCTGGTGGGAACTGTCACTCACCAGGTGCGCCCAGAGCCGGCCGCGCCATGGCCACACGGCCGGGTCGACCAGGACAGTCATCTCGCTCCGCTCGATGCTCACTCGACTGGACCGCCACCGTCGGATCAGCGCGTAGGCGGCGGGTTGACCTCGTCGGAGTCCCAACTGACCCGCTGGTCGATGGAGACCGGCATGACCTCGAGCACGTCGTCGCCGAGCAGGTCCTCGATGCAACGGACCGTGCCTCCGACGTACGTGGTCATGAGGTCGATCTCGCTGGCCACGCACCATGCGCGGTCTTGTGGCCACCACAGGTTGGCCAGCTGGCCCAACGCTGAGGGCTCCAGCGACGTCGTCACCGCACTCAGCGGACCCGAGAGCAGGAACATGTCGCGCTGGGGCAGCTTGATCTTGGGCACCTTGATCTTGGCCAACTTCGCCTTGCGGTCGACCAGCAGGGCGCCGTAGCCCTCCCAGACGGCGAACCAGCACTGCTCCGGCGTCACGGTGTGTGATGCCAGCTCGCCGGCCAGCCGGGCCGCATGGGTGACGGGCAGGGAGCCGACGTGGGGCTCGATGTCCCACAGACCGGGCTGGGAGTCACCGTGGAAGTACCTCCACGAGCCGGTGATCCCGGTCCACTCCATCCCCGGGTGGGTGACCCGGCTGTTGGCCTCGGCGACCTCGTGCCAGGGGACCAGCTCCTCGCGGTCACCCACCGTCGGATCAGGGACCACCCGACCGGCCGGATGGAAAACCCGGGCATAGGCCTCGAAGCCTTCGGGGAGCACGGATCCGACGTCGTGCTCGAAGTTGCGCACCCGCTCGACGATCCATTGCGCAGGATCGGTGTCATGCACGAGCGTCAAGTTACCGATGACCAGATCCTGCGTCATGTCGTAAAGGCTGTCCCTCTTCGGCTTTCCTGTCGAGTCCACCGGAAAGCGCTCATACCGAAGGGGCGGCCCCGCCGTAGCGGGACCGCCCCTTCATCGACGTGCGAGGTGGACTAGAAGTCCATGTCCCCCATGCCACCGCCACCGGCACCGGCACCGGCGCCGGCCGCCGCCTTCTCCGGCTTGTCGGCGATGACCGCCTCGGTGGTGAGGAACAGCGCCGCGATCGACGCGGCGTTCTGCAGCGCCGAGCGGGTCACCTTGGCCGGGTCGATGATGCCGACCTTGATCATGTCGACGTACTCGCCGCTGTCGGCGTCGAGGCCCCAGCCGGTGTCGAGGCCGCGGACCTTCTCGGCAACGACTCCGCCTTCGAGGCCGGCGTTGATGGCGATCTGCTTGAGCGGAGCCTCGAGCGCGACCCGGACGATGTTGGCCCCGGTGGCCTCGTCACCTTCGAGGTCGAGCTTGTCGAAGGCCTTGGCGCCGGCCTGCAGCAGAGCCACGCCACCACCGGCGACGATGCCCTCCTCGACGGCCGCCTTGGCGTTGCGCACGGCATCCTCGATGCGGTGCTTGCGCTCCTTGAGCTCCACCTCGGTGGCGGCGCCGACCTTGACGACGGCAACACCGCCGGCCAGCTTGGCAAGGCGCTCCTGCAGCTTCTCCTTGTCGTAGTCCGAGTCGGACTTCTCGATCTCGTTACGGATCTGGTTGACCCGTCCGGCGATCTGGTCGGAGTCGCCACCACCCTCGACGACGGTCGTCTCGTCCTTGGTCACGACGACCTTGCGAGCGGAGCCGAGCAGGTCGACGGTGGCCGAGTCCAGCTTGAGCCCGACCTCCTCGCTGATGACCTGGCCGCCGGTCAGGATGGCGATGTCGTTGAGCATCGCCTTGCGCCGATCACCGAACCCGGGCGCCTTGACCGCGACGGACTTGAAGGTGCCGCGGATCTTGTTGACGACCAGGGTGGCCAGAGCCTCGCCCTCGACGTCCTCGGCGATAATCATGAGTGGCTTGCCGCCCTGCATGACCTTCTCCAGCAGCGGGAGCAGATCTTTGACCGAGGCGATCTTCGAGTTTGCGATGAGGACGTAGGGGTCGTCGAGGACGGCCTCCATCCGCTCGGTGTCGGTCACGAAGTACGGCGAGATGTAGCCCTTGTCGAAGCGCATGCCCTCGGTGAGCTCGAGCTCGAGGCCGAAGGTGTTGCTCTCCTCGACGGTGATGACGCCTTCCTTGCCGACCTTGTCCATCGCCTCGGCGATGATCTCGCCGACGCTGGGGTCCGCGGCGGAGATCGACGCGGTCGATGCGATCTGCTCCTTGGTCTCGACGTCCTTGGCGGCCGCGGCGAGCTGCTCGACGACGCGGTCGACGGCTGCCTCGATGCCACGCTTGAGCGACATCGGGTTGGCACCGGCCGCGACGTTGCGCAGGCCCTCTTTGACCAGCGCCTGTGCCAGCACCGTGGCAGTCGTGGTGCCATCACCGGCGACGTCGTCGGTCTTCTTGGCGACCTCCTTGACCAGCTCGGCCCCGATCTTCTCCCACGGGTCCTCGAGGTCGATCTCCTTGGCGATGCTCACACCGTCGTTGGTGATGGTGGGCGCACCCCACTTCTTCTCCAGCACGACATTGCGGCCCTTGGGCCCGAGGGTCACCTTGACGGCATCGGCGAGGACGTTCATCCCTCGCTCGAGGCCGCGGCGCGCCTCCTCATCGAACGCGATCATCTTGG
>JBDUBV010000232.1:0-3209 GCA_040003795.1 Pseudonocardiales bacterium | reverse complement strand
TGGTCTGGTACACCCGCTAACGGTCCGGTGCGCCGACTCAGGGTAGCGAGGCCTGGGTGGGCGACGCGACCGGATGACCGGACGGCCGCGCACGCCGCATTGCCACTTGCAACCACAGCAACCCGGCCAACACCGCCGCCAGCACTGAGACGAACGCCCACACCGGGAACGAGGGGTTGGTGAAGTCGTCGTGGTAGAGCAGGGCGGCCATCAAGACGAGTGCGAGTCCCAGCGACGCGCTTTCGATGTGGATGCGCAGCGCGCTCCACCGATGCTCGAAGAGGAACGCGAACCCC
The DNA here is from genome assembly GCA_040003795.1 of Pseudonocardiales bacterium. Taxonomy (GTDB): domain Bacteria; phylum Actinomycetota; class Actinomycetes; order Mycobacteriales; family QHCA01; genus QHCA01. The sequence goes on along the minus strand of JBDUBV010000232.1, from coordinate 2,913 downwards.
GTCACTGCAACGAACGCGAAGAAGCTCGCCAGGGCGCGGGCCGTCAGCGGGGTGATGACCCAGGGCCAGATGTCGAGCCAGAACGACGGCCGTACGAAGATGCTCAGGGCGACCAGCAGTTGCACCGTGCCCAGGCCACCGATGACCAGCCGGACGGCCTGCGGCACCCGTAGGTCCCCTTGTTGGAGGGAGTGCGGGTCGCGTGGCCGGTTGAGCAACCACAGCAGCGGTAGCGCCACCGGAGTCACGATGTAGACGGCGGTCCACACCCAGAAGACCGGGTTGTGGTGGTGGAAGCGGTCCCAGTGGGTCACTGTGGCGATGAGCAGCATGCTGGCCAGGGCGTCGGCCCCGAGCAGGCCGATGCCGATGGTGTGCCACTTGGTGGCCCGGGCCGCACGCAGCAGGAAGACGAATCCGCCGAGATAGCCGCCGCCCATGACCATCGATGTCATCGAGGGCCGGATCGTCCACGCCCACAGATGCTCGGTGCGCGTGGGCAGGAAGTACAGGATCGCGCCGCCGACGAGCAGCAGCGGGGCGATGAGCCCCAGGACCCACCGGACTTCGGGTCGTACTGCGTCGTCCTTCATACCCCTCGCCACCTCAGCGGCAAAGATCCCCGCGACGGGATACTCGCAGCTGCGGTGAACGACGGCAAGCCACTACCTTCGCAGTGTGACCGCTGTGTCGCGCTCGGGCGTCGAGGTGCCGGGCGGGCGGCTGTCGTCCCTCACCGCTGGGGAGGGTGATCTGGTGCTGCTGCTGCACGGGATCCCCACCGGTGCGGAGCTGTGGCGCGAGGTGCTCGCGGGGCTGGCCGCGGCGGGGCTGCACGCCGTGGCGCCGGACCTGCCGGGCTATGGGGAGACCACCCTGAATGCCGACGCCGACTACTCCCTCTCCGGTACGGCCCGGTTGCTGGCCGGCTGGCTGCGCGAGACGGACAACCAGCCCGGCTGGGTGATCGGCCACGACGTGGGCGGGGCAGTTGCGGCCTTGCTCGCCGTCGAACATGCCGACGTGGTCGGCCGTCTCACGCTGACCAACTCCATCGCGCACGGTGCGTGGCCGGCACCGCGGGCCCGCTTCGGCACGCTGGCGGCCAGGGCCGGCATGTACCGCCCGGCTGCCGCCCTGCGTACCGTCCCCAACTTCTATCTGCGGCGCGAGATCAGGCGCGCCTTCGTCGACCCGGACCGGCTCAGTGCTGTAGATGCCGACCGGATCATCTGGGACGGCAAGTTCTCCGACCCACGCGGCCGGGTGGAGTTCCAACGTCACCTCGCGGCGCTCACCCCGGGTGACACCGCCGGCCTGCCGACAGGACTGCCCTCGGTGCGGGTGCCCACCCAACTGGTGTGGGGGATGGCCGACATCTTTCAGACCTGGGCGGCGTGCGGCGAGCGGTTGCGCGCCCTGCTACCCGGGGCCGCGGTGACGCCTCTGGTTGACTGCGGGCACTTCACACCGCTGGAGTGCCCGGACCGGTTGCTCGAAGCTCTCCTCGACTGGCGCGCGCTGGGATAGTCTCGCCGCGGAAGGGTCACCTCGATGCCTACCCGTCGCCGTAGCCAGCCACGATCCGATGCGATCCCCCGTCCCGTGGGCACCCCGCTGCTGGGATCTGCCCTCGATTTCCGCCGCGACGCCCTTGCCGTCTACATGCGCGCGATGCAGGAGTACGGCGACGTCGTCCGCTGGCGGCTGGGCCCCCCGGTCCTGGGCATGGACGCCTACGGCGTGTTCCATCCCGAAGGCGTACGCCACGTGCTCAGCGCCCAGGCTCCTTACGAGCGTTCGGGCCGGCTCATCAGTGAGCTGCAGGCGATGATCGGGGGCGGCCTGCTCACCAGCAACGGCGACGAGTGGCTGTGGCAGCGGCGCACCCTCCAACCGCTGTTCACCCAGAAGCAGGCTCAGACCTACGCCACGGTGATCCGCGAGGAGGCCGACGCGCTGATCGAGCGCTGGCGCCCGGATGCCGCGGTGGGGCGGCCGGTTGAGCTGCACGCGGAGATGACCCGGTGCGCACTGACGATCCTGTGCCGGACGATGTTCGGCGAAGCTGTCGATGAGGCACTCCCAGTCATCGGCCGATTCCTTCCGCTGGCAAGCGCGTGGATCCTGCGGCGAGGCACCGCGCCCATTCCCCTGCCGGCGCGGCTCCCGACCCGTACGGGCCGCAGGACCAGAGCCGCCCAGTCAGCGGCCTTCCATCTCGTGGACCGCCTCATCGCCCGCGGACCGACGGCCGACGGGCGTGACACCCTCCTCGATCTGCTGCACGGGGTGCGACACGAGCAGACCGGCCAGGCGCTGGACCCCGCCGCGATGCGCGACCAGGCCCTGGTCTTCCTGACCGCCGGGCAAGAGACGACCGCTACCGCCCTCGTCTTCACCCTGCACCTGCTGGCCCAGCATCCGGAAACGCAACAACAGGTACGGGAAGAAGCTGACGCCGTGCTCGACGGCGTTCTGGCCGGCGCCGCGGGGGTCGATGCGCTGAGCTTCACCCGCATGGTCGTCAAGGAGGCGCTGCGGCTCTACCCCACCGTCTACGCGCTCAGCCGCTCGGCGGTCGCCGACGACGTCATCGAAGGCCACCCCATCCCCGCCGGCGCGCTGGTACTGCTCTCCCCGTGGGCGACCCACCGGCACCGCGACTTCTGGCCGGAGCCCGACAGATTCGACCCCGACCGGTTCACTGCACCAGCCGAGGCTTCGCGGCACAGGTATGCGTGGTTTCCCTTCGGAGGCGGGCCGCGGGCCTGCATCGGAGTGCACATGTCGATGCTGGAGATGCTGATCGTCACCGCAGCAGTCACCCGGGCGTACACGCTGGCGTGCCCTGATGAGCGGTTGCCGCTCTCTGCCGAGACGACGCTGCGGCCAGCCGGGCGGGTGCCCTGC
>JBDUBV010000231.1:0-3216 GCA_040003795.1 Pseudonocardiales bacterium | reverse complement strand
GGTACTTGCCGTTCCACTCGGTCCACAGCGGCGGGAAGTTGCCGACCTGGTAGCCCCCGTCGCCGACGTCCCACGGCTCCGCGATCAGCTTGACCTGGGACACCACGGGGTCCTGCTGGACGAGGTCGAAGAACGCGGCCAGCCGGTCGACGTCGTGCAGCTCGCGCGCCAGGGCCGAGGCGAGGTCGAAGCGGAACCCGTCGACGTGCATGTCGAGAACCCAGTAGCGCAAGGAGTCCATGATCAACTGCAACGAGTGCGGGTGGCGAACGTTGAGGGAGTTGCCGGTGCCCGTGTAGTCCTTGTAGTACTGCCTGTCGTCGTCGACGAGCCGGTAATAGGCCGCGTTGTCGATGCCGCGCATGGACAGCGTCGGCCCGAGGTGGTTGCCCTCTGCGGTGTGGTTGTAGACGACGTCGAGGATGACCTCGATGCCGGCCCGGTGCATGGTGCGCACCATGCCCTTGAACTCCGGCACCTGCTCTCCCGCGCTGCGGCGCATCGCGTAGCGGTTGTGCGGCGCCAGGAAGCCGATGGTGTTGTAGCCCCAGTAGTTGGACAGGCCGCGCTGCACCAGGCGGTGATCGTTGATGAACTGGTGCACCGGCATCAGCTCGATCGCGGTCACGCCGAGCTTCTGCAGGTGGTCGATCACGACGGGGTGCGACAGTCCGGCGTAGGTGCCCCGCATGTCCTCGGGGATGTCCGGGTGGGTCATGGTGAGGCCGCGGACGTGGGCCTCGTAGATGACGCTCTCGTTGTAGGGCGTGTGCGGCGGCCGATCGTTGTCCCAGGCGAAGAAAGGGTTGATGACCACCGACTTCATCATGTGCGGTGCGGAGTCGAGGTCGTTGCGCTCGGACTCCTTGCCGAAGCGGTAGCCGAAGAGCGACTCGTCCCAGTCGATCTCGCCGTCGACCGCCTTCGCGTACGGGTCGAGCAGGAGCTTGTGGGGATTGCAGCGGTCCCCCCTGCCGGGGTCGTACGGGCCGTACACCCGGAAGCCGTAGCGTTGGCCCGGGCCGATGCCGGGCAGGACGCCGTGCCAGACATAGGCGTCGCGTTCGGGCAGGTCGTAACGGGTCTCCTGGCCCTGCCCGTCGAACAGGCACAGCTCGACCCGGTCGGCGACCTCGGAGAACAGGGCGAAGTTGGTCCCGGTCCCGTCGTACGTCGCACCCAGGGGGTACGGCGTTCCGGGCCAGGGCTTCATGGGCGTCCTCGTGATCGCTGCACGGCTGGGGGGCAAATCGGTCGTGCCGACGGTATATCGAGGCTCCGACAAGCCCACTCACCGGCTCGACGGGGGTGATCCTGCCGCCCCTTCACCGGCGCACTGTCTAGGCTCGGATGGGTGGATCAACGTCTGCCGTTCACTGTGAACTCCTTGAGTGCGGACCTGCGCGCTCTCGGCGTGGAATCGGGCGGCGTGGTGCTGCTGCACTCGTCGGCCCGCAGCGTCGGCTTCGTCGCGGGGGGCACTCAGGCGATCGTGCAGGCGGTGCTCGATGTCCTCGGTCCTGATGGGACCCTCGTGGTGCCGACCCACACCTCCGGCAACTGCGATCCCGCCGCCTGGCGCAATCCGCCGGTTCCCGAGGCGTGGTGGCCGACGATCCGGCAGGACGCTCCAGGCTTCGACCCCTCCCGGACGCCGAGCCGGTGGATGGGTGGCGTCGCCGAGACTGTCCGCAACTGGCCGGGCGCCCTGCGCAGCGACCACCCGCAGGTGTCCTTCGCTGCGCTCGGCGTGGCCGCAGCCGGCATCACGGGCGTCCACCGACGCGACGATGCACTCGGCGAGCACTCCCCGCTTGGGGCGGTCTACCGGCTTGCGGGCAGGGTGCTGCTGCTGGGCTGCGGCTATGAATCCAACACCTCCCTGCACCTGGCCGAATGGCGCCAGAAGTCCCCGCCGCGCGGCCTCAACGGCTCGTCGATCCGGCAGCCCGACGGGACCAGTCAGTGGGTCACCTGGACCGACGTCGTGGAAAGGCAGGAGGACTTCGAGGAGATTGGCGCAGCCTTCGAGGCCACCGTCGGGCCGGCGGCCGCCGTGTCGGTGGGGCAGGTCGGCGGCGCGACAGCCCGCCTCATGCCCCAGCGCGCCCTGGTCGATTTTGCGACCGCCTGGATGGCGGCCCACCGGCTCATGCCCTGAGAGATCAGCTCACCCGCAGATCGACTCGCGGGGCCGGCTCAGGCGTCGGTCGTACGTAGACCACGCGACCCGGCCGAAGATCGAGATCGGCCGCGCCGGCCCGGGTGACCTGGGCCCACGCCGCGGCACCCTCGATGGCCATGTCGATGCGCACCTCGAAGCCGAGCCGGACCACGCGCACCACCGTCGCCTCGACGCCGCCGTCACTGGGCACGCCGTGGATCTGCAGGTCGTGCGGCCGGGCGAGCCTGCCGCGCACCGTCGTCACGGGGCCGAGGAAGCTCATCACGAAGTCGTTGGCAGGTCGGTCGTAGAGGTCGTCGGGGGTTCCCTTCTGCACCACCTCGCCGGCGGCCAGCACCGCAATGCTGTCGGCGACGTCCATCGCCTCCTCCTGGTCGTGGGTGACGAAGACTGTCGTGACGTGCATCTCGTCGTGCAGGCGGCGCAGCCAGGTGCGCAGCTCCTTGCGGACCTGGGCGTCCAGAGCGCCGAAGGGCTCGTCGAGCAGCAGGACGTCGGGCTGTACGGCCAGGGCCCGGGCCAGCGCCATCCGCTGGCGCTGGCCGCCGGAGAGCTGGGCGGGGTAGCGCTCGGCCATGCCGTCCAGGTGCACCAGTTCGAGCAGTTCCTCGACGCGTGTGCGGATCTCCTCCTTGGGCCGCTTGCGGATGGTCAGGCCGAAGGCGACGTTGCGATAGACGGTCATGTGCTTGAACGCTGCGTAGTGCTGGAAGACGAAGCCGACCCGTCGCCGCTGCGGCGGCAGGTCGGTGGCGTCCTCGCCACCGATCATCACGGTGCCGCTGTCCGGCGTCTCCAGGCCGGCGATGATCCGCAGCAGTGTCGACTTGCCGCCGCCGCTGGGCCCGAGCAGGGCGGTCAGCGAGCCGCTCGCGATGTCCACCGACACGTCGTTCAGGGCGGTGAAGGTCCCGAACGCCTTGCTGACATGGGACACGGAGATGGCCATCAGACGCGGTCCTTCGGTCGGAGCAGTTTGACGAGCAGGAGGCTCACCACGGCGACGAGGGCCAGGGCGAAGGCGGCCGCGT
>JBDUBV010000230.1:0-3233 GCA_040003795.1 Pseudonocardiales bacterium | reverse complement strand
AACATGGTGGCTGTAGCTCAGTTGGTAGAGCGCCGGGTTGTGGTCCCGGATGTCGTGGGTTCAAGTCCCATCAGTCACCCAAAGCTGGGAGAGGTACGTGCAGCCGCTGTTCGACCGGCCCCGGGCGGAGATCGCCCCTGGGGCGGTGCACGTCCCCGGCTGGCTTTCCGCCGAGCGGCAACGGCAGCTCGTCGTGGCCTGGCGTGAGTGGGCTCAGCCGCCGGCCGGCATGCGGTTCACCCGGATGCCGACCGGCGGGCAGATGTCGGTGCAGACGGTGTGCCTGGGCTGGCACTGGCAGCCCTACCGCTACTCGCACAGCGTCGATGACGGCGACGGCTCGCCGGCCAAGCCGCTGCCGGGCTGGCTGGCCGAGCTTGGCCGGCAGGGCGTCGACGCGGCGTACGGGGATGCGGGCGGATACGACCCTGATGTGGCGCTGGTCAACTACTACGACGCACAGGCCCGGATGGGCCTGCACGCCGACCGCGACGAGCGCTCGCTGGCCCCTGTCGTGTCGTTGAGCGTCGGGGACTCGTGCGTCTTCCGGTTCGGCAACCTGGCGGGGCGTTCGCGACCGTGGACCGACGTCGAACTGGCCAGCGGAGACCTGTTCGTGTTCGGCGGACCGGCCCGGCTGGCGTATCACGGCGTCCTGCGTACCCTTCCCGGCAGCGCACCACCCGAGCTGGGGCTGACCGGGCGGCTCAACATCACCCTCCGAGAGTCGGGCCTGAGCTGATGTCCGCCGAGGTGGTCCTGATCAGCGACCCGGCGGTCGTCGCCATCCCTGTGGTCGAGTGCGGCGAGCCGTTGGCCAACGTGCGTGGCTGCCCTGGTGTTCAGTTGGACACCCGACGCAGCGAGACCGACGGCAGTTACGCACTGCTGCGCACCGGGGTGCTGGAGCGGCTGGCCCGGGCACAGCAGGCCCTGCCCGGCGGGCTGCACCTGCTCGTGGTGGAAGGCTACCGCCCGCCGGAGCTGCAGTCGGTGTACTTCACGGAGTACTCCGACCAGCTCCGGGCGCAACATCCCGACTGGCCGCCGGCCGTGGTCACCAGGATGGCCAGCCGTTATATCGCGCCGCCGGATGCGGCTCCGCACACGGCCGGGGCAGCGGTCGACCTCACACTGTGCGGTGCCGACGGAGTCGAGGTGGACATGGGCACGGCGGTCAACGCCACCCCTGAGGACAGCGATGGCGCCTGTTATTTCGCCGCGCCCCGGGTCGACGGGCCTGCGCGGGCCAACCGCGACCTGCTCGGCCGGGCACTGGGCGGCGCCGGCTTGGTCAACTACCCGACGGAGTGGTGGCACTGGTCCTACGGTGACCGCTACTGGGCGCACGTCACCGGCGCCCGCCACGCCCGGTACGCAGTGCTTGGTTCCGGTTCCTCGCCGGAGGCGGGTATCGACTCCCGTACGGTCGAGCGATGACCCAGCCGCCACAATTCGTCGCCATGGCCGTACCGCCAGAACAGGAGGTCGGCGTCTATGCCAACCTGCTGGCCATCTGGCACACCCAGGACGAGTTCACATTCGACTTCGCCGTTAAGGCGCCGGCGCAGATGGGCGAGGCCGAGGACGGGTCGCCGGTGGTGCACGTGCCGGCCCGTGTCGTCTCTCGCGTACGGGTGCCGCCGGGTCAGGTGTTCGAGATCCTCAAGGCCCTCAACGAGAACATGACGCACTACGAGAAGGCCTTCGGCGAGATACGCCGGCCGCCGAGTTGAGCCGATCGATCAGTGCAGTGCGCTGCCGGCCAGGTAGGTGGTCCACGGCACGTTCCAGTCGGTGTAGCCGTCGCCCTGGCGCACCCGGCGCTCCGTGCCGATCACCTGAACGATGTCGCCGCGCTTGCTCAGGTAGTAGAACCACTTGGCGTCGGCGGTGCTCACGTTGATGCAGCCGTGGGATACGTTGCGGTGACCCTGCTGCGAGACCGACCACGGCGCGGCGTGGACGTACTCACCGCCAAAGGTGAACTTGGTGTCCCAGTAGACCTTGGTGTAGTAGCCGTCGGGCGAGTCCCGCGGCACACCGAAGCTGGCCGAGTCGAAGAACTTCTGGTCGAACTTCACCAGCACCACGCTGATGCCCGCGGAGGTCGGCATGCTCGACTTGCCCATGCTGACCGGCATGGTGCGGATCGGCACGCCGTTCTGGTAGACGGTCAACGTCTTGGTCGCATTGCTGACCGTGGTGACGACCGAGGATCCGATCGTGAAGGCGATGCGGCGGCTGGTCCGTCCGTAGACACCGTCGCCGAGGTCGGCGCGGCCGACGTTGATGTCGACGGTGACATGGGTATCGGCCGGCCAGTAGACCTGCGGCCGATAATGCACCTCATGGCTCGAGATCCAACTCCAGGTGCCCACCACCGGCTTGTCGGTGGTGACTTCGAGCAGGCGCTCGGCGGCGGCGCGGTCGGGGATCGAGCGCGACCAGGTGATGATGATCGGCATTCCGACGCCGACCGTCTCACCGGCAAGGGGTGAGACGTCGGGGTAGACGAGCCGCCGCGGGGTGACGGTGGTGAAGGTCGAGGCGATGGTCTTGCGGGTGTTCTTCCCGTCGACCGCCTGGCCGGTGATCGAGTAATGCGTACCGAAGGACAGCATGCCTGAGGAGGTCCACTTGGCCCCGTCGGGAGTAATCACACCGGGCACCACAGCGCCCTTGGTGGTGGCCAGCTTGACGCTGGTGATCCGTCCATGGGCAGCGGTCACAACGACCGGCAGGTTGGGCGGCACGTCACGAGCGGCGTTGGCCGGCGCGACGGCAAGCGCCAGTGGGAGAAGGTGGGCAGCGGGGAATGCACTCGGGCCCGGCTTGGCGGTCGCGGAGGCCTTCCGAAGCTCTGTCCTCTGGCACGCGGCCAGCCCGGCCAAGAGGGTCACCGCCGAAGCAGCACACACGATGCGACGACCGACCAACCTGCTGGGCACGAGCCCCATCTGCGTCCCCTCGTCAGCCAGCGACATTCTCCCCCGATCAGGGCGATTGGCGAGAGCCCGTGATCGGTTCGTGACAAAATCGGCTCGACCGGAGGGGGTCTGCGACTATGGTACGGGTCCCTGCCGCGTTCAAGGCCACGTGCCGCGACTAGTATCGTTCTTCGCCGTGTGCGCACGGCCGGCGCCGTTAGCTCAATTGGCAGAGCAGCTGACTCTTAATCAGCGGGTTCGGGGTTCGAGTCCCTGACGGCGCACAGAACACGCAGGTCACAG
>JBDUBV010000090.1:0-10896 GCA_040003795.1 Pseudonocardiales bacterium | reverse complement strand
GCGGCACCGGCACTGCCAGGGGAATGGCGACGAGCCATCCGTAGGTGTCGACCATGGCGCTGGCCCGCGTCAGCATGTCCGGCTCGATCTGTCCGGTCAGCGCAAGCCCGGCCCATCCATGGGCGAGGAAGGCGACGGCCGAGGCCAGCCCGCTGACCGAGAAGGACCAGCCGATGGGATTGTGTGGCACCCGGAGCCACAGCAGCCAGCCCACACCGCCGAACCCGATCACAAAGGCGCCGCCCCCGGCGACATTGCCGATCGCCCAACCGTGGTTGGCGATGTAGCCCATGATCTCTGCGGTCACCAGCAGCAGCAAAGACAGTGCGGCGATGCCGTCAGCCAGCCAGCGTCTGTTCCTCATGTAGGGCCATCGTCCGACGACCGCAACCAGAGGCCGACGGTGGCCGGCTGCATGGTCCCGCGTACGACCGACACGAGGTCTGCGCGCAGCGAGTCAAGGTCGACCTCGTCGCGCAGCCGTGTGCTGAAGGCCTCGATCGTGCGCGCCGAATCGTATCGAGCGCGGTTGAACCGCCGGTCGACGGCGGCTTGCACCCGGCGCCGCAGCGGTTGGAACAGCGCCGCGACGACCAGCGTCGCGCCGGCGACGCCCACGGAGTTGCCCTTCGGCATGACACTGCCGGCCGCCGTGACGAGGCCGAAGTAGACCGCCAGCAGGGCGCCGGTGATGACCGCGTAGCTCACCGTGCGGCTGATCAGCCGGTCGATCCCGTAAAGGCCGTGCTTGAGCACAGCCACACCGATCGAGAGCGGGATGAGCATGAAGGAGAAGACGGCGACGTTGGCCAGCGTCTCCAGCCAATGTGGGCTGGGTCGGGCCAGGAGTTGGTTGTAGTACCAGGACAGCACCATCATCACGAGGTACACCGAGGCCACCAGCGCCGCAGCCGTCGCCAGCCACTTCACCTGCAGCCGCTGGATCCCCCGCGAGCGGCGGAAGCGCATGACCAGGCCCGCCGCGCACGCGAACATGCACAGGGGGAGGACGGGCAAGGCGACGAGCGCGAAGGTCAGCACCGGCTTCAGGACAGCTATCCCCAGCGGATTGCTCACATTCGGGTTCTGCTCGAAGGTGCCGGGGGCGAAGGTGAACGTCAGGACGAGCAGGCCCATCGTGATCCCCGACGCCCATGCGACGGCACGCCAACGGGGGGAGGGCAGCTGGCCGTCGGGAAAGAGCAGGAGAAGGTACGTGCCGGCCAGGCCGACCCCCGGGACCCACAGGCCGCCGCTGAGGGCGGTGACCACCCCGGCGCCGGGCAGCGATCCCGGGTGCATCACCAGTCCGTAAGCGGTGTACTGGTCGGCTATGGACCCGAAACCGATGATTGCGCCGATTGCCAGGAGGATCCAGGCGATCCGGTTGCCGGGGTGCCGCCGGGCGATCAGGATCCCGGCCAGCGGGCAGGTCAAGAAGGACAGCTTTCCCGCAGCGTCTCCCAGCAGGCCGTGCCGCGCCAACACCGCGCGTACCGGGATGCTGCCGATGAGCAGCACCGCAGATGCGGTGAACACCGCCCAGGCCAGCCGCCGTTGGGTTGATGCTCGACTCGCAGTGCTCATGCCGGCTGTCTCAACCACAGTGACGCCGTGGCCGGCTGCACGGTCTGGCGTACCACGGCCAACATGTCGGCGCTGATCGACTCGAGGTCGACCTGCTCGCGGAGCCGCACGGTGAATGCCTCGACGGTTCGGGCCGCGTCGTAGCGGGACCGGTTGAACCGCCGGTTGACGACGTTTTGCACCCGGCGGCGCAGCGGTTGGAACAACGCCGCGACAGCCAGTGTGGATCCCGCGACGCCGAGGGAACTGCTGGTCGGGGTGAGCCGGGAGACCGCGGTGACCAGGCCGACGTAGACCGCGATGAGCAGGCCGGTGACGGTTGCATAGGACACCGTCCGGCTGACGATCCGGTCCAGGTCATAGAGGCGGTAGCGCAGGATGGCAATGGCGATGCTCACGGGGAGGCAACCCGTGCCCACGGCCGACACGACGTCGACAGCCCCGTTCCTCAGTCCCAGCACTTGTGTGCCGATGGGGTGGCTGACGATCCCAGCCGTTGCCAGGACCGCACCGGTGAGGATCCAGCGCAGTTGCTGTCGCTCCGCACCGGAGGCCGAACGGAAGCGCACGACTATGCCTATCGCCGCGACGAGGATCATGGTCTCCAGGCTCAGTTTGCCGAGAGCGCTCACAGCATCCGCCGGGGTGCCGACCACGCCCCACGGGCTCACCATCTGCACAGCGGGGTTGGCGGGGCCGACGAACGGCACGGTGGTCAGGGCGGCTCCGACCATCGCCAACGGGCACGCTGCGACCATGGCCACGAACACACCGCGCCACCGCGGCGATGCGAGGCGCCCCCCGGGGAACAGGACGAGGGGCAGGCCGACGGAGCAGAGCACGCCGAGCGGCCAGCCGCCGTATGCGAACGTCGCGGCCAGCCGCGCCGTCGCAGTGGGGTGCCCCGCCGTTAGCGCGTGTCTCGCGAAGTCGCCCGCTGCCTGGCCGAGCAGGTATTCCAGCCCGCCGGCCGTCAGTAGCCACCCGATGGGGTTCGCCGGCCGCCGCAGAGCAAGCAGGGTCCCCAGACCGACGAAGCACCCCACCAGGAGCACGCTCGAGGAGTCCTTCGCGACCGCCGACCAGCCCGCGTACCGGAGGTTCAGAGCGGTCAACGCGGCGAAGCCCGCGATGGCAACTCCGGCCAGTCCCCCCGCCAGCGTTCGGGACCGAGCCGAGCCAGGCCACGAGTCCGGCTGCGTGTTCATGCCCCGGATCCCGGGCTACGCAGCCACAGCGTTGCTGAGGCAGGTTGCACGGTCTGCCGTACGGCCCCGAGCAGGTCGCCCTGCAGGGCGTCGAGGTCGACCTGCTCGCGGAGCCGCACGGTGAATGCCTCGACGGTTCGGGCCGCGTCGTAGCGGGACCGGTTGAACCGCCGGTTGACGACGTTTTGCACCCGGCGGCGCAGCGGTTGGAACAACGCCGCGACAGCCAGTGTGGATCCCGCAACGCCGAGGGAGTTGCTGGTCGGGGTGAGCCGGGAGACCGCGGTGACCAGACCGGCGTAGACCGCGATGAGCAGGCCGGTGACGGCCGCGTAGGACACCGTGCGGCTGACGATCCGGTCAAGGTCGTACAGGCGGTAGCGCAGCACCGCGACGGCGAGGCTCACCGGGAGGCACCCCAGGCCGATCGTGACGGCGACGTTGAGGACGTCCGCGGGAACGTGCACGAGCGTGCCGCCGAGGTAGGCGCTCAGCCCGCCGCACATCGCCAGCACCGCACCGGTGAGGACCCAGCGCAACTGCTGGCGCTCCAGGCCGGCCGCCGTTCGGAAGCGGACGATCACGCCGACCACTGCGGTCAGCAGCGCGAGCATGAAAACGGGAAGTGTGACGCCGAACAGGACCACCTGGAGCGCCGGCCCGATCGGCGCGATGCCCAACGGGTTAGACAGCGACGCGGTGAGGCTGTTTACCGGATTGTCGAGTGGGCCCGGCAGCACCGTGGCGCCGACGATGAGCAGCACGCCCGCGGCCACCATCACCCGCAGCAGCCAGCGCCAGCGCGGTGATCGCGTGCGGCCGGCCGGGAACAGCAGGAGCGGCAGGCCGACGCCGCACAGCACCCCGAGCGGCCAGATGTTCGAGTCGTAGGCGGCGGCGATCAGCGCTGCCCGGGTGGCGTGGCCATGGGCCAGCTCGAAAGTGGCGTAGTCGAGTGCCGCCTCGCTGGACAGCCAGGTGAGTCCGCCGGCGGTCAGCAGCCAGCCGATCGGGTTGGCCGGCTGGCGCAGCGCCAGCAGGGTGCCCAGGAACACGAACGTGCCGACCAGCAGTACGCCCGACAGGAGATTGCCGCTGAATTTCGCGACGCCGACGTGGCGGAAGTTCAGCACCACCAGTACGGCGAAGCCCACGCCGGCCACGCCGGCCAGGGACCAGGCCAGCGCCCGGCTGCGGATCGACCCCGCCCAGGACTGCTCGGTCACGAGTTCGCTCCAGCCCCGCGCAGCCACAGCCAGGCAGATGCCGGTTGCATGGTCTGGTGTACGACGCCCAGCAGCTCGGACTCGAGCGCGCCGAGGTCGACCTGTTCGCGGAGCCGGACCGTGAACGCCTCGACCGTGCGCGCCGAGTCGTAGCGCGACCTGTTGAACCGCCGGTCGACGACGACCTGCACGCGGCGGCGCAGCGGTTGCAGCAGCGTAGCCACGGCCAGGGTGGACGCTGCCACGGCAAGCGACTTGCCGTTCGCGGGGATGAGCCGGGACACCCCCGTAACGAGGCCGACATAGGCGGCGATGAGCAGGCCGGTGACGATCGCGTATGAGACCGTCCGGCTGACGATCCGGTCCAGGTCGTACAGGCGGTAGCGCAGGATCGCAACGGCGAAGGTCACCGGGAAGCAAGCAAAGGTGAGGCTGCCGAAGAGATCGACTAGTCCATACGGCACCGCCGGCAGCTGGCCGGCAACGAAGTAGCCCAGGATGCCCAAGCCGGCCATTGCGCCGCCTGCGAAGACCCAGCGGAACTGCTGGCGCTCGATACCGGAAGCTCGTCGGAAGCCGACGACCAGGCCGATCACCGCGGCCAGCGTTGTCAGCATCTGCGTGAGCGTGCCGAGTCCTCCGGCATAAGCGGCGACGGCCCGCAACTGGGGGATTGCCCAAGGGTTCGTCAGCGAAGCGGAGCCGTCCACCGGATTGACGACCGGACTGGAGGTCACCGCCGATGCGACCAGGGACACGAGGCACCCGATGACCATCAGCACGGCCATCTTGCGCCATCTGCCCGATCGGGGTCGGCCGGTCGGGAACAGCAGCAGCGGAAGTCCGATGCAGCACAGCACGCCGAGCGGCCAGATCTTATCGTCGAAGTTGGCGCCGAGCCGGGCTAGGACGTCGTGCGGGTCCCCCGGCAGCACGACCACCGCGTAGCCCGTAGCCAAGCCGCCGGGCAGCCAGGTCAGGCCGCCTGCGGTCAGGAGCCAGCCCAGGGGGTTGGCCGATTGTCGCAGGGCAAGGAGCGTCCCCAGGGCCAGATAGGGGACCACCAACGGGGCGCCGGCCGCAAAGTCCGCCCCGACCGCCGACCAGCCACCGCGCTCGAGGTTTAGCGCGGACATCACGGCAAGGTTCAGTCCGGCGATGCCGACCAGCGCCCAGGCCAGTGCCCGGGACCGGGCCGACCCGGCCCAGGCGTCCGATAGCTCGGTCATGGCGGCGCCGCGGGAACGCTGTCGGCGGTCGAGGACTGGGCGGCCCCTCGCCGCCCGAACACCTCGTGCAGGGCCGAGCGCGCTGCCAGGTGCCCGCACATGCCGTGCACGCCGCCACCGGGTGGGGTGGACGACGAGCACAGGTAGACACCGTCAAGGGGAGTGCCGTATGGATTCCATCGGGCGGTCGGCCGCATCAGCGTCTGCCGCAGATCCTGCACCCCGCCGTTGATGTCGCCGCCGACGTAGTTGGCGTTCTCGGCCTCCAGCACCGCCGGCCCGCGTACCGCACGGCCCACCACCAGATCACGGAAGCCAGGGGCGAAGCGCTCGATCTGCGCCTCGATGCGTGCGGTCATGTCCACAGTGGAGCCGTTCGGGACGTGGCAGTAGGCCCAGAGCGTCTGCTGCCCGGCCGGCGCACGTGTCGGGTCGACGACCCCGGGCTGGACGACGATGGCGTACGGCCGTTCCGGGTGCCGGCCCGCTGCCACCGCTGCCTCGCTCGCGACCAGCTCGGGCAGTGTGCCGCCGACGTGCACGGTGGCGGTGCGGTGGCACTCGGGTGCTTCCCACGGCACCGGCCCCGACAGCGCCCAGTCGACCTTGAAGGCGCCGGCGCCGTACCGGAATCGGCCCAACCGCCGGCGGTACGACGGCTGCAAGCGGTCACCGGCCATAGCCGTGAACTGCCGGGGTGTCACATCGAGCAGCGTCGCCCGCGCAGGTGGCAGTTCGGAGAGTGAGCCGATCGGCTGGTCGACCACCACCTCGCCACCGAGCTCCACCAGGGCCGCCACCAGGGCCGCGATGATCCGGTCACTGCCGCCCTCGACCACCGGCCAGCCGACGGCATGGCCGAGCATTCCCATCAGCAGGCCGTACGCCGACGTGGCGGGGGCGGTCAGCGGCAGCATGGCGTGGGCCGCGATGCCGCCGAACAGCGCTCGCGCCGGCTCGCCGCGGAAGCGGGCGCCGGCCAGCCCCTGAGCCGAGCGCAGGCCGAGCAGCCCGAAGCGGCCCAGGATCACCGGATGCCGAGGTGGGCGGCGCAGGCTGCTCAGCAACTCGCTCACGATCGCCTCCCAGTGGCTCACGGGCGGCCCCATCAGGTCGCTGTAGGCGGGACCGTCGGAGCCCAGGAGCGCGGCGGTCTGTCCCACCGTGCCGGTCAGGGCCGCGGCCCGGCCACCGTCCAGCGGGTGCGCGAGGGCGATCTTGGGCTGCAGGAGGCGCACGCCTCGGGAGCGCAGGTCCAACCGGCGCAGGAACGGAGAGGCCAGCGCGAGCGGATGCACCGCGGAGCAGACGTCGTGGACGAACCCCGGCAGCGTCAGCTCCGCCGTGCGGCAACCGCCGCCCGGCGTCGGCGCGGCCTCGTACACCCGTACCGAAAGACCCTCGGCCGCCAGGGTGACCGCAGCAGCGAGCCCGTTGGGGCCGGACCCGACGACCACCGCGTCCGGCGACGTCGTCATTAGCCGGTGCTACCGCGCTCGGGCCGCCGGCGCACGCGGCGGCCCACCGCCCGCAGCGGGGCAGAGGCCGTCTGCAGGGTCGTGCGGATGGCAGCGTTGTGCCGGAGATTGCCGGCTTTGCCCCACTGCCGGCGTTTGTCGACGCACACGACGCTGGTGCTGTGTTCGCCGCCGGGCGAGCCCAGGTGCGTGGCCAGGGACTCCATCGTCTGGTGCCAGAACTTGTCCTCCTGGCGGTGGCCGCCCAGCGTCATGCCTACCTCGTAGAGCGGGTCGTTGGCCCGCATCAGCACCTGGGCCTGCACGATGGTGTGCCCGTCCCGCTCGAAGGCCGAGTTGGTGATCCAGCCGGCGAACATGTGCCCTTGCGGCGTCATCAGCGTGAACGACTCCTCGTCGGCGTAGAGCACCATGACGCCGGTCGACACCCGCGCGCCGCCGGGCATGGAGAGGTCGAGCAGCGCAACGTCGCCGGGGTTGATGCCCGTCAGCCCCAGGAAGCGGTTGCCGCGCGGCCAGAACCGCCCGAAGTCGGCTTTCCACTCCGCGATGGCGTGCTCCGGCGTCACGTCCGGCCCGAGGTCCACCGTGTAGGTCTTCTGCCACATCTTGCCGAAGCCCTGCACCGGTCCCATCAGCTTGCGTCCGCTGACGTTGTCGGACTTGGCGCCGGGTCGGGGGCCGGCCCGCAGCCGGGACACCTTTCCGGCCCAGTGCGCCGCGTCCCTGGGCAGTTCGTCGGCCGGCAGGCCGGTGGCAGCCTTGACCGGATCGTCTTCGCTCATGTCCGGCTCCTACCGCAGGCCGGCAGCAGCCAGGGCCGCCGACTCGTCGTTGTGGATGGTGATGGCCTCGTCGAGGCGGGTCAGCTCGAAGATCTGGCGGTAGTGATCGGTCAGGCCGTAGGCCAGCAGCGACTGGCGCTGCCGGTTGGCCCGGACGAGCATCATTACGATCATCCCGATGCCGCCGCTGTTCATGTACTCCAGCCCGCTGAAGTCGAGCAGGATCTTCTTCGCGCCGGCGCCGGTGAGCTCGTCGTAGGCCGCCCCCAGCACCCCCTCGCAGGCCGAGGTCACGTCGCCCTTGATCTCGATGACGCCCGCCCCCCCGCCGAGCTGCCGGACGTTCATCGACACTGGTCCTATCGCCATGGCGCCGTACCCCCTCGCTTGTCCCCGCCGATGTGGTTCAGGTCTCGGCAAGATCGCCGATCGCGCTGTCGACGTCCGGGAACATCTGCATGAAGTCCGAGAGTCGGGTGATAGAGAAGATCTCGCGGTAGTGGTCGGAGAGGCCGCACGCAACCACCGTGCGGCCCTCGGCGCGGGCCTTGGCCAGCACGCCGACGACCAGTGCGATGCCGGTCGAGTTGATGTAGTCGACGTCGCTGAAGTCGATCAGCACGGTACGGGCGTCGCCACCTTGCACCGCCTCGTCGTAGGCCGGTAGCAGCACCCCACTGGCTGAGGAGTTCAGTTCGCCGGAGAGATCGAGCACGACCGCACCGGGCATTTGGCGGACCGTCACGTCACAGGTGCTCTGCATCGTCATCCTCCGTGGTCGACTCCTGCAGCCGTACCGTCAGGGTGACGGTGTGCTGTTGGCCATCGGCGGACACAGACATGTCGTCCACCATGTTCTTGATCAGGAACAGCCCCCAGCCGCGCGGCGTCTGCAGGCCAGCCAGCTTGGCCTCGAGGTCGGGTACGGCCGGGTCCGGCACATCCACCGGCTGCCCGCCCTGGTCGGTGATCGTCACGATCAGGGCGTCGGCGCCGCCGAGCACCCGGATGCGCACCGGCAACTCGGTCTGGTTGTGGTTGCCGTGCTCGATCGCGTTCATGGTGGCCTCGGCCACGGCGGTCTTGAGCCGTTCGAGCCGCAGTGGCGCCAGCGTGAAGCCCTTGACCGCCTCCGCCACCCGGGCCAGCGCCGCCCGCTCGTTGCCCGGCTCACTGGAGACCGAGAAGTCGTCCAGCACGGTTGTCCCCTTGGCGAGAGCGTCCATTCAGCCGCCCTCCTTATCGGGGCGGCCGAGGCGTTGGAGGGTCACCATCGTGATGTCGTCCTCCTGCTCCGCACCCGGGCCGATGAAGCGCGCGTGCTCGGCGAGGATCACGTCGATCAACTCCTGGCCGCCGACGTCGGTCTCGACCAGCTTCATCAGGCGCGGGAAGCCGAACATCTCCCGGTCCGGGGCATGTGCCTCGGCCAGCCCGTCGCTGTGCAGCAGCATGGTCTCGCCGGAGCGCAGCGTGGCGGTCTTCTCCTCGTACGCCATGCCGGGCATCAAACCCAGCGGCATCCCGCGGGCGCGAAGCTCCGTGACGCCTTCCTGGGTACGGACGTACGGCAGGTCGTGGCCCGCGTTGGCGTAGGTGATCCGGCCGGTCAGCGGATCGAGCACGACGGCCAGGCAGGTGACGAACATGTGGGCCGGGATGTCGTCGTACAGCACGTCGTTCGCGTGCTGCAGGACGGCCCCGGGGGAGATCAGCCGGGCGGCGCTGGCCCGCAGGATGGAGTGCGTGCTCGCCATCACCAGCGCTGCCGGCACGCCCTTGTCGGTGACGTCGCCCACCACCATCAGCACCCGGCCGTCAGGCAGGTCGATGAAGTCGTAGAAGTCTCCGCCGACGGTCCGGGCCGGGCGGTAGAAGGCCGCGATGTGCCAACTCGGCAGGTCCGGCAACTCCTTGGGCAGGAACTGCTGCTGGATCAGCTGGGCGACCCGCAGCTCCTGCTCTATCCGCTCCCGGGTCACCAGCTCGGCTTCCTGCTCGCGGACCAGCTGGCCCACCCGAACGGCCGGCGCCGCGTAGCCGGCGAGGGTGTCCAGCAGCTGCCGGTCGTCGCGGGAGTACTCCCGCTCTGACAACCGCGCCCCGAGGCTGAGCAGGCCGATCAGCTCGCCCTGGGTCACCAGGGGGACGACGAGCTTGGCGCCGCTCTCCTTGAGCTGGCGCAGCGCCGGGGAGTCGAGGTCGAGCCCTTCCACGTCCACCGCGCCGGCCACCTGCTGGCAGTAGGCGATCAGCGGGTCGTTCGGGGCGATGTCGAGGTCGAGATCGGAGCCGGTGGACCGGGCCGGCGCGGCCGGCTCGGGAGCGGCCGACTGCGCGCTGCGCCGCAGCATCCGGCGCCACTGCAGTCGGTCGCGGCCGTCGGTCGGAGCCGGGGCGCCGGAAGCGGCATCTGACTGGTCGCCTGAGGGCGGGTTGGACGTCTTGACAGAGCCGTTCATCGCGAAACCCTCCGGCCGGTATGCGCTGGCGTGGGCGCGGCGCCGGGTCGGCGTCCCTCGGAGAGTAGGACCAGGGCGCCCCCCCGCGAGGGCGATCGGTGATCTGCCTTCTGGCGCATTCCGCTCCCTCCCTTGCTACCCCGTGGGCCCCACCCTGCTCAACGACCGTCCGCGAATCGTTACGGGATCCGCGGCTATCCGGGATCTGGGACGGTTCAGTCGTTACGGTGGCGCGGTGACCATCCCACCGGTGCAGCTGACGGTGGGCCTGCTCGGCACCCCGACGGTCGAACGCGCGGGTAGTCCGGTGACCTTCGACACCCGCAAGGCGGTGGCCCTGCTCGCCTACTTGGCGGTCACCGGCCAGGCGCACAGCCGGGAGTCGCTCACCGCGCTGCTCTGGCCCGATCACGACCGGACCCGTGGCCTGAATGCCCTGCGCCGGACGCTCTCCGTGCTCAATTCGGCCACCGGTGGGGAGTGCCTGCTGGTCGACCGGCACACCATCGGCTTACGCGCCGAGCAGGTATGGGTCGACGCCACCGTGTTCCAGGAGAAGGCTGCGGACACGCGGCACGGCCATCCGGCCGAGCAGACCTGTCCGCGCTGCGTTGCCGCCCTCGGCGTGGCGGCAGCGATCTACCGCGACGACTTCCTGGCCGGCTTCGCCCTGCGGGACAGTCCGGAGTACGACGCTTGGCAAAGCTTCCAGGCTGACACCCTGCGCCGCCGGCTCGGCGAGGTGCTCGACCAGCTGGTCCGGGCCCGCACCCGGACCGGTGACCTCCGCGCGGCGTTGGACGAGGCCCGGCGGTGGCTGGCCCTGGATCCGCTGCACGAGCCGGCGCACTCCGCGCTCATGCGGCTGTACGCCTGGTCGGGCCAGCGCAGCGCTGCCCTGCAGCAGTACCGCGAGTGCGT
>JBDUBV010000089.1:0-10905 GCA_040003795.1 Pseudonocardiales bacterium | reverse complement strand
GGGCCGTAGCCACCTCCGGGCGGCGGCGGGGGGCCGTAACCGCCGCCGGGGGGCTGGTTGGGATCGTTCGGATTGGTCATGCTTCGTCCTCCTTGATGGTTTCTTTTCGGCGTGCGCTCCGTGCCTCGTTCGGTGGCAGCTCCAGCTGACCATCATGGGCAAGGGGTGTAATGGCCATGTGCTGTCCCCCTCCGGTCCATGGCATCGTTGTGCCTGCGGCGGCCCGGGTCAAGAATCGGCCGTCAGCCACGCCGGAAGATCACCCGAAGGAGGCTGCGCTGCCCGCCCGCCTGGTCGTGCTGGTGTCCGGCACCGGGAGCAACCTGCAGGCCCTGCTTGATGCATCCGCGGGCCAGGGCTACCCCGCTGCCGTGGTGGCGGTCGGCGCCGACCGGCCCGGCATCGCCGCACTCGACCGGGCCGCGGGTGCCGGGGTGCCCACCTTCGTCCGGGCCGTCGCCGACTTCACCGACCGGGCGGTCTGGGACACGGTGCTCACCGACACCGTCTCGTCGTACCGGCCCGACCTCGTCGTCCTGGCCGGGTTCATGAAGATCGTGGGGGCGCAGTTCCTGCGCCGGTTCCCCGCCAGGGTGCTCAACACCCATCCGGCGCTGCTGCCCGCTTTCCCGGGCGCTCACCCGGTCCGCGACACCCTGGCCTACGGGGCCAAGGTTACCGGGGTGACTGTCCATCTGGTCGACGCCGGTGTAGACACCGGGCCGGTGATCGCCCAGGCGGCTGTCGAGGTGCGCCCCGGCGACACCGAGGGCTCCCTGCACGAGCGGATAAAGGCGGTCGAGCGCACCCTGCTCGTCGACACTGTGGAGCGGATGATCCGGCTCGGCTACTCGGTCAACGGAAGAGAGGTTCTCCTCGGATGACGCGCATCGTGGTACGCCGGGCGCTGGTCAGCGTCTACGCCAAGGACGGGCTGGCCGATCTGGCGGCCGGCCTGCACGCTGCGGGCGTGGAGATCGTCTCCACCGGTTCGACCGCGGCGCACATCAGTGCCGCAGGTGTGCCGGTGACGCCGGTCAGCACGGTGACCGGGTTTCCCGAGGTGCTCGACGGCCGGGTCAAGACCCTGCACCCGCACATCCACGCCGGGCTGCTGGCCGACCAGGGCAACCCCGAGCACCGCGGGCAACTGGAGCGCCTCGGCGTGCTGCCCTTCGAGCTCGTGGTTGCCAACCTCTACCCGTTCGCGGACACCGTCCGCACCGGTGGGACCGACGACGAGGTGATCGAGCAGATCGACATCGGCGGGCCGTCGATGGTGCGGGCGGCGGCCAAGAACCATCACAGCGTCGCTGTCGTGGTTGACCCGGCGTCCTATGCCGAGGTCGTCAAGGCCGTGAGCGGCGGCGGGTTCGACGAGGCACAGCGACGGCGGCTGGCAGCCCTGGCCTTCGCGCACACCGCTGCCTACGACGTCGCCGTGGCCAACTGGTTCGCCGCCGGGCAGGCGCTCGAGGGCGGCGAGTGGTGGCCGGCTCACGCCGGCCGCACGTTCGAGCGGGCCACGATCCTGCGCTATGGCGAGAACCCCCACCAGCGGGCCGCCCTCTACGTCGAGCCCGAGGCGGTGCCCGGCGTCGCGCAGGCCGAACAGCTGCATGGCAAGGAGATGTCCTACAACAACTACGTCGATGCCGATGCCGCCCACCGGGCGGTCTACGACTTCACGCAGCCGTGCGTAGCGATCATCAAGCACAGCAATCCCTGCGGGATCGCCCTAGGCGCCGACATCGCCCAGGCGCACCGCAAGGCACACGAGTGCGACCCTCAGTCGGCCTACGGCGGCGTCATCGCAGCCAACACTGCGGTGTCCGTCGAGATGGCCGAGCAGGTGGCCGACGTGTTCACCGAGGTGGTCGTGGCACCTGCCTACAACCCCGGCGCCCTGGACATCCTGGCCCGCAAGAAGAACATCCGTCTGCTGCTCTGCCCAGCCAGCGGCGGCGGCGGGGTCGAGAGCCGGGAGGTGAGCGGCGGTGCGCTGCTGCAGACCGTGGACGCCATCGACGCACCTGGCGACGATCCGGCGTCCTGGACGCTGGCCACCGGCTCACCGGTCGACGCGCAGACGATGCTCGACCTGGCCTTCGCCTGGCGGGCGGTGCGGGCGGTCAAGTCCAACGCGATCCTGCTCGCGGCAGGCGAGGGGACAGTCGGTGTGGGCATGGGGCAGGTCAACCGGGTCGACTCGGCCCGGCTGGCCGTGTCGCGGGCAGGGGGCCGGGCCCGGGGGTCGGTGGCAGCCTCGGACGCCTTTTTCCCCTTCGCCGACGGCCTTGAGGTGCTGCTGCGGGCCGGCGTGCGCGCCGTGGTGCAACCAGGTGGGTCGGTCCATGATGCGGAGTCCGTTGCCGCGGCCGCCGCGGCCGGCGTCCCGATGTACTTCACCGGCACTCGGCACTTCTTCCATTGATGGCAGACTGCTCCCTCGTGACAGCGGTGATCCTTGACGGCAAGGCGACGGCGGCGGCGATCCGCACCGAATTGCGGGACCGGGTCGGCAAACTCCGCGAGGCCGGGTTGCCACCGGGCCTCGGCACCGTCCTGGTCGGCGACGACCCCGGCAGCCGGAGCTACGTCGCGGGCAAGCACCGCGACTGCGCCGAGGTGGGCATCGCCAGCATCGAGAGGCAGTTGCCTGCCGACGCCACCCAGGACGATGTCGAGGCGGTCGTCGCCGGGCTCAACGCCGACCCAGCCTGCACCGGCTACATCGTGCAACTGCCGCTGCCCGGCGGTCTGGACGCCAACCGGGTGCTGGAGTTGATGGACCCGGCCAAGGACGCAGACGGCCTGCACCCGATGAGCCTGGGGCGCCTCGTGCTCGGCGTCCCCGGGCCGTTGCCCTGCACCCCCAGGGCCATCGTCGAGTTGCTGCGCCGCTATGACGTGCCGATCGCCGGTGCCGACGTGGTGGTCGTCGGCCGCGGAATCACGGTCGGGCGGGGCCTGGGCCTGCTGCTGACCCGGCGGACCGAGAACGCAACGGTCACCCTGTGCCACACCAAGACCCGCGACCTGCCCTCGCACCTGCGCAGGGCCGACATCATCGTCGCCGCCGCGGGCACCCCGGGCCTGGTCAACGCCGAGGACGTCAAGCCCGGTGCGGCGGTGCTTGACGTGGGCATTTCCCGTACCCCTGAAGGAAAACTGGTGGGAGACGTCGACCCAGCCGTAGGCGAGGTCGCCGGCCACCTGGCACCCATGCCCGGAGGGGTCGGGCCGATGACGAGGGCGCTACTGCTGACCAACGTGGTCGAAGCCGCGGAGCGGACCGTCGCCGCTGCTGTTGTCTAGACTGTCCGATATGGCGCCGACCGCGAAGCCACCCGCGGCCACTCCCCGCGGGCTGGCCGACGTCGTCGCCGCCAACACCGCCATCAGTGACATCGACGGCCGCGCCGGGCTGCTGTCCTACCGCGGCTACGACATCCACGACTTGGCCGGTGCCGTCACCTTCGAGGAATGCGTCCACCTGCTCCAGCGCGGATCGCTGCCGTCCGTCGCCGAGCTCGACGCGCTGCGGGTCGAGCTGACCGCCGGCGCTGCGATCGGGCCCACCGCGACCTCCGTGCTCGCCATCGACGGAGTCCAGCAGGCGCAACCGATGGAGGCGCTACGCACCCTGATCTCGGCGCTGTCCTGCGACGACCCCGACGCCCGGTCCAGCGACGCCGAGGCAAACGCCCGCAAGGCGGCCCGCCTGGTCGCCCAAACCCCTGTACTCCTCGCTCGTTACCACGCGAAGCGCACCGGCGCCGACCCGCCCGATTCCGACCCGGCCCTGGGCGTGGCCGCCAACTTCCTGCTGCAGATCACCGGCAAGGCTCCCGACCCGGTCGCCGTCGCCGCGTTCGACGAGTGCCTTGTGCTGCACGCCGACCACACGATGAACGCGTCGACGTTCGCCGCCCGGGTCTGCGCCGCAACACTGTCGGACATGCACTCGGCCGTGACCTCGGCAATCGGCACGCTCAAGGGCCCGCTGCACGGGGGCGCCAACGAGCAGGTGATGCGGGTGCTGCAGGCGATCGGGTCCGTCGACGACGTCGAGGCCTCGGTACGGGAACGGCTCGACCGGGGCGAGAAGCTGATGGGCTTCGGTCACCGGGTCTACCGCACCGAGGATCCCCGGGCGACGCACCTGCGGTCGATGTCGCAGCGCCTCGGCGAGCTGGCCGGTGACACCCGCTACTTCGAGATGTCGCGGCGCATGGAGCAGGCTGTGCTGGACGTCAAGGGCCTATTGCCCAACGTCGACTTCTACGCTGCCTCGGTCTACCACTCCTTGGGCGTCCCCACGGAGCTGTTCACCGCGGTGTTCGCCCTCTCCCGGATGGCCGGGTGGACGGCTCATGTGATGGAGCAGCACATGGACAACCGGCTGATCCGGCCGGACAGCGAGTACATCGGCAAACGCGATCAGCAGTTCGTCGCGCTGCCGGATCGCTGAGCCGGCGCCATGGCGACTGAGGACCTGCGGCCGACCCTCGATCCCACAGCGCTGTCCGTCGCCCGGTACCCGGCCGGCTGGTGGCCGCCGTCGGCGCTCGACGGTTACGCCGCCGTCGTCGCCGACGTGCATGAGGTGACCCTGGTGGCGGCCGATGCTCTGCTCGCCTCCCTCGAGGAGCCGCTCGCGATCGAGGCGGGATGGCGCCGGATCACCTTCGCGGGGCCGCTGCCGTGGGAGATGGTCGGCTTCCTCGCCGACGTCGCGGGGCGCCTGGCCGGGGCGCGGATCCCCTTCACGTCCATCTCCGGCTTCACCACCGACCACGTGCTCGTCCGCGCCGCCCAGGCCGAGCTCGCCCTCTCCGTCCTCCGCGGAGAGCCCCCGCCGGACCAGCGCCCGGA
This sequence comes from Pseudonocardiales bacterium, assembly GCA_040003795.1. Taxonomy (GTDB): domain Bacteria; phylum Actinomycetota; class Actinomycetes; order Mycobacteriales; family QHCA01; genus QHCA01. Next base: position 6,027 of record JBDUBV010000089.1, on the reverse strand, counting down.
CGTCACGAATCCCTGACCGGCTAACCTCCGGTGGTCGGTTTCGGCTCGGCTGAAGGAGCTCCAGGAGATGGCGCGACAGGGCAAGGTCACCGTGGTCGGCGCGGGCTATTACGGCTCGACCACCGCTCAGCGGCTCGCGGAGTACAACATCTTCGAAACCGTTGTGCTCACCGACATCGTCGAGGGCAAGCCGGAGGGTCTCGCCCTCGACATCAACCAGTCGCGGCCGATCGAGGGCTTCGAGACCAAGGTGATCGGCGTGGGCGGTGGCGAGTATGGGCCTACGGAGGGTTCCGACGTCGTGGTGATCACCGCCGGCTTCCCGCGTACGCCGGGGATGAGCCGGATGGACCTGCTCGCGACCAACGCGCGGATCGTGCGCGAGGTGGTGGAGAAGGTCAGCGTCCTCTCACCGGACGCCGTGCTCATCGTCGTTTCCAACCCGCTCGACGAGATGACCGCGCTGGCGTCGAAGGTGTCGGGCTTCCCGAAGCGCCGGGTGATGGGGCAGGCCGGCCTGCTGGACAGTGCGCGGTTCACCCACTTCGTCGCGACCGAGCTCAACGTCGCGGTCAACTCCGTGCACACCCTCACCCTCGGCTCGCACGGCGACACGATGGTGCCGGTGCCCAGTGCCTGCTCGGTCAACGGGCGGCCGCTGAGTGACCTGCTCGACGCCGACCGCATCGAGGCGCTGGTCGAGAAGACCCGGGCCGGCGGGGCCCAGATCGTCGAACTGCTCAAAACCGGCTCCGCCTACTTCGCACCGTCGGCCGCGGCCGCCCGGATGGCCCGGGCGGTGGCCGAGGACTCCGGCTCGATCATGCCGGTCTGCACCTGGGTCGACGGGGAGTACGGCATCAGCGGCGTCTACCTCGGCGTCGAGGCCGAGTTGGGCAGCCGGGGAGTCCGCGGCATCGTGGAGCACCCGCTGACCGACGCCGAGTCGGCCGCGCTGCAGGAGGCTGCGGAGGCGGTCAGGACCAAGCAGGCCGACATCGACAACCTCTGAGGAGCGTCTCTACGTGACCAAGATCGCCGTGGCCAACCCGGTCGTCGACCTGGACGGGGACGAGATGACCAGGATCATCTGGCACTTCATCACCGAGCAGCTGATCCTGCCCTACCTCGACGTCGATCTGGACTACTACGACCTGAGCATCGAGCACCGCGATGCCACCGACGATCAGGTGACCGTCGATGCCGCAAACGCGATCAAGCGGCACGGGGTCGGCGTGAAATGCGCCACGATCACCCCGGACGAGGCGCGGGTGGCGGAGTTCGGCCTGAAGAGGATGTGGCGCTCGCCCAACGGCACGATCCGCAACATCCTCGGCGGGGTGATCTTCCGCGAGCCGATCGTCATGGCCAACATCCCGCGGCTGGTGCCGGGGTGGACCAAGCCGATCGTGATCGGCCGGCACGCGCACGGCGACCAGTACAAGGCCACCGACTTCGTGGTGCCGGGGCCGGGCAAGCTGACTCTGACGTACTCGCCGACCTCCGGGGCGGAGCCGATGGAGTTCGAGGTCGCCGACTTCCCGGGCGGCGGGGTGGCGATGGGGATGTACAACTACGACGACTCCATCCGCGACTTCGCCAGGGCGTCGTTGCGCTACGGCCTCGACCGCGGGTTCCCGGTGTACCTGTCCACCAAGAACACCATCCTCAAGGCCTACGACGGCCGCTTCAAGGACCTTTTCGCCGAGGTGTTCGAGACCGAGTTCGCCGCGTCTTTTGCCGACGCGGGCCTGACCTACGAGCACCGGCTGATCGACGACATGGTGGCCGCGGCGTTGAAGTGGGAGGGCGGCTACGTGTGGGCGTGCAAGAACTACGACGGCGACGTGCAGTCCGACATCGTGGCGCAGGGGTTCGGCTCCCTGGGCCTGATGACCTCGGTGCTGCTGACGCCGGACGGCCGTACGGTCGAGGCCGAAGCTGCCCACGGCACCGTCACCCGGCACTACCGCCAGCACCAGCAGGGCAAGCCGACGTCGACCAACCCGATCGCCTCCATCTTCGCCTGGACCAGGGGCCTGGCGCACCGCGGCAAACTCGATGACACGCCGGCGGTGGAGGCGTTCGCCGACACGCTGGAGCGGGTCTGCATCAACACGGTCGAGGGCGGCCAGATGACCAAGGACCTAGCCCTGCTCGTAAGTCCCGACACGCCGTACCTGACCACCGAGGAGTTCCTCGCCGCCGTCGACGAGGGCCTGCAGAAGCAGATGACGTAAAGGGCCCCCGTCCACGGCTCCCGTCCCGGCTCCCTGCGTCAATATCCCGGATATTGCCACCGCCGTGCCGACGGTCAGGCGGCCGCGCGCAGTGCCTGACGTACCCGGACGAGGATGCCTGAGAGGTCGCGCAGATCGGCGGCTGTCACGTAGATGACGATCCAGCCGGTGGGGACCAAAGCGTTTGTCCTCTTGCGATCACCGGCGAGCCGGCCAGGCGCCCCATGCCAAGCCCCGTCGTACTCCAGGGCGACCTTGGCCCCGTGCCAGCCGAGGTCGACCCGGGCCACGAACTGGCCGTCGTGCCACACCTCGATCTGCGCCTCCGGCGGCGGCAGGCCCGCGCGGATCACCCTCAGCCGCAGCACACTTTCAGGGGGAGACTCGGCGCGGCCGTCGCCGAGAACAAGGAGTCTGCCGGCGCGGACAGCTCCTCGCCGCGCCGAGAGGGACACCTGGCTTTCCAGATCCCGAGCTGTGACAAGGCGCGCTGACAGCATGGCGTCGACGAGCGCGATTGCGGTGGCATCGTCGTGTCATCGAGCAACGTCAAGGCAGCTGCACGCCGGCGTGGTCACGCGAAACGGCCCCACCCATTCGACGTCCTCGGTGGATAGCCGGCCGTTGTGCACCCTCACCCCGCCTCGCGGGTGGCGCCGCACCGTCTCTGCAGGCGGCAACATCCGGGATGGTGCCGGGTGGAAGCGCCGCAGAGGCGACGTTATCCCGGATATTGCCGTCGCTGGGGGCAGGACGCTCGGGGCGGGAATGCGGGGCGGGGGCGGGGGTGCTCGTATCCTGTGAGGATGGCCGACCTGCCGGGTAGCTGCCGGGCATGACGCGCACGCTGGTCAACGTCGGCATCGTGTTGGCCCTCATCATCGTCGAGGGCGTGTTCGTCGCCGCCGAGATCGCCCTGGTGTCCCTGCGCGAGGGACAGGTACGCGCACAGGCCGACCGCGACCGGCGCGGCGCTGCGATCGCCCGCCTGGTGGGCAACCCCAACAGGTTCCTCGCCGCGGTGCAGATCGGCGTCACCCTGACCGCGCTGCTGTCCAGTGCCTACGGCGCCGTGACGCTGTCCGAGACGGCAAAGGCGGCCCTGATCCGGTCCGGCACGGGGCGGACGCTGGCCGGCTTCGCCGGGGTTGTCGGCGTGACGCTGGCCATCTCCTTCGTCACGCTGGTCGTGGGTGAGCTCGTGCCCAAGCGCCTGGGCCTGCAGCGGCCCGAGCGCACCGCTAGGCTCCTCGGCCCCACCCTCGACCGCCTGGCCCAGCTCGCCCGCCCGGTCATCTGGCTGCTCTCGCACACGACCAACGTCGTGGTCCGCCTGCTCGGGGCCGACCCGTACGCCAACCGGGACGCCATCACCGAGGAGGAGTTGCGCAGCCTGGTCGCGGCCCACGAGTCGCTGACCCGCGACGAGCGCCGGCTCATCGACGAGGTGTTCGCGGCCGGGGAGCGGCAGGTTCGCGAGGTGATGGTGCCGCGCACCGAGGTCGATTTCCTGAACGCGGGCACGACCGTCAGCCGGGCCGCCCGGATCGCCGGTGGCTCCCCGCACTCGCGATACCCGGTGGTCGGGGAGTCCCAGGACGACGTCCTCGGCTTCGTCCACGTCCGCGACCTGTTCGGTGACTCCGGCGGTGACCGGACCCGCTCCGTCGGTGACCTCATCCGCGAGGTGAAGCGGATTCCCGGCTCCAAGCGGGTGATCCCGGCGCTGTCGGAGATGCAGCGCGAGGGCCATCACCTGGCGGTCGTGGCCGACGAGTACGGCGGGACGGCGGGCATCGTCACCCTCGAGGACCTCATCGAGGAGGTCATCGGCGACATCTACGACGAGTACGACGAGCCGCAGGCCCCGCGCCGCGACAGCACCGGCGGGCCGGCGGAGGTCGACGGCCTGCTCAACCTCGACGAATTCGCCGAACTGACCGACGTCAAGCTGCCGGACGGCCCGTACGAGACCGCGGCGGGTTACGTGATGTCCCAGCTGGGCTCGGTGCCGAAGGTCGGCGACACCGTCGACATCGACGGGCACCGGCTGACGGTCAGCGAGCTCGACGGCCGCCGGATCTCCCGGTTGCGGCTCACCCCGGTGCGGCCCCGGGAGGACGGTGCCGCGCAAGGCGATCACGCGGCCTCAGGTGCCTGACACAATGCCCGGCATGCAGCAGTCGCCCCCCCGGGTGCTCTCCGGGATTCAGCCGACCGGCAGCGGATCCCACCTCGGCAACTTCTTGGGGGCGCTGCGCCGGTGGGTACCCTTGCAGGACAGCCACGACGCGTTCTACTTCGTCCCTGACCTGCACGCCATCACCGTGCAGCAGGATCCGGCGACCCTGCGCCGGCGCACCCGCGAGGCCGTGACTGAGCTCATCGCCTGCGGCCTCGATCCAGCCCGCTGCACGATCTTCGTCCAGAGCCAGGTGCCCGAACATGCCCAGCTGGGCTGGATCCTGGGCTGCATCACCGGCTACGGCGAGGCCAGCCGGATGACGCAGTTCAAGGACAAGAGCGCCCGCAAGGAGCTCGGGTCGGCGACCGTCGGCCTCTTCGCCTACCCGATCCTGCAGGCCGCCGACATCCTGCTCTACCAGGCCGACCAGGTGCCGGTCGGCGAGGACCAGCGCCAGCACCTGGAGCTCACCCGAGTCCTCGCGCACCGGTTCAACACGCGGTTCGGCCAGACGTTCACGGTCCCCAGCCCGTACGAGATCCACGGCGCCGCCCGGATCGCCGACCTGCAGGACCCGACCCGCAAGATGAGCAAGTCGCTGCCGCCGGCGGGGACCCTGCTCGTCATGGACCCACCCGCGCAGATCCGCAAGAAGCTGCGTTCGGCGGTGACCGACACCGGGCGTGAGGTGGTCGCCGACCCGGAACACAAGCCGGGGGTGACCAACCTGCTGACGATCTACGCAGCCGTGACGTGCACGTCGGTGGAGCAGGGCGAGAGGGAGTTCGCCGGCTGCGGGTACGGCGATTTCAAGGACGCGGTCGCCGACGCCGTGATCGCCGAGCTCACGCCCGTCCAGCAGCGTTACGCCGACTTGATGGCCGACGGTACGACAGTCGACAGGGCGCTGGCCGACGGCCGACGGCGGGCTCGCGAGGTGGCCGGCGCGACGCTGGCCGTCACCATGGACAACGTCGGCTTCCTTCTGCCGCAGGACGGCAGTGCGGACACCACCTCATGAGCCGTCGGATCGGCGTGGCCATCCCGATCCCCGAGCCCTGGGCGGGTGAGCTCACCTCCTGGCGGGCCAAGGTCGGTGACCCGCAGGCCGAGTCCGTGCCCGCCCACGTCACCCTGCTGGCCCCTACCGATCTGGTCGACGAGGCAGCGGCGGCCGCCGAGGAGCACCTCGCGTCCGTGGCCCGCGCACAGGCCCCGTTCGAGTTGCACCTGCGCGGCACGGGGAGCTTTCGCCCGGTGTCCGACGTGGTGTTCGTGGCGGTGGCCAGCGGCATCGCCGAGTGTGAGGTGCTGGAAGCGGCGGTGCGCTCGGGGGCGATGCATCGGGAGGCGCAGTTCCCGTACCACCCGCACGTGACCGTCGCCCAGGCATTGCCGGACGAAGCGCTCGACCGGGCCTACGACGGGCTGGCGAAGTTCGAGGCGAGGTTCGACGTGGGCGGTTTCACGCTGTACGAGCACGGTACCGACGGCGTGTGGCGACCGCATCGCGGCTTCTCCTTCGGTGACTGACCTCAGCTCCCGGCTCGCGGCGATCCGCGAACGCCTGCCGTGGCTAGACCACACCATCCGCGCCTACGG
>JBDUBV010000088.1:0-10958 GCA_040003795.1 Pseudonocardiales bacterium | reverse complement strand
GAAACCTCAAGCCCCATCTGCCTGCCTCGTGACCAACTTCGACCGGGCCTGGGACGAACTGGCGCCACTGGGGCGCGACCCCCTCACCGGTGGCTACCAGCGCTATGCGTGGACGGATGTCGACGAGGCGCTGCGGGCGTGGTTCCGCGCCCAGGCCGAGGCCCGGACGATGCAGGTCGAGGTCGACCGCAACGGCAACCAATGGGCCTGGTGGCGAGCACCCGGACCCGGAGCCGTCGTGACCGGCAGCCACCTGGACAGCGTGCCCGGTGGCGGCGCCTACGACGGGCCGCTCGGCGTGGTGTCGGGCTTCCTCGCCATCGACGAGTTGCTGGCACGGCGGGTCGATCCGGTACGCCCGATCGCTGTCGTGCAGTTCGCCGACGAGGAGGGTGCCCGCTTCGGCGTCTCCTGCGTCGGCAGTCGCCTGATGACCGGGCTGCTGGCGCCCGAGCAGGCTCGCGCGCTGCACGACGCCGACGGGCTCGGCCTGGCCGATGCGATGTCCGCCGCTGGAGTGCCCCCTGAGCTGATCGGTCGCGACGAGGAGGCACTTGCCCGCATCGGAGCGTTCGTCGAACTGCACATCGAGCAGGGCCGCGGGCTGGTCGACGTGCCTGCCCCGATCGGCGTCGCGCGGCGCATCTGGCCGCACGGCCGGTGGCGCGTGACGTTCACCGGGTCTGCCGACCATGCCGGGACCACGCGCCTGCCCGACCGCCACGACCCGATGCTGCCCTTCGCCATGACTGTGCTCGCTGCCCGGCGGCAGGCCGAGCTCGCCGGGGCCCTGGCCACGTTCGGCAAGGTGCGGGTGCAGCCGGGTGCGACCAACGGGATCGCCTCGTCGGTCGAGGCGTGGCTGGACGTTCGCGCCCCCGACGAGAGCACGCTGATCGACCTGGTCGACGCGTTGACACAAGTGGCGTTGGAGGTGGCAGCGGCCCATGGCTCGTCCTTCGACATCGTCTGCGAGTCGCGCACCGCTGAGGTCGCCTTCGACGCTGCGCTGCGCGACCGCGTGCAGTCCGCGCTCGCCGCTCGCCTGGGCAAGGTGCCGGGGCTGTCCACCGGCGCCGGCCACGACGCGGGCATCGTGGCTACGGCAGTGCCCACCGCCATGCTTTTCGTCCGCAACCGCACCGGGGTCAGCCACAGCCCTGCCGAGCATGCCGACCGCGCCGACTGCCTCGACGGCGTCCTGGCCCTGGCTGACGTGCTGGCCGACCTCGCGTGCTGAGGCGGTGGTACGCCGACCTGGCCTGGCTCGGCGGCGAGCACGCGCAGGCCGGCGTACTCATCGAAACCGAGGACGACCGCATCCGGACCGTGACCCCTGGCACTGCCTGCCCACCCGGTGCGGTCCGACTGACCGGGCTCACCATCCCCGGCCTGGCCAACGCGCACTCGCACGCCTTCCATCGGGCGCTGCGCGGACGCACCCAGGGCGGTGCCGGCACGTTCTGGACGTGGCGCGAGCAGATGTACGCGGTCAGCGAACGGCTGGACCCCGACACGTACTACTGCCTCGCGCGGGCGGCCTACGCCGAGATGGCGCTGGCCGGGATCACCTGCGTCGGGGAGTTCCACTACCTGCACCACGGAGCGGGCGGCACGCCCTATGCCGACCCGAACGCGATGGGTGCGGCGTTGCTGGCCGCGGCGGCAGATGCCGGCATCCGCATCACCCTGCTCGACGCCTGTTACCTCGCGGGCGGCTTCGGCGTGGTGTTGGCCGGCCCGCAGTTGCGATTCGGCGACGGCTCCGTGCAGGAGTGGGCGGTGCGGGCCGATCAGCTCGAGGTCGGGTCGCACGCGCGGGTCGGCGCGGCGATCCACTCGGTGCGCGCCGTGCCCGCGCAGGCGTTGGGGCCGGTGGCGGACTGGGCACGTGACCGGGGTGCGCCGCTGCACGCCCACCTGTCCGAGCAGGCCGCGGAGAACGCCGCCTGCCAGGCCGCCCACGGCTGCAGCCCGGCACGCCTGCTGCACGAGCACGGGGCGTTGGGGCCGCTGACAACCGCGGTGCACGCGACCCATCTCAGCGACGACGACATCGCGCTGCTCGCCGGCTCCGGCGCCGCGGTCTGCCTGTGCCCCAGTACCGAGCGAGACTTGGCCGACGGGATCGGGCCGGCCAGCCTGCTTGTCGCAGCCGGCGTGGCGCTGTGCCTCGGCAGTGACAGCCACGCCGTGATCGACCTGCTGGAAGAGGCCCGGGCCGTCGAACTCGACGAGCGGCTGGCCAGCCGGACCCGCGGCCACTTCACCCCTGCTCAGTTGCTCGCCGCCTCGTGTGCCGCGGGACACGCCGCGCTGGCCTGGCCGGAGGCCGGTCGCATCGTGGCCGGGGCGCTGGCGGACTTCGCGTCGATCGACCTGGCCAGCGTGCGCACCGCCGGCACCGACGCGTCAACCGCTCTGCCTGCCGCCGTGTTCGCCGCCAGCGCCGCCGACGTCCGCGCCGTCGTCGTGGGTGGTCGGCAGATCGTCGAGGACGGCCGTCACCTGCTCATCGCAGACGTGGCAGCCGAGCTCAGTGCCGCGATCGCCGCGGTCACCTGACCCCGCCGCACGGTCAGGCCAGGCGCAGCGGCACGACGTTGCCCTGCTCGGACAGGACCGGTGGGCGCTTGACGGCGAACGCGGCCCGGATGTCGTCGGCCGGCACCGCAACGCACAGGTAGTGCCCCTGGGCGCCGTCGCAGCCGACCTGCGCGACGGCGCGGTACTGCTCCTCGGTCTCCACCCCTTCGGCGATCACGCGCAGACCGAAGCTGTGCGCCAGCTCGGTCGTGGCCCGGACGATGGAGGCGTTGCCGACACTCTCGATCATGGTGGAGATGAAGGAGCGGTCGATCTTGATCTCGTGCACAGTCACCCGGGAGAGGAAGGTCAGCGAGGAGTAGCCGGTGCCGAAGTCATCGACCGAGAGGCGGGCACCTAGGTCGCGCAGCTCGCCGAGCACCGTCTCGACGACATCCAGCTCGCTCATCGCGACGGTCTCGGTGATCTCCAGCAGCAGTCGCTCGCCAGGCACGCCGCACTGCTCGAGGAGTGCCTTGATGTCGCGCGGCAGGTCAGGGTCGAGCAGGTTGCGGGTCGAGAGGTTGACCGCGACCGGCATCGGCGTGCCGTGCCGGGCCCACTCGGCGCAGGCGGCGAGCGCCAGCCGCAGGACGTGCAGGGTGAACTGCCGGACCAGGCCCGAATGCTCGACGACCGACATGAACTCGGCAGGCAGCAGCAGGCCGCGCCGGGGATGTTGCCAGCGGACGAGTGCCTCGGCGCCCATGGCCTTGCCGGTGAGCAGCTCGATCTTGGGCTGGTAGTGCAGCAGCAGCTGGCCGGCGTCGAGGGCGTTGCGCAGCTCGTCGACCATGACCAGCCGGTCGACGTTGCCGCCGTCCCGGGCGGCGTCGTAGCGCTCCACGCAGGAGCCGGTGGGCTTGGCTTGGTACATCGCCACGTCGGCGCAGCGCAGCAGCTCGCGCATGTCGGTTGCGTCGGTCGGCGCGCACGCCACCCCGATGCTGCCCTCGACCGGCAGCCGGAGCCCGTCGACCACGACCGGGGCGCTGAGGTCGTGCAGGATCTCAGCGGCCGCCGTCATGGCCGCCTCGGGGGTGCGGATGTCGGTCAGGAACAGGGCGAACTCGTCACCGCCGAGCCGTGCCGCGCTGTCACCGCGGCGTACCGAGGCGCCGAGCCGCGCGCCGACCGCCTGCAGCAACTGGTCGCCGGCCTCGTGACCGAGGGTGTCGTTGATCTCCTTGAAGTGGTCGAGGTCGAGCAGCAGCAACGCGGCGAACCGCCCGTTGGCCGCGGCCTTGGCCAGCGCGACGTCGCCATGCTCGAACAGTGCTGCCCGGTTGGACAGGCCGGTCAGGGAGTCGTGCGCAGCCTCGTAGGCCTTGTTGTGCGCCAGCGCCCGAGTCGTCTCGTGCAGGCGGGCATTGTTGAGTGCCGCGCTCAGCGCCGAGGCGAAGGTGCTCAGCGTCGCCCGCTCCCGGTCGGTCAGCGTGACGCTGCCCCGGAAGCACAGGCGCAGCTCACCGATGACGGCCGTGCTGTCCTCGAGGGGAGTACGCAGGATCAGGTCGGAGGCCGGCCGCGGGTCCTCGCCCTCCTCCTTGCTGCCGAGCCTGAGATGGGCGCCGTCCGGCCGGTAGACCTCAACCTCGACGTCGTCGGCGCGGAAGAGTTCGAGGCCGCAGCTGATGGCGCTGCGGACCACCTCGTGCTCGTCGAGGCGCACCAGGGACCGGGTCGCGGTGGCCAGCTGCTCCGACATGTTCCGCTCACTGTTCGCGCGGAGGCGATATCCGTAGGCAGACCGAAGCGCGTACAGGATCGGTGGAAGAGTGAGCAGCAGCCGGGCGTCCCAGTAGTAGGTCGCGACTATCCCCAGAGCGATGCCAATCTGGCCGAGGCACACCAGCAACTGCATGCCGGCCCCGTCGAGGACGACCGTCCGCAACCGGATGCCCTGAGAGAAGGCCACGGCCGCCGAGACACCCACGTCGTCGATGATGGAGAAGGCCACCACCGCGACGACCGCCGCCACGACTCCGCGCACTGTTGTCAGATCGAGCGGACTCAATGTCGCCGACCCTGAAATCACGGCGGCGAGCACTGCCGCCAGTGCGGTGGCCACCGTGAGCAGGGCCGCGTTGAACATGGCCTTGGCTGGCTGCGCCCGGCGAATGATCTCGCTCAGGACCGCAGCGACGGTGGTGCATACGATGAGCCACGCTGGCGGAAGCAGCGCAAGGCCGATGACCAGCGACGCCTCCCCCCATGCGAACGTGATCCCGTTGCTGCCCCAGCGCACCGACAGCGTGAACAGACCACCGACGATGAACAGCCCGGAATACAGCACCAGCGGACCCGCCGTCGGCGCCGACGAATCCAGCAGCGACCCAACGGTGCCGCCCAGCGCCACCGCAGCAGCGGTGGTCACCGACGCGATCAATATGCGTGGCCGCTGACCCATCGCCATTCCCGGCAAGTAAGGTCCCCCCACTCAACACGTCCGTCACCCAGGAGGGTCCCGGATGATGGCCTCACCGGCCATCATGCCGTATTAGGGTGACAAACACGAGAGCCTAAGCCCTCTCGGTGAGTCTTTGCAGGACGAGAAGGCTGAGTAGACCTGCCGGCAGCCTCGCCGGCGAGCGCTCAATCTCGAGTTTGTGAACCGCAGATTCAGCTCCAGCGCTTGTCCAGCATCATGACGGTCACCTCCTCCCCCACCAGCAGGAGCAGCAACTACTGCGCCATATCAGACTAATCGACGCCGGCATCATGCGCGCCTCCGGAACACTGGGCAAACGCGGGCACTTCGCTCAACTCCCTGGAGCAGGCGAGGCACGCGGCGTCAACCTGTCGGGGCGCAAAACAGTGGTTGCCAACACGGCGGCGAGCGCAACGCCGAGGAGTCCGACTGCAGCGATGACGGCGGGCGGGCTGAACCACTCGGCCAACGCGCCCCCGGCGAACAGTGCAGCACCTTGGAACACGTACATGCCCGACTGCACCAGCCCAAAGGCCTGCCCGCGCCGCGCCGCTGGCAGTGCAGCCACGAATGCCGCATTAGCCGGCAGGTTGTAGGCGCTGCCTACCCCGGAGAGAACGAGCAGCGCAGTTGCCCACAGCAATCCCGGCTTGGCAATGAATCCCAGCAGCGGCAGGCAGGACAAGACTGCCAGTGCGCCCATGAGCTCCAACCGCCGTGCCGGGGCGAACAGGCGACTCACCATCGCGGCGCCGAGTATCGTGCCGGCCGGGTTGGCAGCGAGCAGAAGGCCAGCGGCGGCCGCTCCCCCACCGAGGCTGGCCGCATAGGGGACGGCTAGACCCTCCGGCACCACGTAGAAGGCACAAAGCCATGCCAGACACACCAGCGCCCGGAGCCGTGGCTCACCGAACAGCAAGCGTGCCCCTGCCACTGTGCCCTCAAGCATGGATTCGGGGCGCGACGCCGCCTCGCGCACGATGGACCGGTGGCGGACGCCGAGCCATATCACTACGGCAGAGAAGACGAAGGTGGCCGCGTCAGCACCGAGAGCGCCTCGAGTCCCGACGATGGCAACGATGGCGCCTCCCACACCGAGACCCACCACCTGACCCATCTCCAGGGTGATGTTGCTGATGGCCGAGCCGATCACGTAGGTGTCGCCAGGCAGGACATCGGGAAGGATCGCTGCCCGTGCCGCGCTGAAGGGTGAGGCGAGTAGCTCAGTACAGAACAGCAGGCCGGCGAGGACCAGGATCGGCGTGTGGGGGATGACCATCAGCGCAACGAGCGCGGCCCGGCCAACATCGCTCTGGACCATGACGGTGCGGCGTGGGAAGCGATCGGCAAGCCCTGCGAGGAGCGGACCCCCCAGCACCCAGGGGAGGAAGCTCAGCGCGTAGATGGCGGCGGTGAGCAGCGGTGACCCGGTGCGGTGAAAGACCAGCACCGACAACGCGATCCGGGCAAGGTGGTCGCCGACGATCGAGAGCATCTGCGCTGCCCACAGCGCACGGAACTCCGAGACGGCGACGGCCTCGCGGAAGGTGGCCTGCGTCCGGCTCATGGACTCCCGCCTGTCGCGATAGTCCCCCCTTTGTCACCGCTCTTAGCTTATGGGCTCTCCGGACGGGTTCACCCACGTGGGCCGCCTAGTTGTGGACCAGGCTGTCGATCGGTACCGCCTGTGGATGGCAGCCCCACCGCGTTCCACCCTGCGAGGGCGCCGTGACTAGGCGCACAGTGCCAGACTGAGCACAGCCTCGACACAGCCGGCCCTGGAGTGCCTATGTCTGCTTACACCGCCACCGACATCCCGAACGCCGTCCAGCTGACCGAGACTGCGCACGCGATGACAGCTCGCGGCAGAGGGATTCTGGCCGCCGACGAGAGCAACGCGACGATGGACTCCCGGCTGGCCAAGATTGGGCTCGACGGGACGCCAGAGGTGCGGATGGCCTACCGGCAGGCGCTGCTGGAGACACCGGCGCTGGGCGACTACATCAGCGGCGTGATCCTGTTCGACGAGACGATCCGGCGGACCACCACCACCGGCATCCGGTTCATCGACCTCGTCAAGAACGCCGACATCATCCCCGGCATCAAGGTCGACACCGGCACCAAGCCGCTGAGCAACTCACCCGACGAGAAGGTCACCGAGGGCCTGGACGGGTTGGCCGACCGGCTCAAGGAGTACGCCGAGATGGGCGCGCGGTTCGCCAAGTGGCGGGCGGTGATCACCATCGGCGACGACCTGCCGTCGGCCAAGGCGGTGCACGTCAACGCGCATGCCCTCGGCCGCTATGCAGCAACGTGCCAGGCGGCCGGCATCGTGCCGATCGTGGAGCCGGAGGTGCTGATGATCGGGGGGCACAGCATCGAGCGGGCCGAGGAGGTCACCACGACCACTCTGCGGGCGGTGTTCGACGAGCTGGCCGCCCAGGACGTGCTCCTCGAGGGCATCGTGCTCAAGCCGAGCATGGTGGTGCCCGGTGACAGCGCATCGGACCAGGTGTCGGTGGAACAGGTCGCCGAGGCGACGCTGCGGGTGCTCTACCGCACGGTGCCGGCCGCCGTGCCCGGCATCGCCTTCCTCTCCGGCGGCCAGAGCGACGAGGCGGCCACCGAGCACCTGCAGGCGATGAACGCCGGCCAGACCCACCCCTGGTCGCTGACCTTCTCCTACGGCCGGGCGCTGATCGCCTCGGCCCTGGAGACCTGGCGGGGTGAGGAGGGCAACGCAGGGGCCGCCCAAGCCGTGCTGCACGAGCGGGCCAAGGCCAACGCCGCCGCGTCAGCTGGTACGTACAAGAAGGAGTCCGTACCCGCCTGACTGACAGCTAGAAGTCGAAGCCGCCGGGGCGGCCGTTGCGGTCGGCGAGCAGGCCGGCCAAGGTCGAGATGGCAATCTCCGGCGGCGACTTGGAGCCGATGTTGAGCCCGATGGGCCGGTGCACCCGGGCGATCTGATCCTCGGGTAGCCCGCGTGAGCGCAGGGCCGTCAGGTGTGGCGCGCTGTGCCGTGGGCTCCCCATCACCCCCACCCATCGTGTCGGGTGCGCGAGCAGCGCGGCCAGCAGGTCGCCGAGCTCCGGGCGGTCGTGATCGGTCACCACGACGTCGACCTGCGCACCGAACGCGCCTTCGGTCACCGAAGCGAGCAGGTCATGTGGGCCGCCCCGGTGGGCCCGCCTCGCGGGGTCGGGCTCGACCAGGGCCGTGTGATAGCCCGCCTCGCGGGCGAAGTGCAGCAGGTATGTCGTCACGGGCGAGTCGAACACCGCCACCAGGGTTCGGCCGTCGGGGTCGGGCGCGAGGTCGCCGTGGGCCATCGCGCAGGCCGGATCGCTGCCGTGCTGGTGTGGGGAAGCCACCTCACCACTCTAGTCGCCGCGCGGACCTTGACCGCCGTCTCCGCCGACTGTTTGCTGTCCCCCACGGGGCCGCGAGGCACGCTGCCAAGGAGGGTCCATGAAGCCCGAAACGCAGGTAGACGCGCAACCCGGCGAGGGCGGGCGGCTGCGCCGTGAGCTCAACGTCTGGGAGGCCATCGGCATCTCGGTCGCCTTAATGGCTCCTTCCATGGCGGCCAACATCAACCCTCAGGGCACCGCGGGCAGCGTCGGGCGGGCCGTGCCGCTTGCCTTCGCACTCGCCACCGTGGGCGTGCTGCTCATCGCCTACACGTTCGTCCGGCTGTGCCAGCGCTTCAACCACTCGGGCTCGGTGTACGCGTTCGTCGGCGCCACCTTGGGCCCGCGGTGGGGGGTGATCTCCGGCTGGGCGCTGCTCGGCACCTACACCTTCTACGGCGTCGTCACCTCCGCCGCCGCGGGGATCTTCGGCGTGGCGTTCCTCGACGAGGTCGGCGTGTGGAACAAGCCACCGGAATGGGCGCCGTTCATCGTCACCGCGCTGGCCCTGGCCGGGGTCTTTCTCCTGGCGATCGCCCGGATCCGCGGCGGCACCCGGCTGCTGCTCACGGTCGAGGGGGCCACCGTCGCGCTGATCCTGATCGTGAGCATCGTGGTGCTGGCCAAGCTGATCGGCGGCTCGGCGCCGGGTGGCCACACGTTCACCCTCGACGTGTTCAAGGTGCCCTCGGGCACGCCCGTGTCGGCGCTGTTCCTGGGGGTGGTGTTCGGCTTCCTGTCCTTCGCCGGCTTCGAGGCGGCGGCGACGCTCGGTGAGGAGGCCCGACGGCCGCGCAAGGACATCCCGCGCGCAATCCTGGGTACGGCCATCTTCGGCGGGATCTACTTCGTCTTCGTCACCGCCGTAGAGGTGATGGGCTTCGGCTCCAACGCCGCCGGGGTCAAGGCCTTCACCGGCTCGGCGTCGCTGCTCGGAGACCTCGGCACTACCTACATCGCGAGTTGGGTGGGCGAGCTCATCACGCTCGGTACGGCGGTCAGCGCCTTCGGGTGCGCGCTGGCCTCGACGGTGGCGGCCTCCCGGCTGCTGTTCGCCCTGGGCAGGGACGGCATCGCGCCGGTGAGCGTGTCGACCGTCTCCGCCCGCCGGGGGACGCCGGTGGCAGCCACCGTCGTGGTCGTCGCGGCGATGTCCGTGATCGTGCTGGTGGACCGGCTGGTGTTCGGCGCCAAGCCCTTCGACGTTTTCGCCTGGTCGGGCGTGATCGGCACGCTGATCCTGCTGGTCGCCTACGCTCTGGCCACCGTCGGCGTGATCCAGTTGCTCTTCTTCACCGGCCGGCGCAGCGTGGCGACCTGGGAGATCGTCGTACCGATCCTGGCCCTGCTCCTCATCGCTTACACGCTCTACCGCAACGTCATCCCCTATCCCAAGGCGGGCGCACCGCGCTGGATACCTGTCGTGTGCCTGCTGTGGCTGTTGGTCGCCGTCGTGCTGGTCCTCGTCCGGCCGGCGGCCGCCCGCAACGCCGGAGCCCGGCTGGCGCAGGACGAGGGGCTGGTCCGCGCTGAGGAGGTCCGTTGATGGCAACGGACCGCTCGAGCAGCATCACCCGGGCCAAGGAGATCGGCGCCAAGCTCCAGCGGCGCAACGTCGACGGCGTGGTCCTGTCCTATGTGGAAACGGCCGGCATCAACCGGATCAAGACCATCCCCATCGGCCGGTTGGCCCGCGCGACGGAGGTCGGCGTAGGCATGTCACCGGTGTTCGACACCTTCCTGTCCGACGACTCGATCACGACGACCGGCGAGCTCGGCAGCCCGGACGGGGACCTACGGCTGTTCCCCGACGTGGACAAGATCGTCGTCCTGGCCGGCCAGCCCGGGTGGGCCTGGGCGCCGGTCGACCGGGTGACCCAGGACGGCGAGCCCTACGCCGCCTGCCAGCGCACCTTCGCCCGCACCATGGTCGACCGAGCCGCCAAGGCCGGCCTGGCGCTGCAGATGGCGTTCGAGGTGGAGTGGTGTGCCGGGGAGGAGGGCTCCGAGGAGTTCGTCCCG
This sequence comes from Pseudonocardiales bacterium, assembly GCA_040003795.1. Classification (GTDB taxonomy): domain Bacteria; phylum Actinomycetota; class Actinomycetes; order Mycobacteriales; family QHCA01; genus QHCA01. Next base: position 506 of record JBDUBV010000088.1, on the reverse strand, counting down.
GCCTGCACCGGGTCGGCGTACGGTATGACCCGGCTGGTCGAGTTGAGCGACTACGCCCGCGACGTCCTGGTGGCGTTGGAGGACGAGGGCGTCGAGGTCGACCAGCTTCACCCGGAGTATGCCGCCGGCCAGTTCGAGGTGTCGGTCGGCGCAACCGACCCGGTGGCCGCAGCCGACCGCAGCGTGTTGGTGCGCCAGACCATCCGGGCGGTGTCGGCCCACCACGGGATCCGGCCGACGTTCGCGCCGTCGGTGGTGGCCGGGACGGTCGGCAACGGCGGGCACGTACACCTGTCGGCCTGGCGCGAGGGGGCCAACGTCTTCGCCGGCGGATCGGGCCCGTACGGCATGACCGAAGAAGGGGGCGCATTCGCTGCCGGGATCCTCTCGGCGCTGCCGGCGCTGTGCGCCATCGGTGCGCCGACCCCGGCGAGCTACCTGCGACTGGTCCCCTCGCACTGGGCAGGTGCCTTCGCCTGCTGGGGGCGCGAGACCCGCGAGGCGGC
>JBDUBV010000087.1:0-11090 GCA_040003795.1 Pseudonocardiales bacterium | reverse complement strand
TCCGGCATCGGCAACATCTACGCCGACGAGGCGCTGTGGCGGGCCCGGCTGCACGGGACGCGGCCGACCGAGACGCTGCGCCGGGCGGAGGTGGCAGCTGTCCTCGACGGTGCTCGCGAGGTCATGACACAGGCGCTCGGCCAAGGCGGCACGTCCTTCGACGCGCTCTACGTCAATATCAACGGCGAGAGCGGCTACTTCGACCGGTCGCTGCGCGTCTACGGCCGCGAGGGCTTGCCCTGCGCCCGGTGCGGTGCCCCCGTGCGCCGCGAGGTGTTCATGAACAGATCGAGCTTCAGTTGCCCGCGCTGCCAGCCTCGGCCGCGCCGGGCGCGGGTATGACGGGGCCGCGCCGGGCGCGGGTATGACCGCTGAGGTACGGCTCACCGTGTGGGTGACCGGGCGGGTGCAGGGGGTCGGCTACCGGTGGTGGGCTCGCCGGCGGGCGCTGCAACTCGGGCTTCGCGGCCACGCCACCAACCTCGACGACGGCCGGGTCGAGATCGTCGTCGAAGGACCCCGGGAGGCGTGCCAGCGGCTGCTCGGTGAACTCGGTGCACCCGGAGCGCCGGGCCGGACCACCGCGGTGGTGCATCTATGGGCTGATGCGACCGGCGGTTCGCAGGGGTTCGTCACGAAATAGCCTAGCCGCATGCCGGCCGCTGCCTTGACCGGTAGGGAGGGTCGTGCGACCCTCGATTTACCGCCCTCAGCCAAGCTGCGGCTTGGCGCGGGCAGGTGCGGCGGTCCCGGTTCCCCAGCGTTGAGGAAGTCGAGAAAGATGGCGAAGGCCCTATTCGGTCATGTCACTCCCAGCCTGGATGTCCGCCTCGTCGACGAGGTCGGTCGGCTGCGCAGACGAGTGCAGGAATTGGAACAGCTGTTGTCCTCCTCGCGCGCCGAGAACGACCGGCTGGCCGCCTCGATGCACGTTGCCGACGACGACCTGATCAGGCTGTCCCGCTTGGTGCACGCCGGCATCTGAGGTCCTCCGGCTGGGCGGGTACAGGCGCCCCCGTACCTATCCGTTCGTGCGCGTCGTGTCCGAACCGTGGTTGAGACGCATCCGACCGCCGGGGCGGTAGATTTCCGAGCAGGCCCTTCCCCGCGCCCAGGTCCGCCCTCCTCTGCCCCGGAGACCCGTGCACCTCAAGAGCCTCACGCTGAAGGGCTTCAAGTCCTTCGCCTCGACAACGACCCTGCGCTTCGAGCCCGGCATCACCTGCGTCGTCGGCCCCAACGGCTCAGGTAAGTCCAACGTCGTCGACGCGATCGCCTGGGTGCTCGGCGAGCAGGGCGCCAAGACGCTGCGGGGCGGCAAGATGGAGGACGTCATCTTCGCCGGCACCGCCGGCCGGCCGGCCCTCGGCCGGGCCGAGGTCACGCTCACCATCGACAACGCAGACGGCGCCCTGCCGATCGAGTACACCGAGGTCTCCATCACCCGGCGGATGTACCGCTCCGGAGACAGCGAGTACGAGATCAACGGCTCCTCCTGCCGGCTGCTCGACGTGCAGGAGTTGCTCTCGGACTCCGGCATCGGCCGCGAGATGCACGTGATAGTCGGCCAGGGCAAGCTCGACTCCGTCCTGCAGGCTCGACCCGAGGACCGCCGGGCCTTCATCGAGGAGGCTGCCGGAGTCCTCAAGCACCGCAAGCGCAAGGAGAAGGCCTTGCGCAAGCTCGATGCGATGCAGGGCAACCTGACCCGGCTGACCGATCTGACAGCGGAGCTCCGTCGTCAGCTCAAGCCCCTGGGCCAGCAGGCAGAAGTCGCCCGGCGAGCCGCGACGGTCCAGGCCGACCTGCGTGATGCCCGGCTGCGGCTACTTGCTGACGACCTGGTGCAGCTACGCGCGGTGCTGGACCGAGAGGTCGCCGACGAGACGGCGGTGCGAGAGCGGCGGAGCGCCGTGGAGTTCGAACTGGCCGCAGCCCGGGAGTCCGAAGCGACGCTGGAGGCGGCGCTGACGGCCGGTGGGACTGCCCTGGCCCGGGGCCAGGAGACCTGGTACCGGCTGTCGGCTCTTGAGGAGCGCATCCGGGGCACCGGACGGCTGGCCACCGAGCGCGCGCGGTTCCTCTCCGAGGTGCACGGCGACCCGAGACCGGGCCGCGATCCCGCCGTCCTCGAACACGAGGCTGACCAGATGCAGGCCCAGCAGCGCGAGCTAGGGCGCGCACTGGACATCGACCAGCAGCGGCTGGCGGATGCGGTGCAGCAGCGACAGACACTAGAGCACCGGCTGGCCCAGGCGGAGCTGGCCCTGGTTGTGGCGGCCCGGGCGGCCGCCGACCGCCGGGAGGGCCTCGTGCGGCTGGCGGGGCAGGTCAACGCCCTGCGCACCAGGGCCGAAGCAGGCGGGGACGAGATCGCCCGGCTGACGGCGTCCCTGGTCGACGCCCGGGCCCGCGCCGCGAGCGCGCAGGAAGCCTTCGACCGGCTGCAGGGCGAGGTCAGGATGCTCGACGATTCCGAGTCCGGTCTCGACGAGCGCCACGAGGCGGCTGTCGCGGCCCTGCAGGCGGCCCAGGACCGGGTGCGCGATCTCGTCGCTGCCGAGCAGGAGGCCGACCGGGAGCGCGCATCCTGGACCGCTCGCCGCGACGCTCTCGTGCTGGGCCTGCGCCGCAAGGACGGCACCGGCGCCCTGCTGGCGGCCGGGCAGCGGCTGCCAGGGCTGTTGGGTGCCGTCGCGGCGTTGTTGACCGTCCGCCCGGGGCATGAGGCAGCGCTGGCGGCCGCTCTTGGCACGCTCGCCGACGCCGTCGTCGTGTCGTCCTCGGCCGACGCTGCCGCGGCGCTGATCCTGCTGAAGGAGTCCGAGGGCGGCCGGGCCGGGGTTCTGGTCGCCCGTCCTGGCGGGGCCGGCGTCCCGGAGGCGACCGGTGACCCGGTGCCCCGACTGCCGGCGGGTGCCCTCTGGGCAGTCGACGTCGTCGAGGCGCCCACGGACCTGCGCCCGGCACTGCGCCGTGCGCTGGCCGCCGTGGCACTCGTCCCGGACCTGGATGCGGCCCGGCGGCTGGTGCGCAGCAACCCGGCCGTGCGGGCGGTGACCCCCGAAGGTGACCTGATCGGCGCCGACTGGGCGGTGGGCGGCTCGGCCAGCGCGCCGAGCACGCTGGAAGTCCAGGCCGCCGTCGACGAGGCACAGGCCGAGGTCGATGCGGCGCTGCGCCGGCAGCAGGCCCATCGCGCCGCCCTCGGCGCGGCCCGCGAGGAGGTTGCCGAGCGGGAGGCGGCGGTCCAGCCCGAGCTGGCAGCCCTGCACGAGTCCGACGCCCAGCATGCGGCAGTGGCCGAGCGGCTGGGCCAGCTGGGCAGTTCGGTGCGGTCGGCGGCGGCAGAGGCCGAGCGGGTCGAGGGTGCCCGCACTGCCGCTGAGCAAGCCCGCGACCGTGACCTGGCCGGCCTGGCTGAACTGGAGGATCGCCTGCACGCCGCCGAGTCGGCCCCCACCGACGACGAGCCCTCAGCTGACGAGCGTGATGCGCTGGCTGCCGACGTCGCGGCGGCCCGGCAGATGGAGATGGAGGTGCGCCTTGCCGTCCGTACGGCCGAGGAGCGGGTGCAGGCCCTCGCCGGTCGGACCGAGGCCCTGCGCCGGGCCGCTGGTGAAGAGCGTGCGGCTCTCGACCGGGCTGAACACGCCCGCGTGAGCCGGGCGAGGGGAGCGGTCGTCTCGGCGGCGGTAGTCCGCGGCGCGCAGTCTGCACTGGCCAGACTTTCCCTGTCCTTGCAGCAGGCCGCAGCCGCGCGCGACGCTGCCCAGCAGTCGCGCGTGGTGCGCGAGGGCGAGTTGCTCGCCGTGCGCCACCACGCCCGGGAGCTCGCCGGCGAGCTCGAGCGCCTGACCGATGTAGTCCACCGCGACGAGGTGGCCAGAGCCGAGCAGCGGATGCGTATCGAGGCCCTGGAGGCGAGGGCAGCGACGGACCACGGCGTAGACGTCGACACGCTGATCGCGGAGTACGGCCCGCATGCACCGGTGCCTGCCCAACCGCTGGAGGGTGAGCTCGCACCCGAGCCCGTGGCATATGACCGGGCGGTCCATGAGAAGAGAGCGGCCCGAGCCGAGCGTGACCTCGCCCTGTTGGGCCGGGTCAACCCGCTGGCCCTGGAGGAGTTCAGCGCCCTGGAGGAACGCCACGCCTTCCTGTCCACCCAGCTCGAGGACCTCCGTGACACCAGGCGCGACCTGCTCACTGTCGTGCGGGAGGTCGACGAGCGCATTCACGACGTTTTCGCTGCTGCCTTCATCGACACCGCCCGGGAATTCGAGATCGTCTTCGCCACCCTGTTCCCGGGCGGTGAGGGCAAGCTCGTGCTGACCGACCCCGACGACCTTATGGTCACTGGCGTGGAGGTCGAGGCACGCCCCCCGGGCAAACGGATCAAGCGGCTGTCGCTTCTCTCCGGCGGCGAGCGGTCCCTGACCGCCATCGCCCTGCTGGTAGCCATCTTCCGGGCTCGGCCGAGCCCGTTCTACGTCCTCGACGAGATCGAGGCAGCCCTCGACGACGTCAACCTCGGCCGCCTGGTGAGTCTGATCGGGGAGCTCAAGGCCGCCAGTCAGCTGATCATCATCACCCACCAGAAGCCGACGATGGAGGTAGCCGACGCGCTCTACGGTACGAGCATGCGTGGCGACGGCATCACCACGCTGATCAGCCAGCGCCTGCGGGAGCTCGAAACCGCCTGAGCAAGGCCCCACCGCACCTACTGGTTGGATCGGCTCATGGAATACCTGGTTGCCGGCATCGCGATCGCCGTGGTCGGCCTGCTGCTCGTTATCGGGCTGCTGGTCGGCGTCCGTCGGCGGCCTACCGCACCCCGCCCCACCGCCGTCGAGCCGGTCGAGACCCAGGTCGAGACCCAGATCCCCGAGGTCCCCGCCCGTGACGTGCCCTCCCCGGCGGCGGGCCGCTTCGTCCGCCTGCGGGATCGGCTGGCCAGGTCGCAGAGCACCCTGGGCCGGGGCCTGCTCTCCGTGCTGTCCCGCGACCATCTCGACGACGCAGCCTGGGAGGACGTGGAGGATGCCCTGCTGGGGGCCGACGTCGGCGTCGGTCCCACCCAGGAGATCATCGGGCGCCTGCGTGAGCGCACCCGGGTGCTGGGCAGCCGCGCGCCCGCGGAGGTGCGCGCGCTGCTGGCCGAGGAGCTGGTCCGCGCCCTGGACACCGCCGACCGCACCCTGCACGCGACCAGTGTCGGCGACCGGCCCGCTGTGATCCTCGTCGTCGGCGTCAACGGCACCGGCAAGACCACCACGGTCGGCAAGCTGGCCCGCGTGCTGGTCGCCGACGGGCGCTCTGTCCTGCTCGGTGCCGCCGACACCTTCCGCGCCGCGGCGGCCGAGCAGCTGCAGACCTGGGGCAACCGGGTGGGCGCCCAGACGGTCCGCGGCACGGAGGGCGGCGACCCCGCTTCGGTCGCCTTCGAGGCAGTCCAACGCGGGATCGAACTCGGGGTCGACACCGTACTGATCGACACTGCGGGCCGGCTGCACACCAAGACCGGGCTGATGGACGAGCTGGGCAAGGTCAAGCGGGTGATCGAGAAGCACGGCCCGATAGCCGAGACGCTGCTGGTGCTCGATGCCACCACCGGCCAGAACGGGCTCGTGCAGGCGCGGGTGTTCACCGAAGCCGTCGACGTGACCGGCGTCGTCCTGACCAAACTCGACGGCACGGCCAAGGGTGGCATCGTCATCGCCGTCCAGCGCCAACTGGGCATCCCGGTGAAGCTGATCGGACTCGGCGAGGGGCCCGATGACCTCGCACCGTTCGAGCCGGCCGCTTTCGTCGATGCGTTGCTCGGGGAGCCGCATTCGCACTGAGGCCGATGTTCACCTCATCGAAACAACCGGGATCCGGCGTGGAAACAGCAGCGCGACATCGTGACCGCGACGAAAGGAGAGCCCGTGAAGATCGATTCGGGAAACACCGCCTGGGTGCTCGCCAGTTCCGCGCTGGTTCTGATCATGACTCCCGGCCTGGCGTTCTTCTACGCCGGCATGGTCCGGGGCAAGAACGCTCTCGGCATGCTCATGCAGAACTTCACCACTATCGGCCTGGTCAGCGTGGTCTGGGTGGCTGCCAGCTACAGCATCGCCTTCGGGCCGGACGGCTTCCACGGGCTCTTCGGCACCCTGCACGAAGCCGGGGTTCAGCATCTCGGCAGTGCCGTGGCTGGTTACTCCGGCAACCTGGCCCAGACGATCCCCCCGGTGGTGTTCGTCTGCTTCCAGCTGATGTTCGCCGTGATCACGCCGGCGTTGTTCACCGGTTCCATCGCCGACCGCATGAAATTCGGGTCTTTCTGCGTCATCGTCGTCGCATGGTCGCTGCTGGTGTACGGCCCGGTCGCCCACTGGGTCTTCTCGCCCACCGGCTGGGCCTTCAGGCTCGGCGCGCTGGACTTCGCCGGAGGCTCGGTGGTGCACATGAACGCCGGTGCTGCCGCTCTGGCGCTGGCGATCGTGCTGGGCAAGCGGGTCGGCTGGCCGCAGATGCAGATGCGGCCGCACAACCTGCCGTTCACGCTCCTCGGTGCGGCCCTGCTGTGGTTCGGCTGGTTCGGCTTCAACGCCGGCTCGGCCCTCGGGGCCAACCAGCTAGCCGGATACGCCTTCCTCAACACCAACACCGCGACCGCCGCGGCCATGCTCGGCTGGGTGATCTACGAGCGGATCGTCAACGGCAAGGCGACCACTCTGGGAGCGGCATCCGGCGCCGTCGCGGGACTGGTGGCGATCACGCCCGGTGCGGGCTACGTGTCGCCGCTCGGCTCCATCGCCGTCGGCATCATGGCCGGCGTGATCTGCGCGTTCGCCTGCCGCCTGAAGTTCCGCCTCGGCTTCGACGATGCCCTCGACGTCGTCGGCGTGCACCTCGTCGGCGGCCTGGTCGGCACCTTGTCCGTTGGTCTGTTCGCCACCACGCTGATCAACTCCGGAGGGGCCAACGGATTGTTCTACGGCGGCGGCTTCACGCTGCTGGGCAAACAGGCGCTCGTGTCGGTGGCCGTGATCGCCTATAGCTTTGCGGCGACCTTGCTGATCGCCCTGGTCGTCAAGCTGATCATGGGCCTGAGGGTCAGTGCGGACGACGAACTCGCGGGTCTTGACACGACGCTGCACGCCGAGACTGCCTACGAGATCGGTTTCGCCGGAGCCGGTGGGACCTACGCTCCGGCCGACCGCCCGGTAGAGCACCCGATGGGAACGGGGACCCGATGAAGCTCGTCACGGCAGTGGTCAAACCGTTCAAGCTGGAGGACGTGAAGTCGGCCCTCGAGCCTTTGGGAATCGCCGGGCTCACGGTGAGCGAGGTGCAGGGCTTCGGACGACAGAAGGGGCACACCGAGGTCTACCGCGGGGCGGAGTATTCCGTGGACTTCGTGCCGAAGGTCAAGATCGAGGTGCTCGCCGCGGACAGTGAGGTCCGCAAGGTAGTCGACGTCATGGTCGAGGCCGCCCGGACCGGCAAGATCGGCGACGGCAAGGTCTGGGTCACCGACGTCGAAGAGCTGGTCCGCGTGCGCACCGGTGAGCGTGGCTCCGACGCGCTCTGAGCGAGCGGCGCTGCTGGCCCGTCCCGATCTCGACGGGGCGGGCCGGCGGGCGGCTCTGACTGCGTGGTACGACACCTGGCTGGCAGGGCTGGTGCCCGATCTGCAGGGCATGGCCGATGTCGCCCTCGTGGCAGTCGGTGGGCTCGGCCGCTGCGAGCCGTCGCCCAACGGCGACATCGACCTGCTCTTGCTCCACAGTGGACAGAAGTCGGTCGCCGAGCTGGCCGAGTCCATCTGGTATCCCGTCTGGGACAGCGGTGTGCCCCTCGACCACTCCGTGCGCACCATGCGCGAAGCGCTCACCGTCGGTGCCCGTGACCTGAAGGCCGGCGCCGGTCTGCTCGACGCCAGGCACATCGCCGGTGACCCCCGCTTGACCGCCGAGCTGCTCAAGTCGGCCCGGGCAACCTGGCGCAGCAGGGCCTCCGCCCGGCTGGCCGATTTGCGGCAGTCCTGCGTTCGCCGCTGGGCGGCCAACGGGGAAGTGGCGCACCTGCTCGAGCCTGACCTCAAAGAGGGCCGCGGCGGCCTGCGCGACGTGCAGGTGCTCCGGGCGATAGCGACCGCCCAGGTCATCGACGTGCACTGGCGCGACGTGCGCGCCGCCCATGCCCTCCTGCTCGACGTGCGCGATGCCCTGCACCTGGTCACCGGTCGTCCTCACGAACGGCTCCTGCTCCAGGAACAGGACGGCGTTGCCCGGCTGCTCGGCCTGGCCGACGCCGACGTGCTGGTGCACGCCGTCGCCTCGTCCGCGCGGCGGGTGGCCTTCGCCCTCGACACCGCCTGGCGGGCCGCCGAGCAGTGGTCGGGAAGCCGCAAGCACGGCTCGTCGCCGCGGCGGCCCCTCCTGGTGCGGCGGCCACTGGCCGAGGGCGTCGTCGAGCAGGACGGCGAGGTCCTGCTGGCCCGCGGGGCCGCCCCGGCGCAGGATCCGGTCCTCGGCCTGCGGGTGGCCGCGGCGGCCGCCCGCGCTCACGTGTCCATCGCGCCCTTTGCACTCGAACGCCTGCAGGCCCAGCTCGTCCCCATGCCCGAGCCCTGGCCGGAGGAAGCCCGCAACACCCTGGTGACGCTGCTCGGCTCCGGCTCGGCGCTGGTTGGCGTGTGGGAGGCGCTGGATCAGTACGACCTGCTCGGCCGGATGCTGCCGGAGTGGGAGGCCGTGCGCTCCCGTCCGCAGCGCAACGCCCTGCACACCTACACCGTCGACCGTCACCTGGTGGCGACGGCGGTGGCAGCCGCGGCCTTCACCCGCCGGGTCGCCCGGCCCGACCTGCTGCTCCTGGGTGCCCTGTTCCACGACATCGGCAAGGGCGAGCCGGGCGACCACACCGCCAACGGGCAGCGCCTGGTCGCCGGGATCGCCCCCCGGCTGGGGCTCTCGGACAGCGACGCCGCGACCCTGGTGGCGGTCGTCGGGCACCACCTGCTGCTGCCGGAGACCGCGACCCGTCGTGACCTGGAGGACCCGGCGACGATAGACACCGTCGTCGAGGCCGTCGGTGGATCCTTCGAGCTGCTCGATCTGCTGCACGCCCTCACCGAGGCCGATGCCGTGGCGACCGGCCCTGCTGCCTGGAGCGAGTGGAAGGCCGGGCTGATCGCCGACCTGGTCGACCGTGCGCGGATGCTCGCCGGGGGGCACGAGCTCCCGCCGGCGATCCCCGCGGACCCCGCTCTGCTGGTCCGCGCCCGTGCCGGCGAGACGGTGGTCGAGGTAGCCGCCGACGAGGTGGTCGTCAGCGCCGGAGACACCGGCGGCCTGTTGAGCCGGGCTGCCGGGGTGCTCTCCCTGCACCGTCTCGACGTCCTCGCCGCATCTGCGGTGACGGTCGACGGCACTGCCTACATCCGGTTCGACGTCCGCGCCAGATTCGGCGAGGTGGCCGACCCGGCCCGGGTCCGCGCCGATGTCCGCAGGGCACTGTCCGGGCAGCTCGCGCTGGAGGACCGGCTCGCCGAGCGCGAGTCGGCCTACGGCGGCCGACCGGGGACGCCTGCCACGGCGCCGGCCGCGCGCATCCTGTGGTTCGACGACGTCGCCACCGACGCAGTCGTCCTGGAGTTGCGGGCAGCCGACGGCCTGGGTCTGCTGCACCGGGTCACCGACGCCCTGGAGCGCTGTGGCGTCGAAGTCCGCTCGGCCCGGGTCGCGACCCTGGGCGCAGATGTCGTCGACACTTTCTACCTCGGCGGAGCGCTCGACCGGGTCAAGGTCGAGGCCGAGGTGCTCGCGGCGGCCGCCCGGTAGCTTTCGGCAGCTCGCCCCACCGGCGACTATCCTGGGCCTGATCACGGCCCCCCCTGAGGGCAGCAACCCGAGACACCGGCAAAAGGAGCGGCGCAACCGTGTTCGACACGCTCGCCCAGCGGCTCGACCAGGCGTTCACGACGCTGCGCGGCAAGGGCCGGCTTTCCGAAGGCGCCATCGACGCCACCGCGCGCGAGATCAGGGTGGCCCTGCTCGAGGCCGACGTGGCCCTGCCGGTGGTACGTCAGTTCATCGCCTCGGTCAAGGAGCGGGCCGCCTCCGCCGAGGTCGCCAAGGCGCTCAATCCCGCACAGCAGGTCATCAAGATCGTCAATGACGAGCTGATCGAGATCCTGGGAGGGCAGACCCGGCGCATACGGTTTGCCAAGACGGCTCCCACGGTCGTGATGCTCGCCGGCCTGCAGGGCTCGGGCAAGACCACCCTCGCCGGCAAGCTGGGCCAATGGTTGCGCGAGCAGGGCCACACTCCCCTGCTGGTGGCAGCCGACCTGCAACGGCCCAATGCCGTGCAGCAACTGCAGATCGTGGGCGAGCAGGCCGGTGTGGACGTCTACGCCCCCGAGCCCGGCAGTGGGGTCGGCGATCCCGTCGACGTCGCTCGCCGCGCCATTGCCGAGGCCCTGCGCACGCTGCACGACATCGTCGTGGTCGACACCGCCGGGCGCCTCGGTATCGACGCGGAGATGATGGCCCAGGCGGCGGCTATCCGCGACGTGGTCGAGCCCGACGAGGTGCTCTTCGTCGTCGACGCCATGATCGGGCAGGACGCCGTAACGACCGCCGAGGCATTCCGCCACGGTGTCGGCTTCTCCGGCGTGGTGCTCACCAAGCTCGACGGGGACGCCCGGGGTGGTGCGGCGCTGTCGGTCCGGTACGTCACGGGCCAGCCGATCCTCTTCGCGAGCACGGGTGAAAAGCTCGCCGACTTCGACGTCTTCCACCCCGAGCGGATGGCCTCGCGGATCCTCGGCATGGGTGACGTTCTGACGCTGATCGAGCACGCCGAGCGCACCTTCGACGCCGAGCAGGCCGAGAAGATGGCCGGCAAGCTGCAGCAGGGCACCGAGTTCACCCTCGAGGACTTCCTCGAGCAGATGATCGCGATCAAGAATATGGGTCCGATCGGCAACCTTCTCGGCATGCTTCCCGGCGCGGGGCAGATGAAGGAGCAGTTGGCCCAGATCAACGACCGCGACCTGGACCAGGTGGCTGCGGTGATCCGCTCGATGACCC
>JBDUBV010000229.1:0-3296 GCA_040003795.1 Pseudonocardiales bacterium | reverse complement strand
GTGGCAGCAATCGGCTGGACGATGACCTCGTCCGCCACTTCCTCGACCGCCTGCTCAAGGCGGCGTCGTGCCCGCGCGGCGCGCCGACGGGCGCCGAGAGTCGCGATCCGGCGACCGACCAGCGACACGAGCAGCCCACCGAGCAGGCCGCCGATCAGCACCAGTGTCGGCAGGGGCACGCCCCGGACCTCCGGCGTGAACAGCTGGCCGAGTCGCAGGTACGCGAGCACCGCAAGTGCGGTCAGCCACAGCCCGCCCGCGATGGCGGCCATCAGGAACAGCCCCTGCATAGCCCCCGCCATGCCCCACCAGCGAGGCCGCCGTCCCATCGAGACGTCCGTGCTGGCGACTGCTTCGTCCAGGCGGTCGGGTAGCTGGGCGGTGTGCTCGGCCGATGCTGTGCGCAGCGACTCGGCCCACTCCGACGGCAACTCGGCAGTACGGCGGTCGACGACCGCCCGCACCGCCGTTGTCACCCTTGCCGTCTGCACCGGCGTCGCCGGCGGCAACGACGTCCTGGCGGCCGACGGTTCCCCGCGGCCCAGGTGCAGTCGCCGTAGCGGATCCGGCCGCAGACGAAGCAGCCATCGAGTGAGCGGCCAGCCGGTGCGAGCGATCGCCCGCGCGCGGTAGGACTCGCCGGCCGCCGCGGCGACCCAATCAACCCCTGCGGCGGAGCTTAGTGCTTCCACCAGCGCGCGCCGGTCTTGCTTGGGCACTGTCACATCGCCCGCTGTTGCGCCGCAGCCGGCCGCTAGACGCGTCGCTGCCCGCTCGACGTCAGCGGCGAGCCGATCGACCGCGGCCATCCGGCGGGCGACCCGGTCGGCGAGGACGGATCGGAGTTCATCCACGCCTTCCCAGCTGCGTGCCGACACGGCAAGTACGGGGACGTCGGCCAGTCCCTCGCTCGCCAGGATGCGTCGGAGATCGCCAATGCAGGCGCGCCGCTCGTCGCCGGTGAGCCGGTCGATCTGGTTCAGCACGATGAGGAGCACGTCGCCATGCCCGCCGAGAGGAGCCAGGTAGCGCCGGTGAACCGCGGCATCGGCGTACTTCTGCGGGTCGAGGACCCAGACCACCATGTCGACCAGTTCGACCAGCCGATCAACCTCCAAGCGGTGCGACACCGCCGTGGAGTCGTGGTCGGGCAGGTCCAGAAGCACCAGGCCCTGGACTTTCTCGTCGGCGTCGCGTGAATGCCGCGTCGGTATCTCCAGCCAGTCGAGCAGCGGGCTGGCATCGGCACCCCAGATGCTGGCCGACGCGCGCGACGTCGTCGGACGCAGTACGCCTACTTGGGAGAGTTCGCCACCGGACAGCGCGTTGAACAGCGACGACTTGCCTGAGCCGGTCGCCCCGGCCAGGGCGACCACGGTGTTCTCGAGGCCGTGACCAAGCCGGGAGCCGGCCCGCGCGACGACGACGTTGGCTGCCTGCACGTCCTCGGGATCTGCGATTTCACCTCCGAGGGCGGCGGCGGTGCGCAGCGCCTGCAGCCGCTCGTCCAGCCGGCTCTGGCGGCGCGCGCTCTCCCGTACCCGCGTGTCCTTCACGGCGCCCAGACCACATGCCCGGCGTACGCGGAGCGCCATCGACGCAGTGCGGCACCAAGGTCGACGCCTGACGACGGCCGCGCCTGCTCTATGCGGGCCGTGAAGCGCTCGTGCTCGGTGTGCAGGATGACATCGACACACCCCAGCAGGTCGGCTCTGGCCTCCCGCGCCAACGATCGGACCGCCTGGTCGCCGAAAATGGCCTCGAGCACCTTCTGACCAGCCGCCGAGGTTCCGCCGGCGACAACGATCTCGAGCCCGGTAAGGCCGCCGGTCTGCGCGAAGACAGCGAGCATGACGGCCAGTCCGGCTCCATTGACCGTGTACGACGCGACCCGGGCAGTAGTCCGTTTGTCGGCCCCCTGCTCACGTACCAGATCGAGTACGCGGCCCTGCCAGCCGCGGATCTCCTTGGGCAGCCGTTCGGCAAGTTCGGCCGAAGAGGTGGCCAGCTCCCGGTCCGCCCCGCCGAGCAGGTGGCGACCGGCCGGGTCCCGACGCCAGGCCGACACCGTGCGTTGCGCCGCAGTGTCGGCAGCCGCCCGGATCAGCGCTTCGACCTCGCTCTCGACGGCGCCGCGGACCTCCAGGTCGGCGCTCGGCCGGCCACTGAACGCGGCGACGAGCCTGTCGCGTACCCGGCTCACGGTCGCCTGCACCGATCGCAGCAGCTCGCCGGTCCCCACGAACTCCTGCCAGCGAGCGAGGACCTCGCCCCGCAGTACGGTCCCATCGCGGACACCCTCGTCGACGTCCCGCCTGGCGCCGGCGTAGGACTGCCCGGCTGCGGCCAGCAACTCCGAGGCTGCCGCAGCTTGTGCCTCGTCGGCGGACGCGAGCGCCTGAGCCCTGCGATCCAGGTCACCCAGAGCCCCGGACAGGGTGCGGCGGATGACCGAGGCCCGCGCGTCCGCGTCAGCCGCGAGGCCGTGCAGCCAGTGCCGAAGCTCGTCGACCTCACCCTCCGCCAGCCGGCCGTCGTGCGGCGAGGACTCCGCGACGGTGAACACGTTGGCCCCGCCCAGACCCTCTGCCCGCAGCATCGTGGCCAGCGCACGGGGAACCTGCTCGGCTGCCTCCTCCGGCACCCGGTTGAGCACCACGCCGATGGCCGCCTTTCGGCGCTGGGCACCGCGCAGCATCTCCCACGGCACCGCGTCGGCGTACCGCGCGGCCGTGGTCACGAAGACCCACAGGTCGGCGGCCGCGAGCAGCTGCGCAGCCAGCTCCCTGTTCTCCGAAACCACCGAGTCGATATCCGGTGCGTCCAGAAGGGCCAGGCCAACCGGGACGTTGCCACTCGTCACTAGGTGCAGCGTCTGGGGGCCGCCGGGGTTGCCGGTCGTCCTGGCCAAGCCAGGAAGAATCCGACCACCCTCGAACCAGCGCCGATCCGTGGGAGAACAGACGAGGACCGGCGCCCGGGTGGTGGGGCGCAGCACGCTGGCCGCGGTGACCTGCTCCCTTGCCAGGCTGTTGACCAGCGTGGACTTGCCGGCACCGGTCGACCCGCCCACCACAGCGAGCAACGGTGCGTCCAGGCTGGCCAGTCGGGGCAGGAAGTAGTCGTCGATCTGCCGGACCAGTGCCGTGCGCTCCACTCGAGCCTGCTCTACACCGGGAGCCTCAAGGGCAAAGGTGGCTCCCGCTGCGGCATCCCGTAGATCGGTCAGGGCGGCCGGTAGCCCCTCGAGGCCCCGGCGCGCGTCGCGCGACGGCACCATGCGCCCTATATCTCCG
>JBDUBV010000228.1:0-3310 GCA_040003795.1 Pseudonocardiales bacterium | reverse complement strand
TCGACGCGCAGCAGCAGGTGCATCATCGTCGTCTGCGGCGGGTCGGGCACGATCTCGATCGACGGATGGCTCCTCAGTGCATCAGCAAGCTCCCGAGCCTTGGCGCAGAAGGCCGGAATTTGCGGCAGCCTGCTGTCCAGGCCGTGCTGGGCGGCCAGCAGGTACGGGTACAGCGCGAACAGGCGCCCGCCGTGGCGGACCTGCCAGATGCGAGCCTCGGCGATCACGTCCTCGGGGCCGGCCAGGCAGCACCCGGCGATGCCGGCCAAGCCCTTGTAGAAGGAGACGTACACGGTGTCGAAGATTCCTGCGATCTCGGCATAGGAGCGGTGGTAGTACGGCGCGCACTCCCACAACCGCGCACCGTCGAGATGCAGCCGTACGTCGTGCTCGCGGGCCCAGCCGGCCTGGGCGATCAGGTCGTCCCACTCGGGCAGCCGGCCACCGATCTCGCGTTGAGGGAGTTCAAGCAGGAGGACGGCGATGCTTTCCCTGATCGCCTCGAGGTCGGCCAACTGGATCAGGCCGTTAGGGTCACCGACCAGCGTCGCCGTCAGGCCGTGGAGGCGGTCGTAGGCACGTTCCTCGTGCAGCTCGAGATGACTGGTCGGGTGGAAGGCGACCGTGCGGATGCCGGTCCGGTCGCACCAGATCCGCAACGCGATCTGCTGGGCCATGGTGCCGCTGGGCATGAACACCGCCGCCGGCTTTCCCAGCAGCGCCGCGACGCGGGCCTCCAGGTCCTCGACGAGAGCACCCTCGCCGTAGGTGTCCTGGTCCTGCTCCGCGTCGACCAGGGCGGCGAGCGTGGTTAGGACGGCGGCCGGCCGGCGCTCCTGCGGCGGCCCGCCTGCGAGCCGGCGGCTGCAGGCCCCGCGGATCGTGTCGAGGTCGCGATGAGTTTGCGGATCGCCATCGGTCATATCCGGGTGACACTAGCCGGTGTGAGCGAGGAGGCCTCGATGTACGCCGCAGATCCCCGGGTGGACGCCTACCTCGACGGCCTGCCCGGCTGGCAGCGCGACATCTGCCGTCAGGTCCGCGATCTCGTCCACGCCACGGACCCGGAGGTCAGCGAGACGATCAAGCGCACCGACCGGCCGTACTTCGTGCTGCAGGGCAACATCTGCGCCCTGCAGGCGGCCAAGGACCATGTCAACGTGTTCCTCTACGACGGCGCGATCGTCCCTGACCCGCAGGGCATCATCACCGGCGGCCACGACAACCAGACCGCGCGCACCGTGGCGATCCGGCAGGGGGAGCCGGTCAACGGTCCTGGACTGACCGAGATGTTCCGGCACATCGTCGCCAACAACCGGGCCGGGGGTTGGCGCAAAGTCAAGGGCTCCGGTTGAGGGCCGGTGCGTCAGTTGCCGGGGTAGGGATCGTCCGCGCTGTCCCCGCCGGTGACCGTGGTTCCACTGCCCGTTGTTGCACGACGGACACGGTGGCAGGTGGCTTGGTGGAGCCCACTGTGAGGGTGTAGGCGCATTTGGTGCACCTATACGGTCCCGGCTGAGACGTCTCTGCCCGCAGGCACCGGACGGCCATCAGACCCCTCCTTGGTGGTGAATCTGATGCCAGCCGCGTGCCCTAGCCGTCCGGTTGCCGACGCCGATCCGCCCCTCTTGATCGTCGGCGCCGACCCTCTGGGAGCCCAGCTACCGGCCCGGCTGGATCGCGTTCGTCTTCGACACAAGAGGCTGCGCCCACGGCCCGCTCCGGTTGCCTCATCCATGACGGCGTGGCTCGGCAATAGGCAACGACCACTTCGACGTGTCGTCGTACTACAGGGCTTCGGCGCCCAGCGTGAACACACCTTTCGCCGGCGGACTGGGCTGCGGGCACTTCAACGGCTGCCCGTCGTCGCACACGAGCGTCAGTGGAGCTTCTTCCCTGAGCTGCCTCACCGCCGTCTAGGCTGCGGGGTGTGCTCGCCGACGACCCGTTCGCCGACGTGCTGGCGGCCAACGAGCGTTACGCCGCGGGCTTCGACTTCGACGACCTCGAAGCGCGCGCGGCCAAGGGCCTGGCGGTGCTGACCTGCATGGACTCCCGCATCGAGCCGCTGGCGATGCTCGGGCTGGCTCGTGGCGACGCCAAGATCCTTCGCAACGCGGGCGCTCGGGTGACCGAGGACGTGCTGCGCACCCTGGTGCTGGCTGCACACCTGCTCGGCGTCCACCGGGTCATGGTGATCGCTCACACCGGTTGCCGGATGGCCGGCCGTACGGAAGCCGACGTGCACGCCGAGATCCGAGCCGCCGGCGGCCCCGACACCCGCAGCATCTCCTTCCTGAGCGCCGATGACCAGGAGGCTGCCCTGCGCGCCGACGTGCAGCGGGTGCGGTCCTCGCCGTACCTGGGCAAGGTCGCTGTCGGAGGATTCCGGTACGACCTGACCACCGGTCGGGTCGGGCGCGTCTGCTGAAGCCTGTGCTGCTGCGCAGAGGATCAGTGGCGGGCGGGGTGCAGGCTGAATGCGGCGCCGAGGGACGTGGCTCGGGCGGCCTCGCGCAGTGGTGCCGCGCCGATGACGTCGTCGTAGAACCGGGTCAGCGAGTAGTGACTGAGCGGACGGGTGACCACCGTGTCGCGTATGCCCTGGGCCAGGACGACGGTCAGCACGGTGTTGCCGGCTGACCGGTCGTCCTCGTCGGCGGTGACCACGATAGCCAGCGCGCCGGAGGCGAAGTCCGGGCCGGCCAGCAGGAGGTCCAGCCAATGCCGCAGCCAGGTGTCTGCACGGGCCAGGCTGCCGTCGTGTGCGTCGTTGTCGAGACTCGGGATGAGCATCCCGACGGTCGGGAGCCGACCGGTGGCGATGTCGGCGGCCAGCGGCCCGGCCGTCGGCGTGCCTGCTGGCACCATTCCGGCGGTGCAGGCGGCTCGCTCGTCGAGGAAATAGGCCCAGGGTGCGTGCTTCACGGCGTACGGCGCGTGCGACGAGGTGCTGCACGGCGCCGGCATGGACTCGGCGTAGAGCCGTGCGCTCTGGCCCGTGGCGAGAGCCTGGCCGAAGACCGACGTCCCGTGCAGCGGGTGGGACGCGGGTGCGGCGTCGTCGGACACGCCGAAGGTCGAGCCGCCGGCGATCGCGAGGTAGTTCGGCAGGGAAGGGTGGCTCAACGCCTGGTAGTGCGTGGCGTAGCCGTACCGCTGGGCGAGTCGGTAGAGGTGGGGCATCCCCGAGCGCATCTGCGCCAGGCTGTGGTTCTCCTCGACGATGGTCAGCACTTTGCTGATGCCGTTGCCTGCGGCCGGGCTCGCGGAGCGTGCGGACCGGCCCTCGGTCGGCGAGCCAACCGTC
>JBDUBV010000227.1:0-3330 GCA_040003795.1 Pseudonocardiales bacterium | reverse complement strand
TGATATGTCCGAGCCCGAGGTCCGCGGTCATGTCCCCTCGTTACCATGCATCACCGCCGGAACGGGCACGCAGCGGGCACGGAGGCCCGGTGGCTTAAGCACGCCTTGATTGTGTTGGTTCCTCGGCTTCAGACTGGCGCTCTCCGACACCCAGACCCGGTCCCCGTTGGTCCGGGTCTGGCATGCTAGGCGGACGTGACGAAGGTGTACATCGGGTATGTGGAGATCAGTCCCGCTATGGCAAGCAAGATCCAGTCCAAGCACGGGGTCACCCCGCATGAAGTCAGGGATGCCTGCGCGGGGCACATCATGACCCGGTGGCACGTTCATGAGGAGTATGGACGAAGGTTGCTGGTAGTGGGTCGTACCGACGGCGGCCGACTGCTCAAGGTCATTTTGCAGCCTGTCGATGAGAGTGACGGTACGTGGCGACTCCGAACGGTCCTTGTGGCGACTGGTCTAGGTGGCACATGATGGCGACTATGAGTGGGTCGGATGAGTTCGACGAGTTCGAAACGACCGAGGCAGAGTTCGACGCGATGATGGCTGTCGCGCAGCCAGTCGAGGTCGATAGCTTCCCCGCGTACCACGCCCTATTGCTAGCTGCTGAGGGTTACTACACGGTGTCTAGGCTCGATCAGCCATCGGCCTCCGGGATGACTGGTCCAGCAGGTTGGGCACCTCGTCAGCAACTAACTGGAGCATCAGAGGTACCGTCTTCGGCGTGAGTGAAGTCTCCGACGCTGCGGTTGTTCGCCTCTTCCTTGCCGACTACGCCGCAGTGGATGCTGCCAGCAAGCTCAACATGATCGGCGGCGGCCTGAGCCTGATCGGTTTCAATCCCGGCACTAGCCTGTCCGCACCGTTTTCTCTGGTGGCGACTGTTAGCGTTCCGCCCGCACTGTATGGCGCCGAATGTTCCGTCGAGATCATTCTGGAGGACGCTGCAGGTGTCCTGGTCTCCTTGCCCGGTCCGACGGGCGAGACGCAGACCATGCGGGTTGGTCAGGCGGTCACATTCCAGCGGCCGATCTTCCCGGCGGCAAGTGTTCCGGAAAATCTCGTCGATGCGCGCGTGCAGTGGGTACTGAATTTCGCTGCTGGGTTGCCCTTGCCGGTCGGCAACCGTTACATCTGGCGCATAAGGATTGATCATGAGACGCGACCCGATTGGGTGGAAGCGTTCTTCGTACCCGGCCCACCGCCCGGTCCTGTGATTGGGTAGTACCGCCTACTTGCCCGCGCCAGCTGTACCCATTCCCTCGTAGCTGACGGTCCGTAGGGCGGGAGGTCGGGGTCAGGGCTGGCTCGGAGAGCCATCGCGTAGCGATGCCTCGCGGCCTTACGCCGGCCGGACGCCCTGGAGACTGGCGGCGCAGAGGGGATGGGCGGCCGCAGCCAAGGACGCTCTGTCGAGTGGCACCAGCTGGTCGCCTTGATCGAGTACAGGTCAACTCGGCAGAGGATGCGTGCGAGCCGCCGTACCCCTGGCTCGGCTGAGACTTGAGAGTCGTGTCTCAGCTGATGCTTGTCGGGGATGAAGAGCTTAGGGATCGCGGCATGTGCGCACGTCCGCGCGGACTGCCGAGGGCCGGGGAAGGCAGGACGTTGCTGCATTGTGCGTGACGAAATCCTCGGTACGTCATGGGCTGCTCCGGCCTACCCGCGGTCGAGGAGGGGAATCCACTCGTGGTCGGGTCGGACCGCTCGCAGCGCGTCGACGAGCCAGACACGTGCTGGCTTCGTCAGCGTGGGGCCCAGCGCCTGCATGTCCACTGTGTCCCGTGCCCGGATCGACCCGACACCTTTGAAGAACAACAGCGCTTCAGGGATCAGCGTCGGCACCTGCCAAGGGGAGTCGAGGATGCACCAGTCCAGCGGCAACAAGATCTCCGGCTGCCTGCTGAAGACCAAGCAATCTGCGCGGCGCCGGTCGAGTTGGATGTCGAGGTGGAGCCCGTTCGGGCCGTGCGCGTGGATGTGGCCAGGGTGCGCCAGCGTTCGCCCATTCCAGGGCGCAGTAGTCTCCTCGTCGGCCTCGTCATGCCCATTGAGCGGCCAGTCATCAGCGAAGTGCTGGTGCACGGCCAGTTGCGCATCGTGGAGCACCGACAGGTCAACATCGAGATGGTCCCGAGTCTGCGATCCGAGCCACGCATCGACCCCCCAGCCGCCGCACAACGCCCAGTTGGTTGGAAGCGTCGCCATCACACGCGCGGCCAGCGCTATAGGTTCAGGCATTCCGGCGTCCGTGTTCGCGTGCACGCCTGGAACGTAACGACACGGCGGGAGCTTCGCCTCTGATTTCCATTTGACTCGAAGACGTCGCGCCCCGACGGCCCGGACGCCTTGTACGGCCGGGCGTTCGCCCGCGCGGCGGCAGAGGTGGACGTTCCAGCGCGTAGCGTAGTGACGGCTCTGTTCGTCGAACCGGCTCCCACCGAACCGAGCGGATCCGGCAATATGAGCGGATGAGCATCGTCGTCCTGGCCGGCGGTCCGGGCGCAGGCAAGAGCACGATTGCGCGGGCTGTGGCGCCGCTCCGGCGCCGTTGCGCGGTGATCGAGGTGGACGACGTACGCCAAATGCTCGTGCAACCCCACGTCGCGCCTTGGGATGGCGCCGAGGGTTTACGTCAGCAGAGGTTGGGCGTAAGCAACGCCGCGCAACTCGCCATCGGCTTCGCCGACGACGGCGGGGACGTGGTCATTGCCGATGTCGTAAACAACGGAATGGCTGCGTTGTACCGACAGGCTTTGGGTGGGCAAGGCGTCCAGATCGTGCACCTGCGCGTGAGCGAGGCATTGGCAAGAGATCGAGCAGCGGGACGTCACTACTCGCTGACCGACGAGCAGATGCGCGCACTACACGCGGCCCAATCCGACTTTGTGGCCTTCGACCGGCAGCTCGACACCACTGTCATGTCTGTGCTCGATGCGGCGTTGCAAGTCTGCGAGACCTTGGATGGGACGATGTCCCGCCGCGCATAAGTGCCGTCCAGTGCGGTTGCCGCCGGACGCCGGACCGTCGAGTAGTGCCAGCTTTGCGGTGACGGCCAATGGACGACGTGCCCGAAAGAAGCCTTCTGATCCGCGCGACCGGGGGATGTCGGTAGGTCGAGCGCGTCAGCGCGGCTCGGGAGACCGGTACCGTCACAGTCCCTCGGACTCGCGGTCAGACACCGTTGCGGCACCGGCTGCTCGCACCGAGGTGCACCGATGAGTTGGCCAGGGTTGGATGGTCCACACCGAGGACATGCGGTACCAGGCAGCCCCGACAGGTAGGAGTCGCATGCGCAAGCTGGTGGTCTACACGTTGCTCTCCGCTGAT
>JBDUBV010000226.1:0-3342 GCA_040003795.1 Pseudonocardiales bacterium | reverse complement strand
GGGCCAGCTCGAGCGCCGAGGTCGATGAGCGGCCCGGTACACCATCTGGTGCAGGGCGTCACTGTCGCCGAGATCCGTCATCGTGATGGCCATCCCCATCCGGTAGACGGTGCCGAGGTTTTTCAGGTACAGGCCGTCTTGCTGCCGGCCACCCTGAACTATTGGCTCGGCCCCGGACACCCTGGACGATCCCCACGATCGGCACCGTGAGGAGGGGACACACGTCTGGAAACACACAGCACACTCGGACCGCCGCCCCGCCCCGGCACCGCACCTATTCTGCTGCTGGTGGCGGCCCTAAGGCTGCTGGCCGATTGCGGTCCCACCACCCCCAGGCGTCGAGTTCGAACAGGCCGAGCGCGGGGTCGACCACCCGTTTCCACCCAGCCCTCCGCGCCCCGCCGACGACACCCGCTGCGGGTCCCTCGTCCCGCGGGGTCGCGGGCACGTGGAACGCGACGCTCGCCACGGTCACGCCGGGAGGGAGGGGGACTTTCACGATGACCGTCCAGGTCGCGGGCAGCACGCTGTCGGGCCCGATCCACATCAGCAACTCGACCTGCGTCGAGGACGGCACGGTGAGCGGGAGCCTGTCCGGGGACCTGGACGGCCAACGGGGGCTGACCCAGGCACTGACGCTCAGCCGGTCACGATCAGTACGACGGCGGCGCCGGCCAGGGCCAGGCCGACCGTCTGGAGTCGGCGCATCCGCTCGCCGAGGGCGAGCCGCGCCAGCAACACGGTCACGGCCGGGTACAGGGAGGCCAGCACGGCGGCGAAGGTCAGCGGGCCCCGGTGGGTGGCGAAGAAGAACAGCACGATCGCCGAGGCTCCCAGCCCGCCCACGGCCGCCGCGCCGCCGGTCAGCCGGATACCGGGCCGGGTGCGCACCCGGCCGGCTGCCGCCGCCAGCAGCAAGACCGCCGAGGTGACCTGCCCTGCGGCGACCGGCCACAGGCCCGTCGTACCCCCGGCCCGGTCGAGCGCGACGAACAGCACGGCGAAACCGACGCCGGCGAGCAGCCCTTCGACGACTCCGGCGGCTACCCGCCCCTGCCCGACCTGGCGCGTCGTGCGATCCGCACTCGATACCAGCCATACGGCCGGCAGGGCCAGCACGATGCCGACTATCGCCGGCACCGAGGGCCGCTCCCCGAGCAGGAAACCCGCAACGGCTGGCAGGGCGGCCGCCCCCACTCCCGACAGCGGCGCTGCGACCGCCATCTGGCCGGCGGCCAGGCCGCGATAGAGCGCCAGCGTCCCCACCGCCGCTCCCGCTCCACTCGCCGCTCCCCAGGCCAGGCCGCCGGCCGTGGCGGGGGGCGGGGAGGTGAACGGCAGGGCTACCAGGGTGCCGGTCATGGCGATCACCTGGGCGACCGCGCCGACGAGGAGGTAGCTCGCGCGCCGCGACAGCAGGCCGGCGATGAAGTCCGACGTCCCGTAGGCAACCGCCGCCGCGAGCGCGAGCAGCACGGCCAAGAGCAAGCCTCCGGTGGCGGTCGGACGGTGAGGCCAGGCCAGGGTACGGGCTCAGGTGACCGGGCGGCAGGCCAACGCGGCGGCCTCGGCCACCGACAACTGCTCACCCGCGGCAAACTCGCGCTGCCAGGCCGCCGGCAGGCTGGTCTGCGTGACCACGAGCTGGCCGGCACCCGCCAGCACACCGGGTGAGCCGGTGGCTGCCGAGGTCGAGCGGGCGCTCCCCGTCGGTCAGCACTGACCGGACGAGCTGCGGGTGGCGTCGGAGATGACGATCAGCCCGCCGTACGCGGTCGCCGCTATCCGCGCCGCCCGGTTGAGGTCCATCCCGACGTAGCCCTCTTCCAAGCGGGCGGGCTCTCCGGTGTGCAGGCCCATCCGGACCGGACGGGGACCGACTGCGGCCAGTCGTCGGAGAGGAGGCGCTGCTGGATCTCGACCGCGGCACGGACGGCCTGGTGCGCCGATCCGAAGGCGATGAAGAAGCTGTCGCCCTCGGTGCCCATCTCGTGCCCGCAAAATTTCTCGATGACGGTCCGGACGATGCGGCAGCGGTCCCCAGCCGGCTCAACCGGGCGGTGGAGCCCTCGATGTCGCTGAACAGCATCGTCACTGTCCCGCTCGGCAACGGTCCATGACGAGGAGTGTGCGGACAGCTGCCGAAGTTTGCTGAGCGTTTGCCTGCACCACAGGGACGCGGGGGTGAGAATGCGGGTGTCGAGGGCTCAGCGCCGGGAGGTTGCCATGCGGTTCTCCAGTTCCGTCACGTCGCTGTCGTGGATCCCCAGCGAGGCGGTGACCGGCATAGCCCTGAAGATGCCGTTCGAGACAGGGCTCGCGCACTACGACGCGCCACCACCTGACCTGATCGAGGACCTCGAGGCCTTCGTCGCCGCCGACGGCTGCCGCTTCGCCAACCAGCTGTCGGCCTGGGTGGAGGTAGACGACGGGAAGGTCGTCGACCAGGGCCTGGACGGCCAGGGCTATATCGGCGCCACCACTCTGCGGCTGGGTGGCAAGGCAGTCAGCTTCGCCGCTGTGCCCCTGCCCGATCGCACCTCGGTGCGGCGGCTCGACGATGGTGGCGTGCGCTTCGAGCAGACCTCCGGTGGGCGCACCGGCCTGCCGGCGCCCCGCAGGGTCAGCCACCCGCCGTACGTGCAGATCTCCGCACCCCTGGCCTGGACGACCCTGGCGCTGACCCTGCAACCGGACGGCTCGGCCAGCGCAGAGCTGGTGGGGGCCAGTCCCTTCCCCCGGCACTGGATCTATGACGCGCAGGGGCGCTTGCACAGCAAGTCGGCGTTGATCGACTACCACACCTGGAGCACGAAGGCCTTCGGCCGGCACACCCCGTGGGGGGATGAGGACTCCCCGGCGCTGGTGAGCGAGGTCGAGTCCTCGCTGGAGCGTCGGCTGACCAAGCAGGTGATGGGCAGCAGCGCCAAGGTGCGCATCGACCGGTTGGACGCCGGCGCCGTTCTCACCGAGCAGGGCGCGCCGGGTGAGGACATCTACGTGCTGCTCGACGGCGTGCTCCGGGTCGAGGTCGACGGGCGTGCCATCGCTGACATCGGGCCCGGCGCCCTGCTGGGCGAGCGAGCGCAGTTCGCGGGCAACCGGCGGACGGCCACCCTGAGGGCGGTCACCCGCTGCACGGTGGCGGCGGCCGGCCCGGACACGATCCCGCCCGAGGCCCTCGGGCAACTCGCCGAGTCGCACCACCGGGAGGCTGAGCACTGACCTGCGGGTCCGGCAGTTCAGTCGTGGCGGATCTTCGGCTTCCCAGGGCGCTGCGGCGGGGCCGTCGTGGCGTCCTCGTGCGGTTGCTCGACCACAGTGGTGTCGGTGACCGTAGCC
>JBDUBV010000225.1:0-3353 GCA_040003795.1 Pseudonocardiales bacterium | reverse complement strand
AGCTCGCAAGCAAGCTCAAGCTCCTAGCACGACCCCCTGACAGCTCAGCCGAGCCAGACGGTCGTCCCAATGATGGATCGCGCTGCGGGCGCAGATGGGAGCTGCGATCCTACGAGTCATGGACACGGTCTACGAGGCCGCCGGCGGCACCGAGGGCCTGTTGCGCCTAGCCAGCGCGTGGCATGCAAGGGTCATGGCAGACGAGGTGGTGAGCCATGCCTTCAGCCACGGCTACCACCCCGAGCACACTGAGCGGCTCACGGCGTACTGGGCCGAGGCGCTCGGAGGGCCGCCGACCTTCTCAACCCGCTACGGCGACGAGACCTCGGTGGTGCGGATGCACAGCGGCAACGGCGCTCACGAGGAAATGGACCGCCGCGCAATCGCCTGTTTCGATCAGGCCCTGGCAGACGTCGGCTTTGCCGATGACGACCGGCTTCGCCGCGTGATGCACGACTACTTCGCATGGGCGACCACGACCACCATGGCCCGCTATCACCGCTCCGCTGACGACGTGCCGGACGGTCTTCGCATCCCCCACTGGTCGTGGGACGGACTGGTCAACGCCCCGAAGCGGGATCCGTTTTCGGGCACCGGTGGCATGAGCACCTGACCTGTCGCAGGCCCGGCCCGCCTGCCGTCGTCAGAGAGGTTCGCTGACATCGCTTCGATTGCGCGGGCGAGCCACTCGGTCAGGAGCGGCCGTTCGGGGTGGCTCGGCGTGTCGAGTTGGGCGCGACGGCTCGCAGAGCGACTGCCGTCTCGATCGGCGCGTGTCAGGCCGGAAACACAGTTGGTCGGACAGGCCCCGGGTGGCCCTGTCCGGGTTGGACGGGGCCACCCGGGAGTTCAGCGGCTGAGGAAGTGGAGTAGGGCGTCGTTGAATTGCTGTGGATGGGAGGTGTTGATGCCGTGCGGGCCGTCCTGGATGAGGACGAGTTCGCTGCCCGCGATGGCGTCGTGGGAGCGTTTGCCGCTGGCTTCGAAGGGGACGATGGCGTCGGAGTCGCCGTGGATGATCAGGGTCGGGACGGTGATCTTGGCCAGGTCGTCGCGGAAGTCGGTGTGTCCGAAGGCGGTGATGCAGTCGCGGGTTCCCTTGGGGGAGGCGAACGCGGCGATTTCGCGGGCGTAGACGCGTTGCGCTTCGCTGACTTTCAGCTCGCCGCCGGCCGTGAAGAAGCCGGTCGTGAACTCGTCGAGGAACGCGATCCGGTCGCTGTCGACGCCGAGGAGGAAGCCGGCGATCGCGTCGTCATTCAACGCGCCCTCGGGGTTGTCGTCCGCCTTGTGAAGGAACGGGGGGACGGCCGAGGCGAGGACGGCTTTGGCGATCCGGTCGGTGCCGTAGGTGCCGATGTAGCGGGCTACTTCGCCGCCGCCCATCGAGAAGCCGACCAGGCTGACGTCGCGCAGATCGAGGTGTTCCAGCAGTGTGTTCAGGTCAGCGGCGAGCGTGTCGTAGTCATAGCCCCCCCACGGTTGGGAGGAGTCACCGAAGCCCCTGCGATCGTAGGTGATGACGCGGTAACTGGCCTCGACGAGGGCGGGGACCTGGTTCTCCCATGAGCGTCCGCTCAGCGGCCAGCCGTGGATCAGCACGACTGGCTTTCCGGTGCCGTAGTCCTCGAAGTTCAGTTCGATGGCGGCGTTGTTTTCGGTACCTACTTGCAGTCTGGTCATATGAACCTTCGGGGTAGGAGTGGGGTGGACGACGTAGCGGTACTACCTTGTGCACAAGTATAGTGACCACCAGATACATTCCCGAGCGGCTGAGGGGACACACCACATGACGGTCCAGCGCCCTAACCCGCCGGTCGTATTGTCTGAGCTGTTGTGCTTCGACCTTTATGCCGCCTCGCGTGCGGTGACGGCAACCTACCGACCGCTGCTGGCCGGGTTGGGATTGACCTACCCGCAGTACCTCGTGCTGGTCGTGCTTTGGCAAGAAGAGAGACAGACGGTCAAGCAGCTCAGCGAGGCGCTGCACCTGGACTACGGCACCCTGACACCACTGCTGCGCCGAATGCAAGACAACGGACTGATCACCCGCCAGCGTCGCGCCGAGGACGAACGATCAGTCCACATCCAGCTCACCTCCGCCGGGGCCGCGCTGCGTTTACGCACCCGAAGCGTCCATGACGCCATCCGCACCGCAGTCGGTCTGGACGATGCGCAGATGGCAGATCTGCAAGCCACTCTCCGCTCGGTCACCGCCTCGACCGAAAGCTGGCGCCGGGATGCCGAGCGGCCCACCCCGCAGCTGGCCTGACACGCCGGCCACGGTGTCCTATTGCTCACCGAGCGGACCGGTTGCCTGACACCGCAACGCTCCTGCATCACCTCCTCTGAAAGGGCCCAAGCCTCGTGGCTACAGCGCAGTCCGGAATCTTTGCTGTCGGCACCTCGTCCCACTGTTTCCTGGAGTTTGCATCCCGCCCCGACACGACCGCAGCGGAGCTCGTTCAGGCGCTGGCCGATCTCGAAGAACCCCACACCACCGTCGGTGGGGTGAACCTTGTGCTCGGTGTGCGGCCTACGATCTGGAGCCAGGTCGCCCCCGACCAGATGCCCGCCCACGCCAGCGACTTCGATGAGCCAATCCGCGGCGTCGGCGGGTGCACCATGCCCGCAACCCAGCAAGATGCCTGGGTGTGGGTCAGCGGAGCAGCACCAGATCTTGTGTTCGACGTCTGCGTCGACATCGTCGCAGCGCTCGCGCCGGTAGCGAAGGTCGCCACCGAAGTCACCGGCTGGTCCTACCGGCACAGCCGCGACCTGACCGGGTTCCAGGACGGCACCGAGAACCCCTCACTGGCCCAAGCCCCCGCCATAGCCCTGATCCCGGACGGCCAGGCAGGGCAAGGCTCCTCAGTCGTCTTGGTCCAGGAATGGATACACGACGCCGAGGCGTGGAACGCGCTCAGCATCCCCGCCCAGGAACAAGTCATGGGCCGCACTAAGGCCGACAGCATCGAACTTGATCAAGACATCCAAGCCGGAAACTCCCATGTCTCGCGCACCGTGATCGAAGACGACGCCGGCCAGGAACTCGCCATCTTTCGCCGCAACGTTCCCTACGGCACCCTGACCGATCACGGCACCATGTTCGTCGGCTTCAGCTTCGACCCGCCCCGCCTACAACGCATGCTCGAGCGCATGGCCGGCGCCGAAGACGGCACCCGCGACGCCCTCACCCACTACACCACACCCCTGACCGGCGCCTACTACATCGTCCCGGCCATCGACCACCTCGCACCCTTCACCACACCCGAGCCCTAACCGCGGCCCTGCCCGCGAGCACTCGGGGTGGTCGCAGCGCCGTGTGCCGTCTCGGTAAGTAGTGGTCCGAG
>JBDUBV010000224.1:0-3361 GCA_040003795.1 Pseudonocardiales bacterium | reverse complement strand
CAGGTCACGCACCCGTTTCATCCGCTGCACGATCAACGGTTCGTCCTCCTCGACTGCCGCCAGGCTTGGAACGAGGATCGGGTGTACTTCGAGGACGGTCAGGGTTGCCTCCAGACCATTCCTGCGAGGTGGACGGACGTCGTTGCGGACGATCCATTCGTCGTCATAGCAGCGGGTCGAGCCCTGTTCCGCCCTGACGATCTGGTGCAGATCGTCGCGCTGGTTCAGGCGGCACAACGATGAGCGGCGGTGCGCGACGCCCCTGCTTGGCAGTCCAGTCGTGTCAGGTCAATTTTGTCGCTTGTGTCAAGCGATTTTTGTCGCTAGACGTCGGTAAGCATCGGCCGGTAGGCTACGCCATCATGGCTCATTGTGGAGCTGATGGCCAGCTTTACCGGCATCACGAGTGCGGCTCCTTTGTCTGCGCCGGTCATAATCAGCACGACGAATGGGCATCTTGGGAGGTCTGTGGTGGCAACTGCCCTCAATTTCAGCGACGCCAAGAGCCAGGCGCTGCGTACCGCTGGCGGACTCAATCCCCACGCGGCTACGGTGACCGACACGGCGTTTGTCGGCCATCCATTCTTCGATGCCCGCGACCTGGTCCAAGTCAAGTACGAGATGGTGCGGCGCGTCGAAGCCGATGGCCAGTCGGTCACACATACCGCCGCCACGTTTGGCTTTTCGCGTCCAGCTTTCTACGCGGCTCAGGCGGCGCTGGCGCGTGGTGGGCTGCCTGCTCTGGTGCGTCAGCGACCCGGCCCTCGTCGGCGGCACAAACTCCGCCCCGAGATTGTCACCGCGCTGCGGCAGGCCCGTGTCGACGAGCCGATGATCCTGTCCAGCGAATTAGCCGAGCGCATTCACGCCCAGTTTGGCGTGCGTGTGCACCGTCGAACCATCGAGCGGGTGTTGGGCCCACGCCCAAAATACCCTACGCCGCTCCAGCGGTGAACTCCCCGCCACCTGGACCACCTCCGCGGCACAGTTCCGTGGATCCGAGCACGCTTACCACCCACTATGAGGCTGCTCGTGCGCAGGCGGTCGGCGATGCCAGGATAGGTCCGCCCGTCGTTGGTCTGATGGTCCTCTATCGCTGGGGGCTACCGGCCTGGATGCAGCTCATCCAGCAGGCGCCACAGCATCTCGAGGCGCCAATCGTCCCATACGTCTCGCCCACACTGCGCGCACCCGCTGCTGACGCGGCGGCAACGATCCTGGTCATCGCGAGCATGCTGCTCGCACGTTCGATGGAGTCCAACCAATGCAGGCCTCGACCGAATTGAAGGTGACGCCGCGCCACCTCGCGCGGAACGCGTATCTGTACGTTCGCCAGAGCACACTGCGCCAGGTCGTGGAGCACACCGAGAGCGCAGCTCGCCAGTATGCACTTCGCCAGCGAGCCATCGCTCTTGGCTGGCCGACCGACCAGATCATCGTCATCGATTGTGACCAGGGTCAGTCTGGGGCCTCGGCTGCCGATCGCGCCGGTTTCCAGCAGTTGGTTGCGGAGGTTGGCCTGGGTCACGCCGGCATCGTGCTCGGGCTCGAAGTTTCGAGGCTGGCGCGCAGTTCAGCGGATTGGCATCGTCTGCTCGAACTGTGCGCGCTGAGCCAGACGCTGATTCTGGACGAGGACGGTCTGTACGAACCCGATAACTTCAACGACCGCCTGCTGCTTGGGCTTAAGGGCACCATGAGCGAAGCGGAACTCCACGTCCTCCGCGCTCGGCTGCTTGGCGGCCAGCGCAACAAAGCCCGACGCGGCGAGCTCAAGCAGATCCTGCCAGTCGGGCTCGCGTACGACCCGTTGGATCGCGTAGTACTTGACCCGGACCAGCAGGTCCAGCAGGCGGTTCGGTTGGTGTTCCAGACCTATGTCCGCACCGGATCCGCCTGCAGTACCGTCAGGCATTTCACCCAGGAGGAACTGTTGTTTCCTCACCGGATTCGGTCCGGCCCCGCAAAGGGTGAACTCGTCTGGGGGACCCTCAGCCACGATCACGTGCTCCGCATTCTCCACAACCCACGCTACGCTGGCGCGTTCAGCTATGGTCGTACGACGGTTCGCCAGCTCGGAAGCGGGCACCTGCACATCGAGCGGTTGCCGCGAGATCAATGGCAGGTGCTGATTCGTGACGCACATCCTGGCTACATCAGCTGGGCTGAGTACGAACGGAACCTGCGCCAGCTGCACCAGGCGGCCCAGAGTTACGGTGCCGAACGGCGCGCGAGCCCACCCAGAGAAGGACCGGCTCTGCTGCAAGGCCTGGTGATCTGTGGCCGATGCGGCGACCGCATGACGGTGCGCTACTACGTCCATAAAGACCGCGAGGTCACGACCTACACCTGCATGCGCGCAGCTATTCGGCACGCACAGCCGGTCTGCCAGCGCGTGCACGGCGAAGCATTGGACGTTGCCATCGGCGAGCTCCTGATTGATTCGATCACGCCCCTGAACCTGGAGATGACGTTGGCCATTCAGGCCGAGGTCCAGGCGCGCGTCGATGAGGCCGATCGTCTACGGCAGCAGCACGTCGAGCGAGCACGCCACGAAGCCGAAGTCGCGCAGTATCGCTTCCGACGGGTGCACCCAGACAACCGCCTGGTCGCCGACGTGCTCGAGGCCGAGTGGAACCACCGGTTGCGCGAACTTGCCGAGGCTCAGGACGTTTGCGAGCGTCAGCGCGCGGCAGCCCAGATGGTGCTGGATGCGGAGCAACGCAAGGCCATCCTGGATCTGGCTACCGACCTACCCCAGGTCTGGCGGGATCCACGCACTCCCGCTCGCGAACGTAAACGACTCGCGCGGCTTGTCATCGAGGACGTCACGCTTCTGCGCGGGGACCAACTCACCGCGCACGTCCGCTTTCGTGGCGGTGCCACGCGGACGCTCCAACTCCCGCTCCCAGGCAGAGCCTGGCAGCTCCGTCAAACCAAGCCGGAGGTCGTGGCGGCCATCGATGAACTTCTCAACCAGCACACCGACGGCGAGATCGCCGCACTGCTCAACGAGCGAGGGCATCGCTCAGGCTTGGGCTCGCGCTTCCATTCGCGCATCGTGTCGGACGTACGCCGCACCTATCGTTTGCCGAATCGCTTCGATCGCCTTCGAGCGGCCGGGTTCCTCGACAGACGCGAGATCGCCACTCTGCTCAATATCTCCCCCGTGACCGTCAAGACATGGCACCGTCACGGGTTGGTCAACGCCAAGCGGTACGACGACAAGGGCTCAGTCCTCTACCAGCCGCCGAGCGGACCACTCCCCATTCCAGGGGCCCACAAGTTCGCGGCGCGGTCGCGTCCGCGAAGTTCGACCGGATCGCCGGAATGAGGTGCAGTATGCGACGTGGTCTTTGTC
>JBDUBV010000005.1:0-35209 GCA_040003795.1 Pseudonocardiales bacterium | reverse complement strand
CAACCCAGGCCAGTTCCGTTGACCGCGGTAAGAGGCGAACGAGCGCGCCCGTGCTCGAGTCCACCACTCGACCAAGAATTTCCGACCACGCCGGGACAGCCAGCGGTGAGATCGCGAGGGCCACCGTCGAAGGCGACACCAGACCGGTTGGTCACCAGCCTGACGCCTTGTCGACCTGCACGCTGACCACTGCAACGGCAATTGCCCAATCCGCTGCTCACCTGGCACTCCCCGCTCTTGCCGTCCTCGAAACCGTGCCGACAACAACTACAGTTGCTACCATTCGCTTCTCAGCCGCCGTGTTCGAGGGAAGGCCGGATGCGCACAACGACGGAGAGGGGGGCGGCGCTGCTCGGCGCCCGCCGGCCCGGCTACTCGTTGCCGCGGGACTTCTACGTTGCCGACGACGTGTTCGCCCTCGATCTCGAGCGGGTCTTCAGGGCCAACTGGCTGTTCGTGGCGGCCGCTGCCGAGCTGCCGCTGCCTGGCGACATCCTGACCTGGAGCATCGGCACCGAATCCGTGCTGCTGATGCGGGACCTCGACGGCAGCCTCAGCGCGCACCACAACGTCTGCCGGCACCGCGGTTGCCGTCTGCGACCCGACGGCCCCGCCGCAGCGCGGGCGGTGGTCTGTCCCTATCACCAGTGGTGTTATGGCCTCGACGGCGCGTTGCGGGCGGCGCCGCACATGGGGCCGGGGTTCGACGTTGCAGGGCTGGCACTCCGCCCTGTGCACCTGCGTGATCTCGGTGGGTTGCTGTTCGTGTGCTTCGCCGACGAGCCACCGCCGTTCGGTCAGGCCGACGCCGTCGTCCGGCCACAGTTGCGGCTGCACGAGGTCGAGCGCACCCGGGTCGCGGCGCGCCAGCACTACCGGGTGCAGGCCAACTGGAAGCTGCTGGTTGAGAACAACCGCGAGTGCTACCACTGCCGGGCCAACCACCCGGAGTTCTGCCTGTCCAACTTCGACGTCGGCGCGGCCGGCGATGTCCGGCGCAGCACCGCGTTCGACGCCGCGCTTGGCGAGCGTTGGAGCCAGTGGGTGGACCACGGGTTGGCCCCGCGCGAGAGCAACTTCGAAGACGGCGGGTTCTTCCGGGTCGCCCGGCTGCCGTTGCGGCCAGGCTACGTCACCGAGAGTCTGACCGGCCGGCTGATCGCGCCGGTTCTCGGCCGGCTGCCCAGTACAGACGTGGGCAGCCTGCGGCTCATCACGCTGCCGAACTCCTGGACGCACGTCAACGCCGACTATGCAGTGACCACGCGGCTGACCCCCGACGCCGCGGACTGCACCGACGTCGACGTGGTCTTCCTGGTCCGCGAGGACGCGGTCGAAGGCCTCGACTACGACGTGGCCGACCTGACCGCCGTCTGGCGGGTCACCTCCGAGCAGGACTGGTCGCTTTGTGAGCAGAGCGAGGCAGGCATACGGTCCACCGGCTACGTCCCGGGGCCCCTCTCGCCGGTGACCGAGGGCTCGGTCGCCGCCTTCCACGAGTGGTACCTGCGGGCCCTGCCGGCCCACCGTCTCGTCGGCTGAGCCCGGGTAGCATCTGCGTTCCGCCTGTTCGGGCCAGACGGTGAGAGGCTGTTCGTATGCGTTTGGCACTGGCTCAGGTCGACTGCGTCCTCGATGACATCGAGGCCAACCTGCGCACCGCCAAGGCCGCCGTGGCGCAGGCTGCCGAGCAGGCAGCCGACCTGATCGTCTTTCCGGAGCTTGCGCTGCACGGCTACCCACTCGGCACGTCCTCCGCCGAGCCGATCGCTGCCTCTGACGAGCGGCTGCGGGCACTGGGCGAGGAAGCCGGGATCGCGGTGGTGACGGGGTTCCGCGAGGACGCCGGCCTGCACGCCTACAACAGCGTCGCCTACCTCGACGGGCCGACGCTGGTCCACCTGCACCGCAAGCTCTACCTGCCCAATTACGACATCTGGGAGGAGCGCAAGCACTACGCCCCCGGCCAGTCCTGCCGCGCGTTCACCACCCCATTCGGCCGGATGGGCCTCCTCACCTGCAACGACGCGTGGCAACCCTTCCTCCCGTTCCTGCTCGCCCAGGATGGCGCCGAGGTGCTGATCGTCCCGACCAACAGCGTCGACACCCGGGCGCCGGAGGTGCTCGACACCCACGCGTACTGGCGCGAGTTGCTGCGCAGCGTGGCACGGATGAACGAGATGTGGGTGGTGTTCGTCAACCGGGTCGGCGCGACCGGCCACCTGGAGTTCTGGGGTGGGTCGAGCGTCGTCGACCCGGCCGGCAACGTCGTCGCCGAGGCGCCGGTCAAGGAGGAGGCGCTGATCGTGGCCGACATCGACGTCAGCGCGGCGCGCCGCCGCCGCAGGGAGCTCCCGCTGCTCAAGGACGCCCGCCTGGGACTGCTCGCCCGGGAGCTCAACCGTCTGATCGCCGAAGGCGGAGACGCCTGAGCCGCCCCCGGGGGAGCGGCTCAGGCGTTCGTACGAGGAAAGGCAGGACTTACTTCACCGTCTTGAGGAAGTCCTTGGCGACCTGGGCCGGGGTGTCGCCATCGTTGTCGACCTGGGAGTTGAGCTTCTGCATCGTGGCGGTGTCGAGCGCCTTGGCGATCGGTGCGAAGACATCGGCCAGGGCCGGGTACTTCGTGAAGACTGAGTCGCGGACGTTCAGCGCCGGGTTGTAGACCGGGAAGAACTTCTTGTCGTCGGTCAGGACGCGCAGGCCGAGGCCCTCGATGCGGCCGTCGGTGGTGAACACCTCACCGAAGTTGCAGGGGCTGCCCTTCTTGATCGAGTTGTAGATCGCGCCCTCGTCGAGGGTGGAGAGCTTCTCGCCCTTGAAGTCATAGGCCTTCTCCAGGCCGGGCAGGCCGTCGTCGCGGTTGGTGAACTCGGTGGCCACGCACAGCGACCCCTTGCCGGGGTCGGACTGGACCAGCTTGCCGTAGTCGGTGAGCGTCTTGACGTCGGAGTTGCTGTCCTTCTTCACGCCGAGCGCGTAGGTGTTGTCGAACCCTGCCTTGTCCAACCACTTGATCTTGTTCTTGTCGAGGTCCTCCTTAGCCACGGCGTCGTACTGCTGCTGCGAGTCATGGATCGGCGCCGTGTGCTTGAGATGGGTGATCCAGCCGGTACCGGTGTACTCCCAGTACATGTCGATGCGGCCGGAGGTCAGCGCGGTGCGTACGGTAGCGCTGCCAGACAAGCCGCACTGCCGCTTGACCTTGGCCCCGGTGTTCTCCAGCGCCTGTGCCGTGATCTCGCACAAGACCTTCTGCTCGGTGAACTCCTTGCTGCCGACGGTGAACGACGCACCCTTGAGCTTGCCGCTGCTCGACGAGCTGCTCTTGTTGTCCTTGGAGCATCCGGCCGTGAGCAAGGCGACTGCGGAAATGGCGGCGACCCATCGGGCGCCGGTAGCTACTCGCATCGAGCTCTCCTGTTCCCCGGTGGTGTGCCGGTGGTGTCGGTTGTTGCCACTACAGGCCTCGCGGGCGCAGAACTCGCTCGGCCAGACCGGCAAGCCAGTCGATGGTGAGCGCGAGCACGGCGACCAGGACGGCGCCGGTGATGAGGACCGGCCGGCGGTCGAGCTTGAGGCCGGCGTCGATGACGTCGCCGAGCCCGTGCGCGTTGGTGAACGTTGCCAGGGTGGCGGTGCCGACGTTGATGATCAGGGCAGTACGGATGCCGGCCATCATGACGGGGACGGCCAGCGGCAACTCGACCTTGGTGAGCACCAGGCGCTTGGTCATTCCCATGCCGCGCCCTGCGTCGATCAACGAACGCTCGACCCGCTGCAGACCGGCCATCGTGTTGCGCAGGACCGGCAGGAACGAGTAGAGGACGAGAGCGATGATCGCGTACTTGAATCCGATGCCGAAGGCGAGGGCGAGCAGGACCAGCACGCCGATCGACGGGACTGCCTGCCCGACGTTGACGACGCCGAGGGCGAACGGTGTCGCCCGGCGCATCGACGGCCGGGTGAGCAGGATGCCGAGCGGCACCGCGATGAGGATCACCAGGACGGTGGAGACGGCGGTCAGCCGGACGTGCTCGAGTGTCCGGTGGGTCAGGAACGACGCGTTGAGGGAGCGCCGCTCGATGCTGTCGAGGGTCTTGGAGTGGACGTAGACATACAACCCGGCCAGCGCAAGGAGGAGCAGGACCGGCGTCAAGAAGATGCTGGCGACACTGCGGTCGGTCGACCGACTCTCGACCCCGGTCGCGGCGGGATCCACCGCCGGAGTCTGCACGCCCGCGGTCATGGTCACCCCGCATCACCCTGCTGGGCGTCCACCGGCAGGGCAGTGTCGCCGGTCGCCCGCGCGGTGTCGGCCTGTGCCGTCAGGCCCATGATCGTCTCCAGCCGCAGGGCCCCCTCGTAGCGCCCGTCGGAGTCGACGATCGCCGCGATCGTGTCGCCGGTCCGCAGCAGCTCGTTGAGCGCGTCGTGCACGGTCTGGGAGCGGTGCAGAACCGCCACCGGACCGCCGCCGCTGGTCATCCCCTGCTCGAGGTCCGAGGCGCGGCGCCAGCCTCGTGGCCGGCCGCCCTCGTCGACGATGATCGCGCGGTCCTGCTTGGTCCGGGCCAAAAGCGCGCGGGCCTTGTCGATCGAGTCGGCCAGCTCGACCACCGGGATCTTGTCGAGGTCGAGGTCTGCCAGGTTGGTCAGGCCCAGGCTGCGCACGGAGGCGCCCGGGCCGATGAAGTCGACGACGAAATCGTTGGCCGGGTGGGCCAGGATCTGCTCGGGCGTGTCGTACTGTGCCGGCCGCGATCCCTTGTCCAGGATGGCGATGCGGTTGCCGAGCTTGATCGCCTCGTGGATGTCGTGGGTGACGAACACGATGGTCTTGCGGATCGTCTCCTGCAGCCGGAGGAACTCGTTCTGCAGGCGGTCGCGGGTGATCGGATCGATGGCACCGAAGGGCTCGTCCATCAGCATGACTGGCGGGTCGACGGCCAGCGCCCGGGCCACCCCCACCCGCTGCTGCTGACCGCCGGAGAGCTCCTTGGGATAGCGTCCGCGGTAGGCGCCGGCGTCGAGGCCCACCAGTTCGAGCAGCTCGTCGACCCGCTCGGAGATCCGCCGCTTGTCCCAGTTGAGCAGCCGGGGGACGACGGCGATGTTGTCGGCGATCGTCATGTGGGGGAACAGGCCGACCTGCTGGATGACGTATCCGATTCGGCGTCGCAGCTGGTCCGAGTTGATCTTGGTGACGTCCTCCCCACCGATGACGATCTTGCCCGCGCTCGGCTCGATCAGCCGGTTGATCATGCGCATCGTGGTGGTCTTGCCGCAGCCCGAGGGGCCTACCAGGACCACGATCTCTCCCGCCGGAATCTCCAGGTCGAGGGAGTCGACGGCGTTGTCGCGCTGGCCTGGGAACCGCTTGGTCAGGCCCTGCAGTCTGATGACCTCGCCGCCGGTCGATGTCGCGCCGGAACTGTCAGCCACGGATCCCCCTCGAAGTCGTGAGCCGGCCCACCAGGACGAAGACCGCGTCGTAGGCGAGCGCGATGAGTGCCACGCCGAGCACGCCGGTGAGCGCCTCGTTGAGTGCGAACGGGCTGCCGATCGATGACAGGCCGCCAAAGATGAGCTCGCCGAGCCCCGGACCGTTGACGACCCCGGCCGCGATCGCGGCGATGCCCACGGTCACCACCGTCGACACCCGGATCCCGGTCAGGATCACCGGCCAGGCCAGCGGCAACTGGATCCGCCACAGTCGCTGGCGGCTGGCCAGCCCCATGCCGCGGGCGGACTCCATGATGGCCGGATCTACCGATTCCAGCCCGGCGACGGTGTTGCGCACGATCGGCAGCAGGGCATAGAGCACGAGGGCGAACACCGTCGGCTGGTAGCCGAGCCCCAGCAACGGGATGAGCAGCGCGAAGAGCGCGAACGACGGAATCGTCAGGAAAACACCACAGATCGCCAGGGCGAGATCGGTGGCCCGCCGGTTGTTGTGCACCAGCAGGCCGAGGGTGATGCCCAGTGCCGTCGCGATCGCCATGGCGACCAGGACGACCTCGGCATGGGCGATGACGGCCGTGGTGATGTCCGCGGAATGCCGGGAGAGGTAGTCGAAGAAGGTCTGCTTGCCCG
This sequence comes from Pseudonocardiales bacterium, assembly GCA_040003795.1. Taxonomy (GTDB): domain Bacteria; phylum Actinomycetota; class Actinomycetes; order Mycobacteriales; family QHCA01; genus QHCA01. The sequence goes on along the minus strand of JBDUBV010000005.1, from coordinate 29,113 downwards.
CGACGGCCGCGGCCGAGCTCACCGCGGTTCGCCGTCCAGGAGGGCGCCCACGGCGGGGGGCTCACCGAGGTGCTGCGAGAGTTCGCCGGCCACCTCCACGAGGGCTCGGCCGACCACGCCGATCCGCCGGCTGCCACCGAGGCGGAACTTGGGAGCCGACACGTTGACCGCTGCACAGATGACGCCGGAAAAGTTGCGGATCGGCGCCGCCACCGCGATAAGGTCCGGCTCGAACTCCTCGTCGACAACGGCGAACCCGCGGGCCCGGCTGGCGACGAGGCGGCGGTGCAGCGACTCGACATCGCCCGGGGCGTTGGGGCCGTGCCGGCCGAACTCCGTCTCGGCGAACAGCGCGACGAGCATGTCCTTGCTGTGGTCGAACAGCAGCGCCCGCCCGGCAGAGGTGCAGTGCGACGGCACGGTTCGCCCGACCCAGTCCACCGACTGCACCGAGCGCGGCGAGGGCTCGGAGAAGACGGTGAGCACCTCGGTGCCGCGCAGGACGGAGAGGTTGGCCCGCTCGCCGACCTTGTCGACGAGGCGGGCCAGCAAGGGCGGCGCCAGGCCGAGCAGCCGCTGGTCGCCGACCTTGGAAGCCAGGACGAACAGTTGCCAACCCAAGCGGTAGGTGCGGGTCTGCTCGTCGCGCTCCACCAGCCCGTGGGAGTCAAGGGTCTTGAGCAGGCGCGATAGTTGGCCCTTGTCGCCACCGGTGAGCTCCGCCAGCCGCAGCACGCCCAGCCCCCCGCGGTCGAGGCTTTCCCGCGAGCCGAGGGCGGTCAAGGCCGCCGCGGCACGCGAAACGTTGTCGGCTCCGGTGTCAACCACAGTTGTCTATAGCAGACCGGTCACTCCCGAGCAAGGAAACCGGGCAGACGCGCTGGTGAGCATCAACTGCGGTTGTCGAGCCTGGACGGGGCCTGGCTATGCTCGGAGCGCTACCGCTTCCCTGGGAGATGAGCCGATGACCGACGCCACCGCCAACGGCCTGCTCGAGCGCCTCGCCGCAGGGCCGGTCATTTGCGCTGAGGGATATCTGTTCGAGTTGGAGCGTCGCGGCTACCTACAGGCCGGCGCCTTCGTCCCCGAGGTGGTCATCGAGAACCCCGAGAAGGTCGCCGAACTGCACCGGGAGTTCGTGCACGCCGGCTCCGACGTGGTCGAGGCGTTCACCTACTACGCGCACCGCGAGAAGCTCCGGCTGATCGGCAAGGAGGACCTGCTCGAGCGGCTCAACCGCGACGCGCTGCAGATAGCCAAACGCGTCGCGCAAGAGAACGGCTCGCTGCTGGCCGGCGACATCTGCAACACCAACGTGTACGACTCCGACAGCCAGGCCTCCGCCGACCAGGTGCGGGCGATATTCACCGAGCAGGTCGGGTGGGCGGTCGAGGCTGGCGTGGACTTCGTGATCGGCGAGACGTTCAGCTACGCAGAGGAGGCGCTGATCGCGTTGGACGTGATCAGGCAGACCGGCCTGCCGTCGGTCATCACGCTGGCCTTCCACCAGTCCCCGCTGACCCGGGAGGGGTGGACCGCGGCCGAGGCGTGCCGGCGGATCGCCGACGCCGGCGCCGACGTGGTAGGCCTGAACTGTATCCGCGGCCCCGAGACGATGCTGCCGCTGCTGCGCGAGATCGTGCCGGCTGTGCAGGTTCCGGTGGCGGCCCTGCCAGTCCCGTACCGAACGCACGACGCCGAGCCGAGTTTCCAGTCGCTGCGCGACCCCAAGAACCCCGACCGGCCGTTCCCCACAGCACTGGACCCGTTCACCTGCAACCGGCACGAGATCGCGGATTTCGCTGCCGCCGCCCTCGACCTCGGGGTCAGCTACTTCGGACTGTGCTGCGGCGCCGGCCCGCACCACGTGCGCAGCATAGCCGAAACCCTGGGGCGCACGCCGCCAGCCAGCCACTACTCCGCCGACATGTCCAAGCACGCCTTCCTCGGTTCCAACACCAAGCTGCTCGAGCACAACCTCGCCTACGGCGCCGAGCTGTAGTCGAGTGAGCATCGAGGGACGCAAGGAGCGGAGCGAGATGACAAGATAGTGGCGCGGTACTCCGCACTGAGCCTGCTGCGTCGCGGGCTGACCGGGCAGGACTGGCCGCCGGCCTGGCGCCTGCACGACCTGGCAAGGGCCTACGACGTCGTTATCATCGGCGCCGGGGTCCACGGTCTTGCGACCGCCTACTACCTGGCCGCCCGGCACGCCATCACCAACATTGCAGTGCTCGACAAGGCTTACCTCGGCGGCGGCGGCTCCGGCCGCAATACGGCGATCATCCGGTCTAACTACCTCACCCCGGAGGGCGTCCGGTTCTACGACCGCTCGGTAAAGCTGTACGAGAACCTCGCCGCGGAGCTCAACTTCAACGTGATGTTCTCCCAGCGCGGCCACCTGACGCTGGCGCACAATGACGGCTCACTGCGCACGATGCGCTGGCGGGCCGAGGTCAACAAGCTCGAAGGGGTCGACTCCGAGATGATCGGGCCGGCCCAGATCCAGCAGCTCGTCCCCTTCATGGACGTCTCGCCCGACGCGCGCTACCCAATCCTGGGCGCCCTCTATCACCGGCCCGGCGGCACCATCCGCCACGACGCGGTCAACTGGGGGTACGCCCGCGCGGCCGACGCCCTCGGTGTGCAGATTCATCAGAACACCGAGGTGACCGGCGTCTTCGTCGACGGTGGAGCGGTGCGTGGGGTGCAGACTTCCCGCGGCGCGGTCTCGGCGCCGGTGGTGGTCAACTGCACTGCCGGGTGGTCCAGCCTGGTCTCGGCACTGGCGGGGGTACGGCTGCCGGTCAGCACCCACGCGCTGCAGGCAGCCGTGACCGAACCGGTGAAGATGTTCCTGCGCACGGTAGTGGTGTCGGGCACCCTGCACGTCTACGTCAGCCAGACCGACCGCGGCGAGCTGGTGTTCGGCGCGAGCACCGACCCCTTCCCCTCCTACTCCATGCGTGGTTCGCTGGAGTTCACCGAGGAGCTCGCCGGGCACGTTCTGGCGCTGATGCCCTCGATCGCCAAGCTCCGGCTGCTGCGGCAGTGGGCGGGTCTCTGCGACATGACGCCGGACTTCTCGCCGATCATGGGGATCACCCCGGTGGAGGGCTTTCTGCTCGACGTCGGGTGGGGGACCTACGGGTTCAAGGCAGGCCCGGTCGCCGGCGAGTCGATGGCCGAGCTGATCGCGACCGGCAAGACCCCGGAGATCATGGCCGCCTTCGACCTCGCGAGGTTCGCCGAGGGCCGCCTGGTGGGCGAAAAGGGCGCAGCGGCGGTCGGTCACTGATGTTTCAGATCCCTTGCCCGCACTGCGGATTGCGCAACGTCGCGGAGTTCCGCCACGCAGGCGAACGGCGGCCCCGCCCCGACCCCCGGACCGCGACGCCTGAGCAGTGGCGCAGCTATCTCTATACCTACGACAACCACGCCGACTGGACCCGCGAGACGTGGTACCACCGGCTGGGCTGCCGCCGCTACATCGGCGTCGAGCGGCACACGGTGACCAATGAGATCCGGCCGGTGTCATGAGTCCCCTGGCGACTCACCGGCTGGACCCCCAACCGGGGGAGCTGCTCGACCGGTCCCGGCCGCTCTCCTTCACCTTCGAAGGCAATCCCTACACCGGCTTCGCCGGCGACTCGATCGCCTCTGCGCTCGCCGCTGCCGGGGTGCGGGTGTTCTCGCGCAGCTTCAAGTACCACCGGCCGCGCGGCATCCTCACCGCCAGCCACCTCGACCCCGGCTGCACCGTGCAGGTCGGCGACGAGCCCAACGTCCGCGCTGCGGCGCGCGGGCTGGCCGAGGGCATGGCCGTGCACGCGCAGAACGCCTGGCCCTCGCTGCGCCTCGACGTCCGCGCCGCCAACGGTGTGGTCGGCCGTTTCCTCACCGCCGGCTTCTACTACAAGACGTTCATGGCGCCGCAGCGGCTTTGGCCGGCCTACGAGCGGGTGCTGGGCACGTTCGCGCCGGGCGGCCGGATGTCGGGGGCGGTCGACACCCTCGCTGAGTACGACCAGCGCTACGCCCACCCCGACGTGGTAGTGGCCGGCGGCGGGCCGGCCGGGATGGGTGCGGCGCTGGCGGCGGCGCAGGCCGGCGCCGAGGTGATGCTCGTCGAGCAGGAGCACGAGCTCGGCGGGCACCTGCGCTGGGGCGGCCCGGCCGAGCTGGTCCTGCTGCAGGACCTGCGGGCGGCGGTCGCAGCCGCACCGGGCATCGAGGTGCTCCTCGACTCGGTGGTTGTCGGGCGCTTCGACGGCAACTGGCTCTCGATCGTGCAGCGTGACCTGCCGCATGTCGAGGAGCGGCTGATCAAGGCACGCGCTGCCGCCCTGGTGGTCGCCCCCGGCCTGGTCGAGCGGCCCTACGTCTTCGCCGGCAACGACCTGCCCGGTGTCATGCTGGGCACCGCGGTGCGCCGGCTGATCAACCTCTACGCCGTGCGGCCCGGGACCCAGGCAGTGGTCTTGACCGCCAACCCGGAGGGCGATGCCGGGGTTGCCGATCTGCAGCGGGCCGGCGTCGAGGTTGCGGCGGTGCTGGACGCCCGACGCGGCGAGGACCTGCGCCGGGCGCTGGGTCGCGGCGGCGTCACCGGCGTCGAGACTGCGGACGGCCGGCGGGTCGCGTGCGACACGGTCGTCACCTCGATCGGCTGGACCGCGCCGACCTCGCTGCTCAACATGGCCGGGGACCGCCCGTGGTACGACCCCTCGGCGGCGAGATTCCGGCCGTCGGACGACCTGCCCGAGGGAGTGCTGGCAGCTGGCGGTATTTCTGGCGACGGCACCGTCGAGGAGTTGGTCGAGCACGGCCGCTCGGTCGGTGCGGCTGCAGCGGCGGGGCACGGCGCCGCCGGGCGCCCGGCTGCGCTGCCCGTCCGCGCGCACCCGGAGCGCTTCCGCGCCTCGACGCACGGCATCGTCGACTACTCCGAGGACGTCTCGTCAAAAGACATCATCGCCGCCGCCGCCGAGGGCTACGACTCCAGCGAGCTGGTCAAGCGCTACACCACAGCCACCATGGGGCCCTCCCAGGGCAAGCTCGAGACGGTCAATACCGTGGCCGTCCTGGCCGAGGCGACCGGGCGGCCCATCGCCGACCTCGGCACCACCGTCTGGCGGCCGCCGTACGCCCCGATCAGTCTCGGCGCGCTCGCCGGACGCGTCCACGAGCCGGTGCGGCACTCCCCGATGCAGCCGTGGCACGAGGCGCACGGTGCGGCGCAGCTGATCGCCGGTGCCTGGATCCGGCCGGACCACTACGGCGACCCGCAGGCCGAGGCGCGGGGCGTCCGCGAGGCCGTGGGCATCATCGACGTGACCCCACTGGGCAAGCTCGACCTCCGCGGCCCCGACGTGCCGAAGTTGCTCAACCTCGTTTACGTCAACAAGTGGTCGAAGCTGGCCGAGGGGTCGGTGCGCTACGGCGTGATGTGCGCCGAGGACGGCGTGGTGATGGACGACGGCGTGACCGGGCGGCTGGGGTCCGAGCGCTACCTCATGTCGACGACGTCCTCGGGTGCCGCCACCGTGTGGGAACACCTGGAGAACTGGTTGCAGACGGAGCATCCCGACTGGCAGGTGCACGTCACCCCGCTGACCACCTACTACGCCAGCATCAACGTGGCCGGGCCGCGCTCGCGCGAGTTGTTGGCGCGGGTGACCGAGGGCATCGACCTGTCGCCGGAGGCCTTCCCGTACATGCGGGTCCGCACCGGGCGGATCGCCGGGGTCGACGAGTGCCTGATGTGGCGGATCGGCTTCACCGGCGAGCTCAGCTACGAGTTGCACGTGCCGGCGTCGTACGGCCTGCAGGCGTGGGAGGCACTGCTGTCGGTCGGCGCCGATCTGGGCTGCGCGGCCTTCGGGGTCGAGGCGCAGCGGATCCTGCGGCTGGAGAAGGGCCACCTGATCGTGGGGCAGGACACCGACGGGCTTACCCGGGCCTACGACGCGGCCTTGGGCCCGATGGTCAAGCTCGACAAGGACGACTTCGTCGGCCGGCCGGAGCTGTTCTGGCAGGAGCAACTGGGGGAACAGACCCGGCTGGTCGCCCTGCAGCCGGTCGACGGCACGATCGTGCCCGCTGAGGCGAGCCAGATCGTGCGGCGCAACGCAATTGTCGGCCGGATCACCAGCAGCCGGATGTCACCGACACTGGGCCGCTCGGTCTGCCTCGGCTATGTCGAGGTGGGTCTGGCCGAGCCGGGCACCGTCGTCACCGTGCTGCTGCCTGACGGCCGGCGCATCGCGGCGGCGGTGCAGCCGCAGTTGGCCCATGTCGATCCGGAGGGAGAGCGGTTGCGTGCCTGATACCGAACCCATCGCCCGCAGTCCGATCCGGATCGCCGGTCCGGCGCAGATCCGCTTCGGCTGGGAGGTCTCCGCCGTACGGTCCACCGCTGCACTCCGCCTTGGCGACCGGACACCCCTGGCCAAGGTGCTGGTCCGGGCCGCACCCGAGGGCCGGTTGGCGGCCGCGCTTGGTGTCCCGTTCGGTCTAGCCGCGCGCGACGACCATGCCACGCTGGTCATCGGCTCAGGGCCGGGCGAGTGGCTGCTGGTCGGCCCGCCGGGATCCTCGGCAGAGCTGGCCGGCCGGATCGAGACTGCCGACGACGCGCTGGTCAGCGTCTTGGACTTCACCCACGGCCGGGCCCTGCTACGCCTGACCGGGCCGGACGGGGCCCGCGCGTTGGCCATGCTGTGCCCGGTCGACCTGGCCGACCGGACCACGCCGGACGGCGCCGCCTTCCGCAGCGCAGTCGCGGGCCTGGCGACCGACGTGGTCCGCGACGACGTGGACGGCACCCGCTCCTACCTGCTGCACTGCGAGCGCTCGTCGGGGCAGTTCCTCTTCGATGCGCTGCTGGACGCCGGCGGCGAGTACGGCATCGAGCCGGACGGCTTCGGGTACCCCGAGAACTCAGTGCAGCTTTTCGAGCAGGTTGCTGCAGCCGAAGCCGACGGCAGCGCTGAGTGACAACTCCAACAGGTTCGGCAGCTGGCCGCCACCCCATCGCTCTAAGCCGATGATGACCCCGTTACCGACGACGTCGCAGGGGCTGTGGGCACCCTTGAATAGCTCGGTCATGAGCTGCGGCGCCTGGATCTGCCGGCTCAAGCTGCTCCGGGTGAGGGCCGGCGCGGGCGAGTCGCCGAATGCGGTGAGCCATGCCTCGTGCGCCAGACCGCCGCCAAGACTTGGTCGCGTGCTGCAGTTCGCCGAGGCATCGGATGCGAAGTCGAGCATTGGAGAGAGCAGTTCAACTCGCTGCGCCGGCGTGGGCCGAACCCGCCCGACGAGGTCCTGCACGGCCCGCGGCCCCTCTTGGCAGGTCCTCGCACCCCAGTCCACGACATCCTTGGCGGTCATGCCGAAACCGGGCAGAATCGCGTTGAATGCGGCTGCAATCCGGTTCCGGAGCCGGACGCCCGCGACGATGTCGGCGATCAGGCATCCAATTCACATTGCTGCTTGACAGTTTCGAACGAAAGCCCCTCGCCCAGGTGTTGCAGGACGCAGGTGTCCCGAGCCATCGCGGCGGTCGGGGACGGCCCAGCGGTAACTGGCGTCCGGGACGGCTGACTCTGATCCTTGTCGGCGCTGCCGCCGCAGGCTGCCATGGCGAACACGAGAATGCCGACCACGGCGTACCGGCGCACATTCACAGCATGCCCGGCCGCAGTCAATCCGGTTGGCGGTTCGAGCACATCGGTGCGGCTCCGCTACCGGACCCGTCGACTGCTGCTGATCCGGGCCTGCAGCGCTGTCAGGGTTGGTAGCGGTAGCCCATGCCGGGCTCGGTGAGCAGATGGCGCGGCCGGGCGGGCTCGGGCTCCAACTTGCGGCGCAGCCGGGCCAGGTACTCGCGCAGGTAGTGAAACTCACTGCTGTAGGCCGGCCCCCAGACCTCGGCCAGGAGTTGTCGCTGGCTGACGAGCTTGCCGGGGTTGCGGACCAGGATCTCCAGGACGTGCCATTCCGTGGGTGTCAGCCTGACGTCCTCGCCGTCGGTGCCGGTCACCCGTTTCGCCGCCAAGTCGACGCTGTAGGTGCCCACCAGCACGAGGGGCACGTCTTCCTGGCCGGTCGTGCGCCTGCTGACCGCGCGCAGCCGGGCGAGCAACTCATCGACGGCAAAGGGCTTGGTCACGTAGTCGTCCGCGCCGGCGTCGAGGGCTTCCACCTTGTCAACGCTGCCGGCCCGGCCGGACAGCACGATGATGGGGACGGCGGTCCACCCGCGCAGGCCCGCGATGACCTCGGCGCCGTCGAGGTCCGGGAGTCCGAGGTCCAAGATGATGATCTCGGGCGGGTGCGCGGCGGCGTCGGAAAGTGCAGTGCGGCCGTCCCCGGCGATCCGCACGTCATGGCCTCGGGCGGTCAGCGTGATCCGCAGCGCGCGCAGGAGTTGCGGCTCGTCGTCGACCACCAGGATTCGGCTCATCGCAGGCTGTCCGTCGTTGATCCAGCCTCGGCCGGTGGGCGCTGCTGTGGCGCGCCGACGGGGAGCCGCACGACCATGGTCAGGCCGCCGCCGGGGGTGTCCTCCGGGGCGAGCGACCCACCCATGGACTCGACGAGGCCGCGGGCCAGCGCCAGCCCCAGGCCGACGCCGGTGCCGTTGTCCCGGTCGCCGAGCCGCTGAAACGGCGCGAAGACGAGCTCCCGATCGCGCACCGGGATGCCCGGACCGCGGTCGATGACGCGCAGCTCGATCCAGTCGCCCAGCACGCTGGCGGTGATCAGCGGCGGCAGCCCCGCGGGGGAATGCTGCACGGCGTTGGCGGTGAGGTTGGCGATAACGCGTTCGAGCAGAGCCGGATCGGCCAGGATGGTGGGCAGATCGTCAGGCACGTGGACCTGCACCGCACGTCCTGCCGGGCCGAGGTCGTCGAGGGCGACAGGGACGATCTCATCGAGTCCGGTCGGCCGCAGGAACACACTCACCGCTCCGGCCTGCAGGCGGCTCACGTCGAGCAGGTTCTCCACCAGCCGGATCAGGCGGTCGAGTGACTCCTCGGCGGTGGCCAGCAGTTCCTTCTGCTCCTCCGCCGTCCAGTCGACGTCGGAACTACGCAGGCTGTTGACGGCTGCCTTGGCCGCGGACAGCGGCGTCCGCAGGTCGTGGCTGACGGCTGCGAGCAAAGCAGTCCGGGTGCGGTCAGCGGCAGCGAGCGGAACGGCAGCGGCAGCCGCATCGGACAGGCGGCTCTGCTGGAGAGCCAGGGCCATCTGGGCGGCGAACGCGCCGAGGACACGCCGGTCGGCTGCCGGCAGAGGGTGGCCGCACAGCGCCAGAGCCAGATCGTCGCCCACGGGAACGTCGGTGTCACCATCCGCTGGCCGCTGGCAGGGGTCAGCGCCCGCGCTGGCAACGATGTGCCAGCCGTGACGGTCGGTGGCCAGCTCGTCGGATGGTTCCCCGGGCGGGTGGGCTCCCCTTTCGAGCAGGGTGGCCGACGTCATGCCGAATGTCTTGCGTACCTGGTCGAGCAGGTCCGGCAGGGCCGAGTGGCCGCGCAGCACGCTACCGGCCAGCGTGGACAGCGTTACGGCTTCCGCAGCGGCGCGAGCCGCCTCGCTGGTCCGCCGGGCCGCGACATCGACCACCCGGCTGACCATCGCGGCGACCGCGACGAAGACGACAAGGGCCAGGACGTTGTTGCCGTCGGCGATGGTGAAGCGGTGGATCGGGGTCACGAAGTAGTAGTTCAACAGCAGGCTGCCGACGACCGCGGCTGCCAGTGCCGGCCAGATCCCGCCGACCAGCGAGACCGCGACGACGGCGAGGAGGAACAACAGGACGTCGCCGCTGAAGTTCACGTCTGAGCGCGCGAACGTCAGGGCGACGGTGAGCACCGGCAGGAGCACGGCAGCCAGCACTCCACCGAGCAGTCGCCGCCGCGCGGGGAGTCCGCCGGCAACGACGGGCAACGCGCGGCCCTTGCCGATCCGGTCGTGGCTGACCATGTGGACGTCGATCTCGCCCGAGAGCCGGGTGACCGTCGCGCCGATGCCCGGGCCGGTGAGAAAGGCTTGCAGCCGTCCACGCCTGCTGGCGCCGAGCACCAGCTGGCTGGCATTCTCCGCCCGCGCGAAGTCCAGCAGTGCCTGCGGCACGTCGTCACCGACAACCTGGTGGTAGGTGCCGCCCAGCGATTCGAGCAGTAGACGCTGGGCGGCCAGGGTCTGTGGATCGGCGCCGGCGAGCCCGTCAGACGTGACGACGTGCACTGCCAGGAGGTCGCCGGCTGTAGCTCGTGCGGCGATCCGTGCCGCCCGGCGGATCAGCGTCTCGCCCTCGAGGCCGCCCGTGAGCGAGACCACGACCCGTTCCCGGGTCTCCCACTGGCGCGAGATGTGATGGGCGGCGCGGTAGTGCTCGAGTTGTTCGTCGACCTGATCGGCCAGCCAGACCAGCGCCAGCTCGCGGAGCGCTGTGAGGTTGCCGAGCCGGAAATAGTTGGCCAGCGCGGCGTCGACCTTGTCGGGGCCGTAGATGTTGCCGTGTGCCATCCGCCGGCGCAGCGCCTCCGGTGCCATGTCGACGAGCTCCACCTGCTCGGCATCACGGACCACCTCGTCCGGCACCCGCTCCCGCTGGGCCACCCCGGTGATCTTCTCGACCACGTCGTTCAGCGACTCGAGGTGCTGCACGTTCACCGTGGTGATCACGCTGATGCCGGCGGCCAGCAACTCCTGCACGTCCTGCCAGCGCTTCTCGTGGCGGACTCCGGGGACGTTCGTGTGTGCGAGCTCGTCGACCAGGGCGACCTCGGGGTGCCGACTGAGGACGCCGGCGAGGTCCATCTCGGTGAAACTGGTGCCCCGGTAGTCCACCTGCTGCCGGGGCAGGACCTCCATGCCGCCCAGGAGTGCGGCGGTCCTGGGCCGGTCGTGCGTCTCGACGAACGCGACCACCACGTCGGCTCCGCGCTCCCGACGCCGTCGACCCTCGCCGAGCATGGCGAAGGTCTTGCCGACCCCGGGGGCGGACCCCAGGTAGACCCTCAGCGCGCCGCGCGTCATAGCCGTATGGTCCCAGTTATCCGCTGCCGGCGATCCGGTCCAGGGCCAGATTCAGCTCCACCACGTTGACGTGGGGCTCGCCGAGGAACCCGAGGGCGCGGCCGCTGGTGTGCTCGCCCACCAGCCTTCGTACGGCGGACGGTTGCATCTTGCGCTCGCGGGCCACCCGGCCGACCTGGATGAGGGCGTATGCCGAGGAGATGTCGGGGTCCAGACCGCTGCCGCTGGCGGTGACGGCATCCGGCGGTACGGCCGGCCTGGCCGGGGCATTCCCCCGTACGACCACCCGCTCCGCGGCCGCCATGTCGTCGCCGGAGCGGTGGCAGCCAACGCGCACGCCGCCATAGGTGGCGAGGAACACCGAGGCCGGGCACGGCTCGTTGACGCTGACCACCCGGGTGACCGGCCCTGGTATCCCGGCCCACGGTGGGACACGGCGAGCACCGCGCCGGCCCCCGTGGCGGTGCAGTACGGCCGGCGGCCGTCGACACCGTCGAGCTTGCCGATGGCCAGGCTGCGGCTGCACACGGCCGTCAGCAAAGCCATGCTCTCCGGCCCGAGGTTGCTCGCGCCGGTGGCAGTCGGGTCGTAGCCGGTGGGGACGTTGGCGGTAGCCGCCGAAGGCCGGCTCTGGAAGTACCCCGGCAGCGGGTCTCCCTTGGCGTCGGTGAATGCCTGGCCGATCAGTCTCGACCCGACGACCCGACCGTCGGCGGCCTTGACGAGCGAGCCGTCCGCCTTCCCCCGGAGCCCGGGCAGTTGCGCCACAGCGGTGAGGAGCAGCGGGTAGGCGATGCCGAAGACGACGGTCAGGACGAGCAGCGCGCGCAGTGCAGCGAGGTGCTGCCTGATCCAGGTGGGCAGGCTTGTGGACATCAGATCACCGAACTCCCGGGATGAATTGGACGACGAGGTCGATCGCCTTGATGCCGAGGAACGGGATGATCAGCCCGCCGAGTCCGTAGACGCAGAGGTTGCGGCGCAGCATCTGTGCCGCGCTGGCCGGGCGGTGCCGCACGCCCCGCAGGGCGAGCGGGATCAACACGACGATGATCAGGGCGTTGAAGATGACCGCGGACAGGATCGCCGACTGTGGGCTGTGCAGCCGCATGACGTTGAGCTTGTCCAGCCCGGGGTACACCGCCGCGAACATCGCCGGGATGATCGCGAAGTACTTCGCGACGTCGTTGGCGATCGAGAAGGTCGTCAGGGCACCGCGGGTGATCAGCAGTTGCTTGCCGATCTCGACGATCTCGATCAGCTTGGTCGGGTTGCTATCGAGGTCGACCATGTTGCCGGCCTCCTTGGCCGCCGACGTTCCGCTGTTCATCGCCACCCCCACATCGGCCTGTGCGAGAGCCGGGGCGTCGTTGGTGCCGTCGCCGGTCATCGCCACGAGCTGGCCGCACTCCTGCTCCTTGCGGATCAGGGCGATCTTGTCCTCGGGGGTGGCCTCGGCGAGGAAGTCATCGACGCCGGCCTCCTCGGCGATCGACCGCGCCGTCAGGGGATTGTCGCCGGTGATCATCACGGTGCGGATGCCCATCGCCCGCAGCTCGTCGAACCGCTCGCGCATGCCGAACTTGACGACGTCGCGCAGCGCAACGATCCCGAGCACCCGGGCGGTGCCGTCTCGTGTCTCGGCCACCAGCAGCGGCGTGCCGCCGGACGCGGCGATCCGGTCGACGAGCGGGCCGGTTTCGGCCGGCACATCCCCGCCGTGCTCGCGCACCCAGTCCGCCACCGAGCGGGTGGCACCCTTGCGCACCTGTTGACCGGGCTCGTCGCCGGCGTCGATGTCGACGCCCGACATCCGGGTCTGAGCGGTGAACGCGACGAACGCAAGGTGTGCCAGCTCACCTGCCGGCCGCGCGCTCAGGCCGTAGCGGTCCTTGGCATGGACGACGATCGATCGCCCCTCGGGCGTCTCGTCCGCCAGCGAGGACAGCTGCGCTGCGCTGGCCAGCTCCGCCTCCGTGATGCCGCCTACGGGTATGAACTCCCGGGCCTCCCTGTTGCCGATGGTGATCGTCCCGGTCTTGTCCAGCAGCAACGTATTGACGTCCCCGGCAGCCTCGACGGCGCGGCCGCTCATCGCCAGCACATTGCGCTGCACGAGCCGGTCCATGCCGGCGATCCCGATCGCCGACAGCAAGGCGCCGATGGTGGTGGGGATGAGGCAGACGAGCAGGGACACCAGCACGATCCCCGTGACACCGTGGGCGTCCAACGCACTGGTGTCCGGTAGGCCGGGCTGCTGGGCCCGGGAGAAGATCGCCAGCGGCTGCAGTGTCGCGACCGCGAGCAGGAAGATGATCGTCAGGGCGGCGAGCAGGATGTTCAGGGCGATCTCGTTCGGAGTCTTCTGCCGGTTGGCGCCCTCGACCAGGGCGATCATCCGGTCGATGAAGCTCTCGCCGGGCTTCTGGGTGATCTCGACGACGATCCGGTCGGACAGCACCCGGGTGCCGCCGGTGACCGAGGAGCGGTCTCCGCCGGCCTCCCGGATCACGGGTGCCGACTCGCCGGTGATGGCGGACTCGTCGACACTGGCGATGCCCTCGACGACGTCGCCGTCGCCCGGGATGTACTCGCCGGCCGCGACCGCGACGCGGTCGCCCTGGCGCAGGCCCGGTGCGGCCACCGACTCCTCGCTGCCGTCGGCGCGCAGTCGATGGGCGATCGTGTCGGTCCGGGTTCGCCGGAGCGTCTCGGCCTGGGCCTTGCCTCGGCCCTCGGCGACCGCCTCGGCAAGGTTCGCGAACAGCACGGTGAGCCAGAGCCAGGTCACGATGAGACAGCCGAAGGCCGTCCGCTCGCGCGCCGCCAGGATGGTCGTGTACGCCGCGCTGATCTCCACGATCAGCATGACCGGGTTGCGGTAGAGGGTCAGCGGGTTGAGCTTGCGGAAAGCGTCGGGGGTGAACCGCAGAAGGTTACGAGGGTCCAGCACGGCGGACATCAGTGCAGACCCTCCGCGAGAGGACCGAGTGCGAGGGCGGGGAAGTAGGTGAGGGCGACGACGATGACCACGACGCCGGCGAGCATCCCCGCGAACAGCGGCCGATCTGTCGGCAGGGTGCCGGCCGAGACGGGAACCGGGCGCTGCCGGGCGAGGCTGCCGGCCAGGCCGAGCACGAAGATGATCGGTAGGAACCGGCCGAGCAGCATCGCCAGGCCCAGGGCCGTGTTGTACCAGGTGGTGTTGACGGAGATCCCGGCGAAGGCCGAGCCGTTGTTGTTGGCTGCCGACGTGAAGGCGTAGAGCACCTCGGACAGACCGTGCGGGCCGGAGTTCAGCATTCCGGCGCGTTCCCCGGGTAAGGCCATCGCCACCCCCGTCCCCACGAGGACGATGAGCGGTGTGGTGAGGATATAGAGGGAGGCGAACTTCATCTCCCTGGCCGCGATCTTTTTGCCGAGGAACTCCGGCGTCCGGCCGATCATCAGGCCGGCCACGAACACGGTGATCACCGCCAGGATGAGCAGCCCGTACAAGCCCGAACCGGTGCCTCCTGGCGCGACCTCGCCGAGCATCATGTTCATCAGCAAAGTCGCCCCGCCGATGCTGGTGTAGGAGTCATGGAAGGAGTCGACCGCGCCGGTCGAGGTGCCCGTCGTCGCGCTCGCGAACGCGGCGGAGTCGGGCACGCCGAACCGTGTCTCGGTGCCTTCGGTCGCCGCCCCGACAGCGGTGGGCACAGTGCCGTGATGGGCCATCTGGGCGCCGGCGTTGATCGTGAAGCTGGTCAGCAGCAGGCCGGCCATCACCAGGGCGATGATCAGTCCCTGCCTCGTGCTGCCCACCATCCGCCCGAAGGTCCGTGGCAGGGAAAAGGAGATCAGCAGCAGCAGGAAGATCTCCAAACCGTTGGTCCAGCTCGTCGGGTTCTCGAACGGGTGCGCGGAGTTGGCGTTGTAGAAGCCGCCGCCGTTGGTGCCGAGCTCCTTGATCGCTTCCTGGCTGGCGACCGGGCCGCCGGTGATGCTCTGCTTCGCGCCGATCACCGTGCTGATGGTGTGCGTGCCGTGCAGATTCTGGATCGCGCCGCCGGCGATCAGCACGACGGCGGCGACGGCGGCTATCGGCAGCAGGATGCGCAGGCAGGTACGGGTCAGGTCGACCCAGAAGTTGCCGACGGTGTCCGTGCCCTTGCGCGCGAAACCTCGTACTAGGGCGATCATTACCGCCATGCCGACTGCGGCAGAGCCGAAGTTCTGCACGGCCAGACCGGCCATCTGAACGAGGTGGCCGACCGCCGCCTCACCGGAGTAAGACTGCCAGTTGGTGTTCGTCACGAAGCTGGCCGCCGTGTTGAATGCCTGCCCCTGCTCCATCGCGGGAGAGCCCAGGCTCAGCAGCAGATGGTTCTGCAGCCGGAGTAAGGCATAGAGGAAGAGCACACCGACCAGGGAGAAGGCCAGCACACCGCGCAGGTAGGCGCCCCAGCGCTGTTCGACGTTGGGGTTCACCCCCATCACGCGGTACAGACCGCGCTCGACGCGGGAATCCCGATCGCTGGTATAGGCCCGGTACATGTAGTCGCCCATCGGCCGGTAGGCGAGAGCGAGAGCAGCGACCAGGACTGCGACGAAGACGATTGCGGCTCCTGTCGTGTTCACCCTAAAACCTCTCGGGGGCCAGCAACGCGATCACCAGGTAGACGGTGATGAGGCCGGCCAGGACGAGACCGATGATGCTGGCCGCGTTCACAACCGCTCGATCCCGCGCACCGCGAGGGCGAACAGCGCGAACACGGCGACCGTGAGCAGGACAAAGATCAGATCAGACACTTCGACACTCCTGGCGGAAACGGACGGATCGGGCGGTGTCGGCTGCGGTTGCGGTTCCGGTTGCGGCCAGCCACAGCTGCGAGCAGCCGCACCAGATACCCGGTCAGGGCGACTACGGCCAGTACGGCGAGGTAACCCAGGCTGTGGCCGTGATCGAGGCGGAGGTCGCCGGTGCCGGCGACCACGAACCCGACGAACCAGAACCACGTGAACCCTGCGACACCGACGCCGACCCACAGATCCGACACCCACGCGGTGCCGCCGACGATGCCCGCCACGACCAGCAGCGCGAGTGGCAGCCGGCCGGGACCACAGAGAACAGCGGCCACGAAGGTGGCGGCTGACCCACAGGGCAGGCTGACGAAAGCCGGCCAACGCTGGGACATGTGGCCCTCCGACGGGCAACTGCCGCCGATCTGGCGACTAGGTCATCGTGCGGCCGGCCGGACCCGCTTCGGCCGGCGTTGACGCGACTGCTACGCCGGCTGGGCCTGCGTTGACGCACTCTTGACGCCGTCACGGCGCACAGCGCTGCCCGGACCTCGATGAGCGGGTCCGAAGTGCGCACCGGACGCACGCAGCTCAGCCACCGTCTCGGCGAGATCCGCGACCTCCAGCTGGAAACGATTCCGTCCGCCCGGCGTCGGCGCTGTGCCATCGGGCATCGCTTGTCCTCCGCCGGAGCCACCGCCGGGAGCGCTGAGCACCATTCGCAGCTCGCCGCGCCGCAGCATTGCGAACGTCGGTGAAGGATGCATGACCTCGTCGAAGCCGAGGAGCCCGCAATAGAACCCGATAGCGGCATCGACCTCGCTGACGATGTACCGGACGCTGACGCTGGTCATCGTGTGCCCCTTTGATCGGAGGAAGCAATCCGATGAGAAGTGGCTCCACCCTTGACGGCGCCACGGCGCACAGCGCTGCCCCGGACCCCTTGATGAGCAGGGTCCGGGGCAGCAGCGGCCGGGCGTCAGAAGTGGATGTACTCCTCGACGCTGCTGGCCGGGATGGTCCGGTAGTCGTAGGCCTCG
The DNA here is from genome assembly GCA_040003795.1 of Pseudonocardiales bacterium. Lineage (GTDB taxonomy): Bacteria > Actinomycetota > Actinomycetes > Mycobacteriales > QHCA01 > QHCA01. The sequence goes on along the minus strand of JBDUBV010000005.1, from coordinate 12,236 downwards.
CTGTGCGTGTAGTTGTACTCCTCGATCGTCACCGTGCCGTTGGAGTTGACCCGGGTCACCCAGGCGACGTGGTGGTGCGCGACGCTCCACTGCGCCACCGCTCCCACGGCCGGCGTGTGGTTGACCGGAATTCCCAGCGACCGGGCGGCCTCATCCCACGTGTCGGCGTTGCCGAAGTGAGCTCCCCGGTAGTAGTTGGTGAAGTCGATGTGCCGCCGGTCGTTGAGGCGCCACGCCACGAATGACGTGCACTGACCGACGTAGAAATGCCACTTGTCGACCTGGCCGTTCTTGGAGGATGGGTAGGGATAGTCGTCGCCGAGTGCTCCGCCGGGGGCCCCGTCGCAGTACGGCGCGACCCGCCCGTCTGAGCCGGTGTAGACGTAGGCGTCGGAGACGAAGCGGCCCGCGCCGATCTTGTCCCACCACCGGCTGGTGCCGTACGTGCCGGTGACAGAGGTCCCGAGGGCCTGGCAGCTGATGTTCACGGTGGTGCCATCGGCGACAGAGCCCACGGCGGAGTAGCCCGTGCCGGGCCCCGATCGCACGGTCAGCGGTGCACCGGCCGTGTTGACCCTGCCGGTGGCAGCCAGGGCGGCGCCAGCTGTGGCGCCGATCACCATCGCGGACATGGCGACGACGGCGGCGACCCGGCGGACCGACCGGGGGATGGTAATGGTCATGGGCTGTCCTTTCTCGACGAATCGGGACGGGATTCCCGAGCTTCGGAAGGGACGCTAAGAGGCTGGAGTACCGCCGGGACAGGGGTTGCGACTGTCCACAAGTGACCCTGCAGGAAGGTGCCACTGCGCAGCCGATGACACGGCGGCGACGGCGGATCAGGGTCGGTGGGCGGGGCCGGCCGGTCTCGCTCGATCACTTGAGTCGAGGAGCTCCTCATGGTCCGGTACCAGTTCAGAACGCTGCTTCGTTGCACCGTCGTCGCCGTGGCGATCGGCTTGTGTGTCACCGTCGGGGCCGGCGTCGCGGCGGCGGCCGCGGGCCGGATCAACACCGCGGGTTCACCCCTGACGGTGCGCTCCGGCCCCGGCACCGGCTACGCCGCCGTCAGCCAGATCGCCGACGGCACGGCGGTTACGATCAGCTGCCAGGACACCGGGACATCGGTGACCGGCACATACGGCACCAGCCGCTGGTGGGACAAGATCGGCGCGGGCCGGTTCGTCTCCGACGCCTACGTCTACACCGGCTCAGACGGCCGGGTAGCCCCCGATTGCACGCCGTCCCCACCGGGTGACGCCGCCGCTGCGGTCATCGCCGCAGCCAAGAGCCAGCTCGACCAGCAGTACTCCTGGGGCGGCGGCAACTTCTACGGCCCCACCTACGGGATCTGCTGCAGCCCAAGTGGCTACGACGACCGCCACGTGATGGGCTTCGACTGCTCCGGGCTGATGGAGTACGCCTTCTACCAGGGCGCCAACGTCAAGCTGCCCAGCACCTCGAGGCTGCAGTACGACGCCGGTCGCAAGATCGCCCGCGACCACATGGTGCCCGGCGACATGCTGTTCTGGTCGACCAACATCTCGGACCCCTCGCAGATCCACCACGTCGCGCTCTACATCGGCAACGGCAAGATCATCGAGGCGCTCGATCACCAGGCCGACCTGCACCTCACGTACTACTCGACATCCGGCCTCATGCCCTACGTCGTCCGAGCGATCAGCTGACCAGGTCAGATCCACCCCTCGCGAGCGGCGTGCACGCCGGCCTGGAACCGGCTGGAGGCGTGCAGGCGCTCGGCCAACTCGGCCATCATCCGGCGGACGGTGCGGACGGAGACCCCGAACTCCCGCGCCGCCGCCTCGTCCTTGGCGCCGGCGGCCAGCATCCGCAGCAGTTGACGCTCTGCCCCGGAGAGGGTGCCCGGCGGCTGGTGCGCCAGCCCACCCAGCGGCGCGGCGGTGGACCATACCTGCTCGAAGAGCGCGACGAGGGCGGTGACCGTGCCGGGTTGGCGGGTGAGTACCGCGCCCCTCGTACTGCTCTCGGGATCCAACGGGAGCATGGCCACCTCCCGGTCGATGACGATCATCCGCAACGGCAGCGTCGGCACCGTGCGGGTCTCACCGCCGAGCGAGGACAACCAGGCGGCATACTTCGCGGTCGCCGGATCGTTGCGCGCGCTGTCGAGGTAAATGGTCCGCAGCGCCACGCCGCGTTCGAGCGAAGCCTGGTCCAGCGGGCCGCTGGCTGCCATCGAGGCGGCGCTCTGCGCCCCGCGCGGCAGGAAGGACAACGCCTCCGACCGGGCCGAGGCGGCCAGCTCCTCCAGCCGCCGCCGCACCCCGTCGAGGCCGATCAGCCGCTCGGCGGTGTCACCGGGACCGTCCGCGCCGGCCGCCGAGTGTTCGGCGACGAAGGCCGCCAGGGCAGCCCGGCCCTGCTCGAGCGTGTACTGCTGACGGGCCAGCTCAACCTGCTGCTGGGCGAACAGCGCGGCCAGCCCCACTTCCGGGCTGACCGGCCACATCTGCCCCGGCCGGTCGGAGGAGGGCCTGAGCAACGACAGGTCGGCGAGCCGATCGAGGGTGCTGCGGACCGCCTCCGAGGGCAGCCCCAGCTCCCGGGCGAGCCCGTCCACGCCGAGGTCGGGATGAGCGAGCATCGCCCGGTAGACCGACTCGGTCGCGGTGTCGATGCCGAGGCCCTCCAGCACGCGCATCCCTCCAGCCAGTTGGGTCCCGCGACGGGGGCTAACCGCTCGCTCGCCATCCTCCCCCATCGACCGCTCGTGCACGGAGCGGAACTTTCATGCTTGCGGTGACCGTACGACTCGCTTGCTCCCAGCAGATGTCCGACACCGTTATTGCGGGGCTTGCCGATGCCCTGACCGGAGCTCGCGTCCCGCGCAGTATCGAGCACGTCCGCGCGAGGCGCGTCGACGACGAGGTGGAGTTGGTGGTCTTCGTTTTGGAGTCCGACGACGACGCGCGTCGTTTGGTCCTCGACATGGTGAGGGAGGCGGTCGGCGCAGTGGCCGGCGAGACGGCATGCGTGCTTATCAGCGACTCAGCCGAGGACGCAGAGACGTTGGCGAGGCGCGCGCTCGATGACGGGCTGCAATGGTGACCGGTAGTGGACACGGCACCCAGTGGCCAGCGCCAGGACGCAGACAAGTGCCGGAAGAGCGCGAAGAGTAACCGTAAACCCCCGGCAGCAGGAGGCTTTCAATGAACACATTGCGCCGTTTCGCCGCGTTGGCCGCGCTGGTCACTGCGGTGCTTGCCGCGGTGGTGGGCACAGCGAGCGCGGGCAGAGCCACGAACATGGCAGGGTTCGGCTGGGACCCGAACCAGCCACGGCACTCAGCGCCGGCCCTGGCCTCCCAAGACCGGTAGGTACGCCGACAGGTCGGTGCGCTCGCCGCTGGCCCTGAGCCGGCCTTCGGCAAGGGCGGCCGCCCAGCGGAGTCGGCCGGTAGCCAGGTCGAGCCAGGTCAGTGGGTCGGTCTCCACCACGGCGGCTGGCGTTCCCCGAGTGTGCCGGGGCCCGGTGATGCACTGCACGGCGGTGTACGGGGGGATGCGTAGCTCCACACTCCGGCCGGGGGCGGCGGCGGCCAGCCGGGCGGCCAACGCGCGGGTGACGGCGGCCACTGCCGCCGGAAGGTAGGGCGGTGGCTGTTCCGGGACCAGGTCGTGCAGTTCGCGGAGGAAGACCAGCAGCCCGACCAACTCCTCCAGCCCCGCTCGGGTGGCGCTCAGCTCGCCGAACGGCACCGTGCGGCGCTGGTCCTGAGGGAGCCCGGCGAGCCACTCGACCAGCGCAGAGTGCTGGGCGGCGAAGGCGGCGGACACCGTGGCCGGATCCCATCCGGGTGAGCGCGGCATAACAGCAGTGTCGTGCGCGCTCAGGTCAGCTCGGCGCCGAGGTCGGCGCGGAGCTGACGGAGGTCGGCCCCGAGCTGGACGAGGATCTCGCACGCCAGGCCTTCGCCGTCGCGCAGGATGCCGAGCAGGATGTGGTGCGGACCGATCGCCGGCGCCCGCGCGGCAGTGGCCTCTCGCAGTGCCAGCTGCAGCACCTTCTTGCCTCGCGCGCTGACCCGCAGGTGGCGGTTCGGCGGTTGGGCGGTCCCGCGCCCGGCGATCCTTTCCACGCTGTCCCGGACGGCGTCGGCAGTGATGCCGTACGCGCCCAGGGCCCCGGCCGCGGCGCCCGCCTGCTGCCCGAGGAGCCCGAGCAACAGGTGCTCGGTGCCGATGAACTCGTGTCGCAGGGCCCGCGCCTGCTCCTGCGCGACGACAACAGCGGCCCGTGCCAACTCGTCCATCCGCAGCGGCGGCCGGCGGCTGAACCTGCCTCGCTTCGGGGGAGCGACGAACCCCTGCTGCGCCGCCTGCTTGGACACTCCCAGCTGCTCGCCGATCTGGGCCCAGGAGCAACCGGCTTCTCGGGCCGTCCCGACGAAGTGCGTGACTAGCCGGTCACCGAGTGCCCCCAGCTCAGCGGCAACCGTCACTGCGGAGCCGACCCGATCGACGTCGGAAGGGGCGAACTCGCGCTCGATGGTGGTGATCAGCGTGCCGAGGTCGGGCAGGTGCGAGGTCATGCGTCAATCCTATGTTGACGCTTGGACTATCGTCAAGCAGTACTTGACGTCGTCCTTCAGGACTCTCCGACCACGGATTCGGCCGCCTGCAGGCGCAGCTTCTCTAAGGTGTCAATCTGCCGCTGGGCGCGCTCGATCAGGCCGGCCAGCCGAGTTGCGTCGAGGGTCTCGTAGCGACCGGCCGCAACCTGCAGGGTGCGCCAGCCCGCCGCCTTGCCTTCGACTCCCAGCCGCATCGCCTCCAACTCGACCAGGGCCGACAGCGGCGAACGCTCGCGCAGGTGGCCGTTCGGCTTGAGCCGGCCGACCTTCTCCAGCGCCCAGGCGCCGATGACCTTGTACTGCCGGACCGGGACGCCCAGGGCGACCATCATCGCGCGCAGCGAGCGTCGATCTTCGGCGACCTCGGCGGTGAGCCCGCCGAGGAGGTGACCCGCTTCGGTGCCGCTGTGGGAATTCGCCGCCCGGCGGAAGAGCTCCAGGCCGCCGGTCGCGCCCGCGTAATGATCGTTCAAGTAGATGCCCAGGTGGATCAGGGCCGGGTCGGCGGCCGTCGTGCTCTCGGTCTCTGCCATTGGCTGATGATCGCCGCTGGAGGGGGGCGTCAAACCGGCCGGCCGGGCCAGATGTTGCTCCCGCACCGCCGCTCACCCGAACAGTGACGGCAGGGTGCCCTCGTGGGCGGTGCGCAGCTCGGCCAATGGCACGTCGAGCACTCCGGCCACCGCCAGCGACTCACCGCCCGCTTCGCCGATCGCCGTCCACGGCAGGCGGGCCCCAACACAGAGGTCGGTGAACGTGCTGCCGGCCCCCTGGGGCACGGCGACGACCACCCGGCCGGCCGACTCGGAGAACAACCACACGAACGGGTCAGCACCGTCGGGAAGGGTTATCCGGGCTCCGACCCGGCCACGCAGGCACGACTCAACGAGCACCTGCGCCAGACCGCCGTCGGACAGGTCGTGTGCGGCGCCGAGAAGTCCCCGCCGTGCGCCCTCGGCGAGCACCGACGCGAGCGCCTGCTCACGGGAGAGGTCCACCACCGGCGGCCGGCCGCCGAGATGCCGGTGCTGCACCCACGCCCACTCGCTGCCGCCGAACTCCTCGGCGGTCTCGCCCAGCAACAGGATCCGCCCCGCCGCCGGGAAGCCCATCGGCACCCGCCGGGTGACGTCGTCGATGACCCCGAGCACCCCGACGACCGGTGTCGGGTTGATCGGTGCCAAGCCGGTGGAGTTGTAGAAGGAGACGTTGCCGCCGGTGACCGGCGTGCCGAGCGTGCGGCAGCCATCGGCCAGTCCGCGCACGGCCTCTGCGAACTGCCACATCACCTCGGGGTCCTCGGGGCTGCCGAAGTTGAGGCAGTTGGTCACCGCGATGGGTGTCGCTCCGGTGACCGCAACGTTGCGGTAGGCCTCGGCCAGGGCCAGCTGTGCCCCTGCGTAGGGGTCGAGGCGGGTGTGGCGGCCGTTGCCGTCCGTACTGATCGCGATGCCCAGACCCGAGTCCTCGTCAAGCCGGATCATCCCGGAGTCCTCCGGCTGGGCCAGGACCGTGGACCCCTGCACGTAGCGGTCGTACTGCTCGGTCACCCATGTCTTGTCGCACAGGTTGGGGCTGGCGACCATCTTCAGCAGCGTCGCTCTCAGCTCGACGGCCGACGACGGCCGGGGCAGGGTCGACGGGTCGGTGGCCTGCAGCAGGTCGAGGTCGGCCGGGCGGCGCATCGGCCGCTCGTAGACCGGGCCCTCGTCGGCCAGGCTGGCCGGCGGCACGTCCACCACGGTCTCGCCGTGCCAGTCGATCACCAGCCGCCCGGTGTCGGTCACCTCGCCGATGGCGGTCGCGTCGACCTCCCACTTGGCGGCGATGCTGAGCACGGCCGGCAGGGCGGCAGGAGTGACGATCGCCAGCATCCGCTCCTGCGACTCCGAGGCGAGGATCTCGGGCGGCTCCATCGAGGCCTCGCGCAGCGGCACCCGGTGGAGCTCGACGTGCATCCCCGAGCGGCCGGCGGCGGCGGTCTCGGTGGTTGCACAGGTCAGGCCGGCGCCGCCGAGGTCCTGGATCCCCGTCACCAGTTCCTGGTCGAACAACTCCAGGCAACACTCGATCAGCAGCTTCTCGGTGAACGGGTCGCCTACCTGCACGCTGGGCCGGCGGGCCGGCCCGCCTACTGAGTCGAAGGTCGCCGAGGCCAGCACCGACACCCCGCCGATGCCGTCGCGGCCGGTCTTGGCGCCGAGCAGGACTACCACGTTGCCGGTGCCCTCGGCCGCCGAATGCTGGATGCGGTTGACCGGCATGACGCCGACGCACAGGGCGTTGACCAGCGGGTTGCCGGCGTAGGTCGGGTCGAACACCAGCTCGCCGCCGATGTTGGGCAGGCCCAGGCAGTTGCCGTACCCGCCGATCCCCGCGACGATCCCGGGCAGTGCGCGGGCGGTGTCGGGGGCGTCGGCGTCCCCGAAGCGCAGCGAGTCCATCACCGCGATCGGCCGCGCGCCCATGGTGAGGATGTCGCGCACGATGCCGCCGACACCGGTCGCCGCACCCTGGTAGGGCTCCACGAAGCTCGGATGGTTGTGCGACTCGACCTTGAACGTCACCGCGAGGCCGTCGCCGATGTCGACCACGCCGGCGTTCGCGCCCATGCCCACCAGCATCCGGTCCGATGCCGGGGCCTTGTCCCCGAACTGTCGCAAGTGGACCTTGGAGCTCTTGTACGAGCAGTGCTCGGACCACATGATCGAGTACATCGCCAGCTCGGTCGCGGTCGGCCGCCGGCCGAGGATTCCGACGATCTTGTCGTACTCGTCGGTCTTGAGGCCCAACTCGGCATACGGCTGCTCGAGGTGGCCCTCCTTGGCCGCGATCTCGACCGTGTCGTGGGTCACGCGGGTGTCCCAACCAGGTGCCGCAGCACCGAGGCGAAGAAGGCCAGCCCGTCCTCGCTAGGCCCGGTGAGAGGATCCACGGCATGCTCGGGGTGTGGCATGAGGCCCACCACGTTGCCTCGGTCGTTGGCGATGCCGGCGATGTCGTGCAGCGAGCCGTTGGGGTTGCCCTCGACGTACCTCGCCACGATGCGCCGGTCTGCCTCCAGGCGCTGCAACGTGGCGGAGTCGGCGACGTAGCATCCCTCGCCGTTCTTGACCGGCACGGTGATCAGCGCACGCTCGGCAAAGCCTCCGGTCCACGCCGTCGCCGTCGTCTCCACCCGCAGCCGCTGGTCCCGGTTGCGGAAGTGCAGGTGGCGGTTGCGGGTCAGCGCACCGGGCAGGAGGTGGGACTCACAGAGGATCTGGAAGCCGTTGCAGATGCCTAGCACCGGCAGCCCGTCGCCGGCGGCGGAGATCACCGATCCCATCACGGGTGCGAAGCGGGCGATGGCGCCGCAACGCAGGTAGTCGCCGTAGGAGAATCCGCCGGGCAGCACCACCGCATCGACGCCGTGCAGGTCGCCGTCGGCGTGCCACAGGGCTACCGGCTCGCCGCCAGCCCGGCGGACGGCACGGGCCGCGTCGCGGTCATCGAGCGAGCCGGGGAAGGTGACGACGCCCACCCGGGCGGTCACTGAACCTGCACGGTGAAGTCCTCGATCACCGGATTGGCCAGCAACCGGTCGGCGATCTCGCGGGCCCGGTCCAGGTCGGGCGCGCCATCGAAGTCGATCACGACGCGCTTGCCGATCCGGACGCTGGTGACGCCCTCGACCCCCATGCTGGGCAGTGCACGTGAGACAGCCTGACCCGCTGGGTCGAGGATCTCCGGCTTGAGCATGATCTCCACGACGACACGTGCCATACCGCGGGCGCTCCCTGTGGTGGTAACAGTCGTGAACGTCAGCCTAGCGGCGCCCGGCGTCGTGTTCCCGCAGTGACGCTCACTCCCACGGCAGGCCGGTGAGCCTTTCGTAGGCCTCGACGTAGCGGCTGCGTACCGCTGCCACCACGTCGTCGGGCAGCTCCGGTCCGGGCGGCGACTTGTCCCAGCCGCTGGCGGCCAGCCAGTCGCGCAGGTACTGCTTGTCGTAGGACGACTGCGGACCGCCCGGCGACCACGAAGCGGCCGGCCAGAAGCGCGACGAATCCGGCGTGAGCACCTCGTCGCCCAGTACCAGGGTGCCGTCGGCCGCGTGGCCCAGCTCGATCTTGGTGTCGGCGAGCAGCAGTCCGGCCCGCTCGGCCACGGCGGCGGCTCGCGTGTAGACCGCCAGGGTGATCCGGCGCAGGTCTGCCGCCAGGCCGTTGCCCACCAGGGCGGCGACGGCCGGGTAGTCGAGGTTCTCGTCGTGCTCGCCCTGCGGTGCCTTGCTGGCCGGGGTGAAGATCGGCTCCGGCAGCCGGGATCCCTCGACCAGGCCGCCAGGCAGGGCCACCCCGCAGACCGCACCCGTGGCCCGGTAGTCGGCCAGGCCCGAGCCGGCCAGGTAACCCCTGGCCACGCACTCCACCGGCACCATGGTCAGCCGCCGGCACAGCATCGCCCGGCCGGTGAACTCCGCCGGCACGTCGGTGGAGATCACGTGGTTGGGCACGACGTCGGCCAGTTGCCCGAACCACCACAGTGACAGCCGGGTGAGGATTGCACCCTTGTCGGGGATTGGTGTGGGCAGCACCACGTCGTAGGCCGACATCCGGTCCGTGGCCACGAACAGCAGTTCGCCGTCGACTGTCTCGTACAGCTCGCGGACCTTGCCACGGAGGATGTGGCGGTACGCAGGCATGATCGGGAGTTTGGCAGATCAAGGGGTAGGCTGACGGACCCGGGTCCGCTGGCTTGCCGCTGAACGGCGGGTGATTGGGTAACCGGTGATTCGGTACCGTGCTTGCACCTGACGCGAGTGTCGGAAGGGTCGGGAGCTATGAGCGACAGGTGGGTGGACCCCGCCGACGATCCACGAACCTTCGGCAACCCGCAGGGCGAGAAGGCGACACTGCGGGAGTACCTCAGCAACTACCGGTTGACGCTGGACATGAAGTGCGGCGGTCTCGGCGCCGAGCAACTCGCGCGCCGCTCTGTTCTACCGAGCACCCTGAGCCTGCTCGGGCTGATCCGGCACCTGGCCCAGGTGGAGAACCACTGGTTCCAGCGGGTGCTACAGGGGAAGACCGACCGTCCCCGCCTGTTCAAACGCGACGACAACAAGAACGCCGATTTCGACGGTGCGATCGCCGATCCCGCGGTCGTCCAGGAGGCGTTCGCGGCGTGGAAGGCGGAGATCGCCGCGGCCGATGAGTGGCTCGACGCGCTCACTGAAGACGACCTCGGGCAGCACGTGTCGTTCGACGATGACACCTTGAGTGTCCGCGACGTCCTCGTCCACGTGATCGAGGAGTACGCCAGGCATGCCGGCCACGCCGACCTGCTGCGCGAATGCATCGACGGCCGCACCGGGCAGTGAGCCGGCGCGGGCGGATCCAGCGGGTCAGGACAGCTGCGCCAGCCGTGCGAACACGCCGTCGAGGTGGACGAGGTAGCGCTCCGGCCGGCACACCGCGTCGAGCCGGTCCTCGTCGAGCTTGACCCCGGCCGCCTCGGCGGCGGCCCGCAGGGTGGCGCGGAACGGCTCGCCGCTCTCCCAGGTGTTCATCGCCGCGGCCTGCACCAGCGCGTAGGCATCCTCGCGGGACACGCCGCCCTCCACCAGGTCGAGCAGCACCGCGCCGGTGTAGACCAGTCCGCCGGTCAGATCGAGGTTGCGTCGCATCCGGCCGGCATCGACGACCAGCCCGGCGACGAGGCGGGTGGTGAGGTGCAACAGGTAGTCGGTGCCGATCGCGGCATCCGGCAACGCGATCCGCTCCACCGAGGAGTGGGAGATGTCGCGCTCGTGCCACAGCGGGATGCCCTCCATCACCGGCACCACCTGTGCGCGGACGATCCGGGCCAGCCCGGCGATCCGCTCGGAGATGACCGGGTTCTTCTTGTGCGGCATCGCCGAGGACCCCTTCTGCCCTGCGCCGAAGGGCTCGGCCAGCTCGCGTACCTCCGTGCGCTGCCCATGCCGGACCTCCAAGGCGATCGCCTCGCACACCGTTGCCAGCACCGCCAGCGCTGCGACCCACTCTGAAATGCCGTCGCGGATCACCACCTGGGTCGCGGCGTCGGCCGCGGTCAAGCCCAGCGCCGCCGCGACGTGGGCCTCGACGGCCGGGTCGATGTTGGCGTATGTGCCGACCGCTCCGGAGATCTTTATGACCCCGACGGCAGTACGGGCCCGGCGCAGCCGGTCGCGGGACCTGGCCATCGCGAAGGCGAGATCGGCCACCCGGTGCCCCCACGTATCGGGCTCGGCGTGGATGCCGTGGGTCCGGCCCACCCGCAGGGTGTCGCGGTGGGCCAGTGCGTGGTCGCGCAGCGCGGCGACCAGTTCATCGGCCTTGGCCAGCAGCAGATCGGTGGCGTCGGTCAGCTGCAGTGCCAGCGCAGTGTCGAGCAGGTCGCTGCTGGTCATTCCGAAATGGACGTACGCCGCCGCCGTACGCGGCTCGGTGTTGTCGGCCCAGGCGCTGAGAAAGGCGATGACGTCGTGCTGCGTACGGGACTCGATCTCGGCTACGGCCGCGGGCGTGGGTGGCGGCGCCTGGCGTACCGGCTCGACGACCTCGGGGGGCACCGTGCCGGCGGCGCTATGTGCCTCCAGCACCAGCACCTCGACCCGGCACCACAGGGCGTACTTGTGCGCCTCACTCCAGACGCGGCCCATCTCGGGCAAGGTGTAGCGCTCGATCACGCACACCATCCTCCACTAGGGCGTCGACCGGACCAGCGAGGCGAACACCACGATGTTGTCGAGGTAGCTGCGCGCCTGCCGGTCGAAGGTGCCACCGCAGGTGATCAACCGCAGGGCAGCGTTGTTGGTGTTGCCGTACACGAGCTTGGCGGGGAAGGTCGACTTCGGGTAGCGCTTGACGGAATCGACAGCGAAGACCGCCACCGAGCCGTCGTCGCGGGTCACCAGGACGGTGTCCTTCGCCTTCAGCCGCCCCAGGCGGAAGAACACCGACGGCCCCTGTGCTGCCGAGTCGACGTGACCGGCGATGACCGCTGGGCCCAGGGAACCCGGTGGCGGCGAGTACCGGTACCAGCCGGCCTGGTCGTAGTGCGGGCCCATCACCGGAACCTCCATGGCCCCGTCCGCGGCCAACCCCAGACGAACGAGCGTCGATCTCACGCCGATAGCGGGGATGGCGAGCACGCGTGGCAGGGACGCCTTCATCACCGGCCCCACTGCCTTCGGCGCGCCGGCGGCACCGTCGTGCAGCGGGCCGCTCGAGATCGAGGCCGGCTGAGGCGCGTGCTGCTGGCCGTGCACCGCGACGCCTATGCAGCCGGCACCGGCCAACGCGACGACGACAGCTGCCGCGGTGATCCGACCGGGGTGCCGGCGAATCCCTCCGCTGGTTGCGGAGGGTGCGCGGTGTCTACCGGCCACGTAGCAGTCCCGTCACATGGCCCGGCGGGTCCTGCGTACGGAGCCTGCCAGGATCGTCGCGCCGAGCACGAGGATGCCGCCCAGCGCGAGCAGCGCGACGTGACGCAGCCCCGCCGTGGAGCCGGCACCGGCCGGCACTCCACCCGTGGGCACCCGGGTGATCTGGCCAGTCGTCCCGCCTGAGGGAGTGGGCTGCCCGGCCGTCGGAGTGCCCGACGGGGC
>JBDUBV010000086.1:0-11532 GCA_040003795.1 Pseudonocardiales bacterium | reverse complement strand
TTCGAGAACCAGGCTGTGCAGGACGCGGTGCTCAATGCCCTGATCTTCTGGCTCGACCTCGGCATCGACGGGTTCCGCCTCGACGCGGTGCCCTACCTGTTCGAGGAGGAGGGCACCAACTGCGAGAACCTCAAGACCACCCACGAGTTCCTCAAGCGGGTCCGCGCCGAGGTCGACCGGCTCTATCCCGACCGGATCCTGCTCGCCGAGGCCAACCAGTGGCCGTCTGACGTCGTCGACTACTTCGGCGATCCCGGTGTCGACGGCGACGAGTGCCACATGGCCTTTCACTTCCCGGTCATGCCACGGCTGTTCATGGCGGTCCGCCGGGAGTCACGCTTCCCCATCTCGGAGATCATGGCCCAGACGCCGCATATCCCCGCCGGCTGCCAGTGGGGGATCTTCCTGCGCAACCACGACGAGCTGACCCTGGAGATGGTCACCGACGACGAACGCGACTACATGTGGAGCGAGTACGCCAAGGACCCGCGGATGAAGGCCAACATCGGCATCCGGCGCCGCCTGGCCCCGCTGCTGGACAATGACCGCAACCAGTTGGAGCTGTTCACCGCCCTACTGCTGTCGCTACCCGGCTCGCCGGTGCTGTACTACGGCGACGAGATCGGGATGGGCGACAACATCTGGCTGGGTGACCGCGACGGCGTGCGTACCCCCATGCAGTGGACTCCCGACCGCAACGGCGGATTCTCCACCACCGACCCGGCTCGGCTCTACCTGCCCGTGCTGATGGACCCGATCTACGGCTACCAGGCCCTCAACGTGGAGTCGGAGAGCAACAACACCTCCTCGCTGCTGCACTGGAACCGCCGGATGATCCAGATCCGCAGGGAGCACCCGACCTTCGGGATGGGCGACTACGCCGAGCTCGGGGCCTCCAACCCCTCCGTGCTCGCCTTCACGCGCACGTTCGGCGACGATGTCGTCCTGTGCGTCAACAACCTGTCCCGCTTTCCGCAACCGGTAGAACTGGACCTGCGTCGCTACGAAGGGTTCACCCCGATCGAGCTCACCGGCCGGGTGCACTTCCCGCGGATCGGTGAGTTGCCGTTCCTCCTGACCCTGCCTGGGCATGGCTTCTACTGGTTCCAGATCCAGCGGACCGAGGAGTGAGCGTGACGTCACATCCGCACGGCCCTCCCGGGTTGACCGACCTGCTGCCCGCTTGGCTCCCGCAGCAGCGCTGGTTCGCCGGCAAGGACCGCGCCATCTCGGCGGTCACAGTGCGCTCCTCGACGCTCCTGCGCTCCGGCGACCCGCAGCTGCACCACATGGTGGTGCGGGTGCACGGAGCCGATGACCCGGCGGGCGACACCGCCACGGACTACCAGTTGCTCACCGGCGTGCGACCCGCGCTGCCCGACCGGCTCGACCACGCGGTCATCGGTGCGGTCGAGGGCGGGTTCGCCTACGACGCGGCGCAGGACACCGAAGCGAGCGCGGTCCTGCTCGAGCTCCTCGCGGCGGGCGCGACGGTCGGCGACCTGCGGTTCACCACCGAGCCAGGGGCAACGCTCGACACCAGCCAGCTCAGCCGGGTGTCGTCGGCCGAACAGAGCAACACCTCGCTGGTCTACGGCGACTCCTTCATCCTCAAGCTGTTCCGCAAGGTCAGCAAGGGGCTCAATCCCGACCTGGAAGTGCACCGGGCGCTGGCCTCGGTGGGCTGCCGGCACATCGCTGCCCCGTTGGGTGCCATCGAGGGCGCCGAGGTCACCTTCGGGATGTTGCAGGTCTACATCGCCAACGCCGCCGATGGCTGGCACATGACGACGACCAGCGTGCGCGACCTCTACGCCGAGGCCGATCTGCATGCCGACGAGGTCGGTGGCGACTTCGCCGGCGAGGCGAGCCGGCTGGGCGGGGCCACGGCCCAGGTGCACCGCGATCTCGCAACGGCCCTGGGGTCCCGGGTGGCCGGCGCCGACGACTGCCGTCGCACCGCCCAGCACATGCACGACCGCCTGGGCAGCGCCCTCACTGTCGTGCCCCAGCTCGATGACTTCGCCGACGGCCTGCGCGCCGCCTTCGACGAGGTGGCGCGGCTGACCCAGCCGGTCCTGATTCAGCGGGTGCACGGCGACCTCCACCTCGGCCAGGCCCTGCGGACGATGACCGGCTGGGTGTTGATCGACTTCGAGGGCGAGCCGGCCCGGCCGATCGCCGACCGGGTGGAGTTCATGTCGCCGCTTCGAGACGTGGCCGGCATGCTCCGCTCCTTCGACTACGCAGCCCGGCACCTGCTCTCCGACCGCGCCGGCGAGCAGCACCTGGAGTACCGCGCCAACGAGTGGGCCGAGCGCAACCGGGACGCCTTCTGCGTGGGCTACGCCGCGGAGGCCGGCCGCGACCCGCGGAAAGAGGCGACGCTGCTGCGCGCGTTCGAGCTGGACAAGGCCGTATACGAGGTCGTCTACGAGGCGCGCAACCGCCCTACCTGGCTGCCGATACCCCTCACCTCCATCGCCCGGCTAACGGGCTAGCCGGGCGTGATGAATCCACCGGCGGCCGACCTCGACCGGCTCATCGCGGGCACGCTCGGCGATCCGCACGCGATCCTGGGTGCGCACCCCACCGCGGAGGGCACTGTGGTGCGCACCCTGCGCCCCGACGCCCGGGCGGTCACGCTGCTCGCCGGCGGCGAGCGCTATCCCATGCGGCAGTTGAACGAAGCGGGCGTCTTCGGCGTGGTGGTCGCGCACCAGGTGGGCGACTACCGCCTGGAGGTCGACTACAGCTCGGGGCTCTACGTCGTCGACGACCCCTACCGCTGGCTGCCCACCCTCGGCGAGATCGACATGCACCTGATCGGCGAGGGCCGCCACGAGGAGCTGTGGACGGTCCTCGGGGCGCACCTGCGCTCCTACGACACGCCGGGGGGGGCGGTGACCGGCACGTCGTTCGCGGTCTGGGCGCCCAACGCGCGCGGCGTGCGCATAGCCGGAGACTTCTCCTGGTGGAACAGTCTCGCGCTGCCGATGCGGGCGCTCGGCGTCACCGGCGTCTGGGAGCTGTTCATCCCCGGGGTGGGCGCCGGGGCGCACTACAAGCTGCACGTCCTCGGCGCGGACGACGTCTGGCGGGAGAAGGCCGACCCCTTCGCCTTCGCCACCGAGGTTCCGCCGGGGTGGGCTTCGGTGGTCTACCAGTCGACGTACGAGTGGAAGGACGCAGACTGGCTCAAGCAGCGTGCCAGCACCCAGTGGGCCGCCGCGCCGATGAGCATCTACGAGGTGCACCTCGGCTCGTGGCGGCAGGGGCTGAGCTACGCCGAGATGGCCGAGGAGTTGGTCGACTACGTGGCGGAGCAGGGCTTCACCCACGTGGAGTTCCTCCCTGTCGCCGAGCATCCCTATGGCGGGTCCTGGGGCTACCAGATCAGCTCCTACTACGCCCCGACCGCCCGATTCGGCTCACCCGACGGGCTGCGCCACCTCGTCGACCGGCTGCACCAGGCGGGCGTCGGCGTGCTCGTCGACTGGGTGCCTGGGCACTTCCCCAAGGACTCCTGGGCGCTGGCGTGCTTCGACGGCACCGCGCTGTACGAGCACGCTGATCCCCGCCGGGGCGAGCAGCCGGACTGGGGCACCCTCGTCTTCGACTTCGGCCGCCGCGAGGTCCGCAACTTCCTCGTCGCCAACGCCGTGTTCTGGCTGCAGGAGTTCCACATCGACGGGCTGCGGGTGGACGCCGTGGCCTCGATGCTCTACCTGGACTACTCGCGCCAGCCCGGCCAGTGGCTGCCCAACGTTCACGGCGGGCGCGAGAACCTCGAAGCCGTCGCGTTCCTCCAGGAGATGAACGCCACCGTCTACAAGCGGGTGCCGGGGATCGTGACGATCGCGGAGGAGTCCACGTCCTGGCCCGCCGTGTCGCGGGCCACTCACCTGGGTGGGCTGGGATTCGGCTTCAAATGGGACATGGGATGGATGCACGACACGCTGGACTACCTCGAGCACCCCCCCGTGCACCGCGCCTACCACCATCACCGGCTGACGTTCTCGATGATGTACGCCTACACCGAGAACTTCGTCCTCCCGCTCTCGCACGACGAGGTGGTGCACGGCAAGGGCTCGCTGCTGCGCAAGATGCCCGGCGACCGGTGGCAGCAATTGGCCAACCTGCGCGCCCTGCTGGGATTCATGTGGGCCCATCCCGGCAAGCAACTGATCTTCATGGGCACCGAGATCGCCCAGGAGTCGGAGTGGGCCGAGGGCCGTTCGCTGGACTGGTGGCTGCTGGACAACGAGGACAACCGCGGCGTCCAGCAGTTGGTACGCGACCTGAACGCCACCTACCGGGCCATCCCCGCCCTGTGGTCGCAGGACACCGAGACTGCCGGCTTCACCTGGATCGACGCCAACGACGCGTCGAACAACGTCTTCTCCTTCCTCAGATACGGCTCCGACGGCTCGGTCGTCGCCTGTGTCACCAATTTCGCCGGCATCCCGCACGACGCCTACCGGCTCGGCCTGCCCCGGGTGGGCACGTGGCAGGAGGTCATCAACACCGACGCCCGGATCTACACCGGCTCCGGTGTCGGCAACCTCGGTGCGGTGAAGGCCGTCGCGGAGCCGTGGAGGGGGTTGCCGGCCTCGGCGTCGATGCAGGTGCCTCCCCTGGGAACGCTCTGGCTGCGGTATACCGGTGCCGCCGGGCAGTCCGGCTAGGGTCGTGTCCATGCCGGCCGGCCCGATGACCGCTGCCCTGGCGGTCGTGGCGTTGTTCAGCGTCATCGATGGCGCCGCCCAGCCGCCACGCGCCGGCCGGCCCGTCCCGCGGGAGTCGGTAGTGCACAATCCGATCCGGATCGCCACGCTGGCCGAGTCCGAGGACGGCGTTGTCACGACCCGGGTCACCTACACGGAGAAGGCGGCGACCGGCGAAGTCCGGACTACCAGGTCCGTCGCGCTGGCCAGGGGGTTCCGCTACAAGCTCTCGACCTGCCTGACCTTTCACAGTGACGGCAGCGCGCCACTGACCACGTGCCTGGACCGCCTGATCGACACCCGGCTCGCCCACGGTCCGGTGCACGCCACCGCCCCGGTGGTGCGGCTGGTCCGGCCCCGGCCCTCCGGGCCGGTCTCATGGGCGTACTTTGCCGGCTACGGCCAGGTGACCTACGCCGCCAGGACCGGTGCCGCCGCGAAGGCCGGTGCCGGCAGCGACGTCGCAGCTGACGTGTTCGCCGTCGTCGCCCACTCCTGGCCGGACAACGGGCTGCAAGGCGCCGGTGTCGCGGTTGCCCGCCAGGGTCAGACCAGGGCAACCTTGCCGGCCAACGACCCGGTGAAGCCTGCCGGTCCGTTCTCCGGAGCCATCAACACCGGGCGGGCCGACAGCATCTGCCGCCCCGACCCGAGCATCGCGCGCGGACCGCTGCCCTCCGGTGTGACGAGCAGTCACCCGGCCTACCGCGGCGCCCCCGCCTTCTACGAGGTCGGCAGGCCGACGGGTGCCTTCGCAGGGCGGCCGCCCCTGGGCGTGATGCTCGTCATCCACGGCGGCGGGTGGTACTACAACGGGTCCGGCGCCACCCAGTCCGACCGACCGGTCGCCGACCGCTGGCGGGCCCGCGGCTGGGAGACCGTCAACCTCACCTACCACGCCTGCGGGCGCAGCCTCGACGACGTGTTGTGGTTCTACGACCAGACCCGCGCGTGGCTCGGCCGCTCGGCGATCGTGTGCGCCAGCGGGGCCTCGGCGGGCGGGCATCTCGCTCTGATGCTGGCCAGCAAGCGCAACGGGGTCTACTGCGTGGTCAGCCAGGGCGGGCCGACGGACCTGCGCACTGTGCAGAACCAGACCGCTTACGACCGCACGACGGGTCGGTCCACACAGCTCAACGGTGGCCGCACGCTGCACAACGTGGGAGCGGCCGCCTTCGGCGAGGAGAACCTCGCCGCGGTGAGCCCGGTGAACCTCGCCGCCACCTACCTCAAGGGCACCCGCGTGCTGCAGGGCTTCGCGGTCGCCGACCCGCTCGTGCCCTATCAGCAGGCCACCGATCTGCGCGCCGCGATGCTCGCTGCCAACCCGTCGGCCTACGTCGACACGGTCCAGTTGGCCAGGGGGGCGGTGTCGTTCGTCCACGCGCCGGTCAGCCAGGCGGCAATGGCCGACTTCAACGCCCGCGAGGAGCTTCTGGTGGCTCCCATCACGCCGATGAGCTGTCCCGCGGCCACCATGGCGGTGCATCCGTAGGGGGTGCGGCCTCAGCGAGCACTCGATGCGCTGGCGCGCACCATCGTACGGATCTGACGCAGGACCACCGACAGCGTCGCGAGGTCGTAGGTCGTCTCCTCGGCCAACTCGCCGAGGCTGTTCTGGACCCGCGCCAGGCTGCTGGCGTTGGCTGCCTCCCACTCGGCGATGCGGCCCTGGGCATCACCGGCGGAGGTCGTGTCGAGGACCTCGGCGGCGAACTCCGCCAGCGCCGCATAGAGGTCGTAACGCAGCGCGGAGCGGGCCAGGGAGTGCCACCGGTCGCCGCGGTCGAGCTGTGCGATGCGGTCCAGCAAGTCGTCCATGTGGAAGTGCTCCGAGAGCATGAAGTAGAGCCGGCCGACCTCGGCAAGCGGGGCGGTGCGCGAGGCGGCCACCTCGACGACGTCCAGCAGCGAGAAGGCGTCCAGCAGGCCGGCAACCAGGAGAGCCAGCGGCTCGGGCACCCGGGCACCGACCTGCTCGGCGGCATCGGCCTGTAGCCGGTCGGACTCCGCGGCCACCAGCATCTGCGGGATCTGCGGCATCAGCTCCTGCACGCCGGGGCGGAAGTGGGCGATCTCGGCACCGATGTCGATCGGGTGCCGGCGGTTCTGCAGCAGCCACCGGGTGGCCCGGTCGAGCAGCCGCCGGATCGACAGGTAGAGCTTGGTCTGCGCAGGTGTGGGCAGGTCCCCGTCGAGAGCTTCGACCGCTGCCCACAGGTCGTTCAGACCGAAGACCTCGCGGGCCACCAGATAGGCGCGGGCCACGTCGACCGGCGAAACGCCGATCTCCTCCACGGCGCGGAAGACGTAGGTGCTGCCACCACGGTTGACCATGTCGTTGACCAGTTGTGTCGTGATGATCTCCCGACGCAGCGGATGACTGGCCATCCGGCCGGCGAAGCGCTCCCGCAGCGGGGTAGGGAAGTAGCACAGCAGCGCGTGGACCAGCCAGGGATCGTCGGGCAGGGCAGTGGGGGTGATCTCGTCCTCGAGGACGATCTTGACGTAGGCCATGACCACGGCAAGCTCGGGCGAGGTGAGACCGAGCCCGGCTGCGGCCCGTTCGGCGAGGATCTCCGGGTCGGGCAGGAATTCCAGCGCCCGATCCAGTCGGCCGCGTTGCTCGAGGTCGCTCATCAGACGCCCGTGCACCGACAGCATCGCGTGGGCCTGGGCGCGTGCGTTGCCCAATGCGACGTTCTGGTCGTAGTTGTCCCGCAGGACCAGCGCTGCCACCTCCTCGGTCATCTCCCCGAGCAGCGCGCTGCGTCCGCCGACTGTCAGGGCGTCCGCCGGGTTCGCGACCGCGGCATCGAGGAGGATCTTGATGTTGACCTCATGGTCGGAGGTGTCGACGCCGGCCGAGTTGTCGATCGCGTCGGTGTTGATCCGGCCCCCCGCCAGTGCGTACTCGATCCGCCCGCGCTGGGTCAGCCCGAGGTTCCCTCCTTCACCGACGACCCTGACCCTCAGGTCCGCGCCGTCGACCCGGACTGTGTCGTTGGCCTTGTCCCCTACGTCTGCCTGGGACTCGCCGACCGCCTTGACATAGGTCCCGATCCCGCCGTTCCAGAGCAGGTCCACGGGGGCGGTGAGGATGCAGCGGATCAGGTCGGCCGGTGACAGGGCGGCGCTGATCGTCGCGTCGACGCCCAGGGCCCGGCGCACCTCCCCGGACAGTGGGATGGACTTGGCGGTGCGCGGGTATACCCCGCCACCTGCCGAGATGAGCGTGGGGTTGTAGTCACCCCAGCTCGATCGGGGCAGGTCGAAGAGGCGCCGGCGTTCGTCGTAGGAGATTTTGGCATCGGGATCGGGGTCGAGGAAGACGTGCCGGTGGTCGAAGGCCGCGACGACGCGGATGTGCTCGGACAGCAGCATGCCGTTGCCGAACACGTCCCCGGACATGTCACCGACACCGACGACTGTGAAGTCGGCCGACTGCGCGTCATGGCCGATCTCGCGGAAGTGGTGCCGGACCGATTCCCATGCCCCGCGGGCGGTGATGCCCATCGCCTTGTGGTCATAGCCGACCGAGCCGCCCGAGGCGAACGCGTCGCCGAGCCAGTAGCCGTACGCGGCCGAGATCGAATTGGCGATGTCGGAGAACGTCGCGGTCCCCTTGTCCGCCGCCACCACGAGATAGGTGTCGTCGGAGTCGTGCCGGACCACGTCGCGCGGAGGCACCACCTGCCCGCCGACGAGGTTGTCGGTGACGTCGAGCAGTGCGGAGACGAACATGCGATAGCAGGCGACTCCCTCGGCCAGCACGCTCTCGCGGTCGCCGCCGGCTGGTGGGCGCTTGACGACGAAGCCGCCCTTGGCGCCGACCGGCACGATCACGGTGTTCTTGACCATCTGCGCCTTGACCAGCCCGAGTACCTCGGTGCGGAAGTCCTCGGGCCGGTCCGACCAGCGCAGCCCGCCCCTGGCCACCGGCCCGAAGCGCAGGTGCACGCCCTCGACCCGCGGGCCGTAGACGAAGATCTCGTACCGCGGCCGTGGCCGCGGCAGGTCCGGGATGGCCGGCGGGTCGAACTTCAGCGCGAGGTAGGGCTTGGGCCGCCCATCGGTGCCCCGCTGGTAGTAGCTGGTGCGGGTTGTGGCGCCGACCAGCGCGAGCAGGCTGCGCAGGATGCGGTCCTGGTCGAGGCCGACCACCTTGTCGAGGGCGATGCCCAACTCGGCGGTGATCTCGGCCTCCCGGGCCGAGCGACCCGCCGCCGGGAACGCCGGGTCGAACCGCACCCCGAACAGCTCGACCAGCCCGCGGGCGATCTCGACGTTGGACCGCACCGCCTGCTGGATGTAGTCCTGGCTGTAGAGGGTGCCGATCTGCCTGAGGTACTTCGCGTAGGCCCGCAACACCACCGTCTGCTGCCACGTCAGGCCACCGGTCAGCACCAGGGCGTTGAAGCCGTCCACTTCGGAGTCGCCGCGCCAGGCCGCCGCGAAGGAGTTCTGGAAGTTCTCGCTCACCTGGTCAGGGGCCGCGCGTGAGGTCAGCGGCTCGAGCCCGAAGTCGTAGATCCAGGCGTTGCTGCCGTCGTCGCGGATGAGCCCGTAGGGCCGCTCGTCGACGACGCGCAGGCCGTGCGCCTGAAACAGCGGGAGCACGTCGGACAGCGACAGCGACGCGCCGACCCGGTAGATCTTGAACCGCCGCTCCGTGGGACCGCAGCCGGGTGGGGCGTAGAGGCTCATGCCGAGGTCGTCGGACTCCTCCAGCATCTCCAGCCGCCGCAGGTCGGCCACCGCGGTCTCGCCAGGGAAGTCCTCCTTGTAGGCCTCGGGGAAGGCGTCGGCGTAGCGCTTCATCAGCGCGGGGGTGTGCTCCTCACCGACCCGGTCGACCAGCGCGTCGTACAGGCCTTCGTCCCAGGTGCGGGTCGCCTGCGCGAGCCGGCGCTGCACCGCCTCGGTGTCGAGGGGGTGGGCTTGGCCCGGCGGGGTCCGTACGACGAAGTGCAACCGGGCCAGCACCGACTCGCTCACCCGCGTCGTGTAGTCGATGGAGGTGCCGTGCAACTCCTCGAGCAGGATCTGCTGCATGCGCAGCCGGACGTCGGTGTTCCAGCGCTCCCGCGGGAGGTAGACCAGGCACGACCAGAATCGGCCGAAGTCGTCGCGGCGCACGAACAACCGCACTTCGCGGCGCTGTTGCAGTGCCAGGACGCCCATGACGATCTCGTACAGGTCGTCGACCGAGATCTGGAACAGCTCGTCGCGGGGATAGGTCTCCAGGACGGACAGCAGATCCTTGCCGCTGTGGCTGCGCGGTGAGAAGCCGGAGCGAGCCTCCACCTCTGCTACCTTGCGGCGCACGACCGGCAGCTTGCGGACGCTGTCGAGGTATGCCGCCGACGCGAACAGGCCCAGGAACCGGCGCTCGCCGACCACCTTGCCGCTGGTGTCGATGGTCCGCACCCCGATGTAGTCGAGGTAGACCGGCCGGTGCACCGTCGACCGCGAGTTGGCCTTGGTCACGATGAGCGCCCGGGGAGCCAGCGCCTTTTCGCGGGTCTCCGCCGGCATGTCCTCCAGCGCGTGCCGGCTCATCGAGTCGCTTCGCAGGATCCCCAGGCCGCTGCCGGGCACTGCCTCGATCACCTGTTTGCCCTCGTGCTCGACCACGGCGTACTTGCGGTAGCCGAGGAAGGTGAAGTGGTCGTCGACCAGCCAGCGCAGCAGGTCGGCGGCCTCGCTGAGCTCCTCTGCCGGCAGCGGCACCGCGTGCGACTGCAACTGGCGGGCCACCTGCAGAGCGGTCTGGCGCATCCGGGGCCAGTCCTCGACCGCCTCCCGGACGTCGATCAGCACCCGGCGGATGTCGTTGCCGATCCGGTCGAGGCTGCCGTCGTCGGCCTGCCGGTCGATCTCCAGGTGCATCCAGGACTCGACCATTGTCCCCGGCGGCGGGTGCTCGGGGTCGGCGCTGCCCAGCACCCGGGTCAACCGGCCGAGCACCTCGCGCTGCACGACGAACTGCGGGTGCACGACCAGGTGCACGCCGATGTCGTGCTTGGTCAACTCGGCGACTGCCGAGTCGACCAGGAACGGCATGTCGTCGGTGACGATCTCGACTATGGTGTGTGGCGACTCCCAGCCGTTGACGCCCACCGTCGGGCTGTAGACGCCGATCAGCACCTCGCCCTCGACCCGCTGCCGGGCCAAGTCGCGTTGGGAGAATGCGGCGCCGCGGATCTCGGCAGGGTCGCGGCCCACCAGGTCGTCGGGCGCGACGTGCCGGTAGTAGGCCGAGAGGTAGTCGGCCTGCTCGCTGTTCCCCGCCGCGTGCTCGATGTCTACGGAGCCGCTCAGCGCACACCTCGCTCACTGCCTGGCCCACGTCGTCGGGAGCTCGGCAGGCTTCAGACTACCGCCGCTCGGTCGCTGGCGCGGGCTGGGAGGGGCTCTGCTGGTCGCTCACCCACGCTCGGATGAGCCCGATGAAATGGGCCTGGAAGCGGTCATGCTCCTCGGGTGGATAGGTCGCCTTGACCGTGTCGGCGAGCAGCCTGGCGAAGTCCGGGCCGGCCACCCACTCCAGCACCATCTCGTCGAGGTCGGGCAGCCGGCTGGCGCAGAAGTCGGCATAGCGCTCGGTCTGGAAGTACCCGTCGGCGATGACCCGGTAGGCCGCGAGCTTCTCCTCGTAGGTCAGGTCCTCGCGGTCGGCGACCTCGAAGTACCGGTGGGTGTCCAGGTCGATCCGCGGCCGGCGCCCGGTAACCAGGCAGAACACCGACCACTTGATCAGTGCCTTCATCGCCCACGGGAAGTAGTAGTGCAGGCTCGTGAT
>JBDUBV010000223.1:0-3425 GCA_040003795.1 Pseudonocardiales bacterium | reverse complement strand
CCGGCGGCGAGGAGGACTACGTCGTGCTGCGCGAGGTCGGCGTCAAGCCCGACCTGGCCGACCCACGCGACCACCTCGACCTCGGCGAAGAGCTCCACGCCATCGACACCGAACGCGGCGCCAAGGTCTCCGGCGCCCGCTTCTACTACCTCACCGGCATCGGCGCCCTGCTCGAACTCGCCCTCGTCAACCTCGCCATGGCCCACGCGGTCGAGGCAGGCCTGACCCCCGCAGTCGTGCCGGCCCTGGTGCGCAAGGAGGCGATGGAAGGCACCGGCTTCCTCGGCGAGCACGCGCCCGAGGTCTACCGGCTCGAAGCCGACGACCTCTATCTCGTCGGAACCTCCGAGGTGGCCCTCGCAGCCCGGCACATGAACGAGATCATCGACGTCAGCCAGGCGCCCCTGAGGTATGCCGGCTACTCCACCTGCTTCCGCCGCGAGGCGGGCTCCTACGGCAAGGACACCCGGGGGATCATCCGGGTGCACCAGTTCGACAAGGTCGAGATGTTCTCCTTCACCACGGTGGAGAACTCCTACGACGAGCACCTGCGGTTGCTGGCCTGGGAGGAGGATTTCCTCGGCCAACTGGAGCTGCCCTACCGCGTCATCGACGTCGCGGCCGGTGACCTCGGGACCAGCGCCGCCCGCAAGTTCGACTGCGAGGCGTGGCTGCCCAGCCAACAGCGGTGGCTGGAGCTGACGAGTACGTCGAACTGCACCGACTTCCAGGCCCGCCGCCTCAACATCCGCACCCGGGGCGCCGACGGTAAGCCGCAGCACGTGGCCACCCTCAACGGCACCCTGATGGCCTCGACCCGCACCATCGTGGCGCTGCTCGAGAACCACCAGGAGGCCGACGGCTCGGTGCGGGTGCCCAAGGCGCTGCAGCCATTCCTGGGACGCGAGGTGCTGACCGCCCCGTGACACCGCGGCTCATCGGGTGCGACCTTGACGGCACCCTGGTCCGCTCCGACGGCACCATCTCGGCCCGCTCCGCAGCGGCGGTGGCCCGTACGGAGGACGCCGGCGTCCCGCTCGTCGTCGTCACCGGCCGCCCGCCGCGCTGGCTGGCGGAGGTAGCCGAGGCCATCGGGCGGCACGGCGTCGCCGTCTGTGCCAACGGCGCGCTGGTCTACGACCTGCGTGCCGGCAGTGTCGTCATGGAGCAACTGCTCGATGTGACGACGTTGCGTGAGGTGATCGAGGCCGTACGCAGGGAGCTTCCGGAAGCCGCGTTCGCCGTCGAGTACGGCGAGAGCTTCCGCCGCGAGCGGGCTTACCACCCGCGGTGGGACCGCAACAACCCGCATGTCAGCGTGGTCGAGCCGGCCAGGCTGCACGAGTTGCCGGCCGCCAAGCTGCTCGTCCGGCATGCCGAGCTCGACGCCGACGACCTGTTGGACAGCGCCCGCCGAGCAGTGGGCGAGCGGGCGACACTCACCCACTCCAGTGTCGACGGCCTGCTGGAGATCAGCGCCGCCGGCGTCACCAAGGCCACCGGCCTGGCCGCCCTGGCCGAACACCGGGGCATCGAGGCAAGCGACGTGGCGGCCTTCGGCGACATGCCCAACGATCTGCCCATGCTGGCCTGGGCCGGGCGGTGCTACGCGGTGGCCAACGCCCATGCGGACGTGCTTGCTGCGGCCGACGAGATCATCGGCAGCAACGACGACGACGCCGTCGCCGAGGTCTTGGAGCGGTGGTTCTAGAGGTAGGGCCCGCTGGGCTCGGGCCCCATGGGAGGCCCCTGGGGTGGGGCGGAGCCGGGCGGCAGCGCGGCCTGGCGGATCTGGTCGAGCTGCGCGCGGGCGGCCAACTGCTGTTGGAACAGCGTCATCTGGATGCCGTGGAAGAGGCCCTCGAGCCAGCCCACCAGCTGGGCCTGGGCGATCCGCAGCTCGGCCTCGGTCGGGGTGGTCTCGCCGAACGGCAGGGCCAGCCGCTGCAGCTCGCCGGTCAGCTCCGGGTCGAGCGCGTCGGCGAGTTCCATGATCGAGGCCTCGTAGATCTCCTTGAGCCGCTTGCGGCCGGCCTCGTCCAGCGGCGCGGCGCGTACCTCCTCCAGCAACTGCTTGACCATCGTGCCGATGCGCATGACCTTGGCGGGCTGCCCCACCATCTCGGCCGGGCCGCTGGGCGCCGCCATAGGCGCCGGTTGGCCGTCCTCGCTGACGACGACGACCGGCGGTACGGCGGCCGCGGCTGATCCGCTCGTGGGCTGGGACATGAACCCATCATTGCCCACGGCGCACCGGCTCACACGACCAGGAGGATCTTGCCGATGTGCTCGCTCGCTTCGAGCGCCCGGTGCGCCTGCGCCGCCTCTGTCATCGGGACCCTGCGGTCGATGATCGGCCGGACCTGCCCCGACTCGACGGCCGGCCAGACGTTGGCCCGCACCGCTGCGACGATCGCCGCCTTGTCCGCCGCGGGCCGGAAGCGCAGGGAGGTGGCCAGGATCGAGGCCCGCTTGACCAGCAGGGTGCCCAGCGCCAGCTCGCCGGTCCGGCCGCCTTGCAGGCCGATGACGACGAGCCGCCCGCCGGTGGCCAGTGCTTCGACGTTGCGCCCGAGGTAGGACCCACCCATGTTGTCCAGGATCACGTCGGCGCCGTGGCCCTCGGTTGCGTCGCTTAGGACCTCGACGAAGTTCTCCTCGCGGTAGTCGATCGCGACCTCGGCACCGAGTTCGCGGCAGCGGGCCCGCTTGACCTCGCTGCCGGCCGTACAGAACACCCGGGCGCCGTGCCGGGCCGCCAGCTGGATCGCCATCGTGCCGATCCCGCTCGAGCCGCCGTGGACGAGGAAGACCTCGCCCGGCTGCAGCGACGCCTCCGTGAACACGTTGGACCACACGGTGCAGGCGACCTCCGGCAGTCCAGCCGCATCCACAGTGGACACTCCGTGCGGGACGGGGAGCAGCTGCCCGGCCGGTGCGACGACCTGCTCTGCGTACCCGCCGCCCGACAGCAGCGCGCACACCTCCTCGCCGACGGACCAGCCGGTCACGCCTTGGCCCACAGCGGTGATCCGTCCGCTGCACTCCAGCCCCGGCCACTCCGGTGCCCCCGGCGGCGCGGCATAGTGCCCCATCCGCTGCATCACGTCGGCCCGGTTGACCGCGGAGGCGGCCACGTCGATGAGCACCTCGCCCGGTCCCGGCGCCGGATCGGGGACGTCGGCCCAG
Source organism: Pseudonocardiales bacterium (assembly GCA_040003795.1). GTDB lineage: Bacteria > Actinomycetota > Actinomycetes > Mycobacteriales > QHCA01 > QHCA01. The sequence goes on along the minus strand of JBDUBV010000223.1, from coordinate 236 downwards.
GTGAGCACCTCGGGATCGCCGAACGCCGGCAGCGTCACCGCCTTCATCGCCGGCTCAGCCAGGGAGCAGCGCTGCGCCTCATGGGGGCGAATATTACAAGTCGGTTGACGGACCGCAGATCTGTCCACCTCTGCCTCGCAACTCACCACCGGGGCCGGCGGCGGTGACCGGTATCTTGCTCGTACGGGAGGGCTCGCCTAGTGGCCGATGGCGGCGGTCTTGAAAACCGCTATGGC
>JBDUBV010000085.1:0-11582 GCA_040003795.1 Pseudonocardiales bacterium | reverse complement strand
GCACCGGCGCCCGCCGGCCGCTGGTCGTCGGCGACCGGCTCGACACCGACATCGAGGGTGCGGTGGCGGCGGGTGCCGACAGCATGCTGGTCCTCACCGGTCTCACCACTCCGGGGCTGCTCGTTGCAGCACCCCGGGGGCAGCGACCGACCTACGTCGCGGCCGACGTGGCCGGCCTACTCCAGCCGCAACCTGCGGTCACCTGCGGCGAGAAGGAGGCGACCTGCGCCGGTTTTACGGCCAGCCGGGTCGGTGACGCCCTGCTGCTGTCGGGGTCGGGCGAGGACGCTGTTGACGCGCTGCGGGCGCTGTGCGGGGCGTCGTGGTCCGCCGATGGGCAGCCGCAGGCGATCCGGGCGGCAGGGGCCGCCGCGGCGGCCGCCCTGCGCGATCTCGACTTGCCAACGGCGAGCCGCACGACGACGGGCTTCAGATGAGCAGAGGGGGCTTGGGCAGGTCGATCACGCTGGCGTCGATCGAGAGCCCCGACGCGAACGCCCCGGCGGGCTGAGGCAGCCCTGGGTGAGCGCCACCGAGATCGTCGCTGCCGACCGTGAGCCGGACAACGATGTCGGCACATCACACCTCTAGGTGCGTCGACTGCATGCTGATCGCGCAGGTCGGGGTCGACGCCGGCCAGCCGCGCCGCAACGTCGCGGAGGGCACGTTCGCCTTCGCTGACCCTGGCATCGTGGCTGACCCCTGGATGTGATCGGGCGTGCCGGCTCGCGAGGGTATCGCGGCAGGCCGTCGGCGGGCGCGGCACCCTGCCGCCCCGGTAGCGTGGTTGAGGACAACACAGGCAAGGAGGTGCCGAATGCGCAAGGCGGTCCGCGACTACCTGGCTATCGCCAACTCGGTGGCTGAAGTGCCACGCCGCCGCGTCCTCGCCGCGGCTAAAGCGCTCGCCGCACAGGGCGAGGCCACTGCAGGCCAGGTGTCCTCGCTTACCGAGGAGCTGTTGGAGACGAGCAGAAGCAACCGTGAGGCGCTGGCGAATCTCGTCAGGTTCGAGGTCGACCGCGCGCTCGGCCGAGTCGGCCTGGCGACCAGCGAGGAGGTGACCGCGCTGTCCCGCAGGCTGGCGACGCTGGAGGCTGAGCGCCGCGCCCCATCGTCGACGGCGAAGTCACCAGTGAGGTCACCAGCCAAAACCGCTGTCAAGAAGGCGCCCACCAAGATGGCACCTGCCAAGTCGGCGGCCAAGAAGGCAGCCGCAAAGTCGGCGAGCAAGCCCGCGGGGAGAGGTGGCGCATGACGGCTGAGTCTCCCGTCGACAGCACCGGTGACGACCGGGTCGACAATGCATTGCGTCACCTCGACGAGCTCGACGACCTTGCGGTGGAGGCTCATGTCGAGCACTACGAACGTGTGCACGCCGACCTGCAGGACACCTTGAACGCCGTCGAGCGGGACTAGCCGTGACCCGCTGGGCCCGCCTGGATGCAGAGTTGGTACGACGCGGGCTGGCCGCCTCCCGGGCACAGGCGGCCGAGCTGGTGGCCTCCGGCCGCGTTCGGGTCGATGGGCAGACGGCGACCAAGCCGGCGACCGGCGTCGCCGCGGCCACTGCATTGCTGGTGGCGGACACCAACACCGCTCCCTCCTATGCCTCCCGTGGCGGCCACAAGCTGGCCGGCGCACTGGATGACTTCTCGGCCAAGGGCCTGACGGTCGACGGCCGGCGCTGTCTTGACGCCGGGGCGTCGACGGGGGGCTTCACCGACGTCCTCCTCCGCCGCGGGGCCACCGAGGTGGTGGCCGCCGATGTCGGCTACGGGCAGCTCGCCTGGTCGCTGCAGATGGACCCGAGGGTGCGGGTCCTCGACCGGACGAATGTACGGACGCTGACACCGGAGCACACCGACGGACCGGTCGACGTCATCGTCGCGGATCTGTCGTTCATCGCCCTGGGCGTGGTGCTCGGCGCGCTGGCGTCCTGCCTACGCCCTGGCGGTGACCTGGTGCCGATGGTCAAGCCGCAGTTCGAGGTCGGCCGGGCCGGTGTGGGCAGGGGCGGGGTCGTACGCGACCCGCAGCGCAGGGCGACTGCCGTGCTCGGGGTGGCCGAGACCGCGGCGGCACTCGGCCTGGGCGTCGCCGGCGTGTCCCGCAGCGTGCTGCCCGGTCCGGCGGGCAACGTGGAGTTCTTCCTGTGGCTGCGTGTCGGAGCGCCACCGGCCGACCCGGCGACCCTCACAGCCGTGACGGTGGGCGGATGAGCCGCACGGCGCTGCTGGTCACGCACACCGGGCGCCCGGACGTCGTGGAGCACGCCGCCCGGCTCGCCCAGCGTCTGCGCCACCGGGGCTTCGCCTTGCGCGTACTGAAGTCAGAGGCCGCGGAGTTGGCACTGGCCGACGCCGAGGCGGTCGCCGAGGAAGTGTCCGCGGGCGACGTGGAGATCGTGATCGCTCTGGGTGGTGACGGAACCTTTCTGCGCGCTGCGGAGTTCGCCCGGCCGGCGGGCACGCCGCTGCTGGGCATCAAGCTGGGCCGGGTGGCCTTCCTCGCGGAGGCCGAGGTCGACGACCTCGACGAGACCGTGCAGCGGGTGGCCGATTGCAGCTACGACGTCGACGAACGGCTGACCGTCGACGTCACGGTGAGCCGCGACGGGTCGGTCGCCTCCGACTGCTGGGCCCTCAACGAGGCGTCGGTAGAGAAGGCCAGCAGGGAGCGGATGATCGAGGTCCTGGTCAGCATCGACGGGCGGCCGCTGTCGCGATGGGGTTGCGACGGAGTTGTGTGCGCCACGCCGACCGGTTCGACCGCATACGCGTTCTCCGCCGGCGGGCCGGTGGTGTGGCCCACCGTCCAGGCGCTCCTGCTGGTGCCCAACAATGCCCACGCACTGTTCTCCCGCCCCCTCGTCACCGCGCCGACATCGGTGCTCACCATCGAAGTGGCACCCGAGGGCAGCCACGGTGTGCTCACCTGTGACGGGCGGCGGACCGTGTCACTGGAGCCAGGTTCCGTGGTCGAGGTACGCCGCGGCGACCAGCCGGTGCGGGTGGTCCGTCTCTATCCGCAGGCGTTCACCGATCGACTGGTCAAGAAGTTTCGCCTGCCGGTCGACGGCTTCCGCGGCTGAGGACCCGCCCATCGCGGTAGGTGACACGCTGCGCAGTAGTGACGCGCCGCGACGGCTCACCGTCGGGGCGAGCCGTACGACATCGTCGTACGGTGCCATTAGTCTCGACTGCGTGCTCGAGGAGCTGCGGATCCGGGGCCTCGGCGTCATCGCCGACGCCACTCTCGAGTTGTGTCCGGGCCTGACCGTGGTGACCGGCGAGACCGGTGCCGGCAAGACGATGGTCGTGGCCGGCCTGGGCCTGCTCTTCGGCGGCCGGGCCGACACCGGACGGGTGCGGGCCGGCGAGCGGCAGGCCTTCGTCGACGGCCGGCTGCGGCTGCCCGACGACAACCGGGTGCTGGCGGGAGCCCTCGACGCCGGCGCCGAGCTCGACGACGACGGCACCCTGCTGGCCGGCCGCACGGTCTCGGCGGAGGGCCGGTCCCGGGCCCACCTGGGCGGGCGCAGCGTGCCGATGGGTCTGCTCGGCGCGCTCGGGGACGAAGTGGTCACCGTGCACGGCCAGGCCGAACAGCTGCGCCTGCTGCGCCCCGGCGAGCAGCGGGCAGCACTCGACAGGTTCGGCGGTGCCGCGGTGGCCGATCTGGTGGCGGCGCACCGGCAGATCTACCGGCACTGGCAGGCAGTCGCCGCCGATCTCGCCCAGCGCACGTCCCAGGCGCGGGAGCGCAGCCAGGAGGCCGACCTCCTGCGCCACGGTCTGGCGGAGATCGCCACGGTCGACCCGCAGCCCGGCGAGGACGAGGTGCTGCGAGCAGAGGCTCAACGGCTCGAACACGCAGACGCCCTGCGCGGAGCTGCCGCCAGCGCGGCGGCGGCGCTGGTCGCCGATCCGGCCACCGACGAGGCCGACGCGACCGGCCTGCTCGGAGCGGCGCACCGGGCGCTTGACGTGGCCGCCGCTCACGACCCGGCGCTCGCCGAGATGGCCAAGCGGGTGGGGGAGCTCGGCTATCTGGCCAGTGATATCGCGACAGAGCTGGCGTCCTATGCCGCATCGCTCGACGCCGACCCGGGCCGCCTCGCGCAGATCAACGACCGGCGTTCCGTGCTGTCGAGGCTGCTGCGCAAGTACGCCGACACGGTCGACGGCGTCATCGCCTGGGCGGAAGCCTCGGCCCTCAGGCTCGACGAGCTCGACAGCTCCGAGGAGCGGCTGGCCGCTCTCACCGCGGAGCGCGACGCGCTCGCCGAGCGGCTAGGCACCGCCGCGACCGCCCTGTCCGCGGCCCGTGGCGAGGCTGCGGCGCGGTTCGCCGAGGAGGTGACCGCCGAGCTGGCGGACCTGGCCCTCCCGCATGCCCGGCTCCAGGTCGACGTGCACCACCGACCGGCGATTGCGGGTGCGCCGAGCCTGCTCCTCGATGGCGAGCGCGTGGCAGTGGGCCCCGACGGTTGTGACGAGGCGGATCTCCTGCTGGTGCCGCATACCGGCGCGCCCGCCCGCCCTCTGCACAAGGGTGCCTCGGGTGGCGAGCTGTCCCGGGTGATGCTGGCCGTCGAGGTGGTGTTCGCCGGAGCCAACCAGGTGCCGACCCTCGTCTTCGACGAGGTCGACGCCGGCGTCGGCGGCCGCGCGGCGGTCGAGGTGGGCCGCCGGCTGTCCCGCCTGGCGGCTACCCACCAGGTGCTCGCGGTGACGCACCTGCCACAGGTCGCCGCGTTCGCCGACCGGCACCTGGTGGTCGTCAAGGACGACGACGGGTCGGTCACGGCCAGTGGGGTGCGCGAGGTCGCTGGCGAGGAGCGGATCCGCGAGCTGGCCCGGATGCTGGCCGGTCTCGACAGCAGCGACACGGGGCTCGCACACGCCGAGGAGCTGCTCGCCATCGCGCAGGGGCCGCAGGGCGACAAGGCGGTGTCGGTCTCCCCGCACGGCGCATCCCGATGACACACTGAGGTTGATGAAGCTTGCCCCCTTGCGCCGCTTCCGGGCGCCCTCGCTGCCCGGCGTTACCGGCGTGGCGCGGCTCGACCGGCGTACCAAGCGCATCACCAAGCGGCTGCGCCCGGGCGAGATCGCCATCATCGACCACGTCGATCTCGACCGGGTCGCCGCCGACGCCCTAGTGGGCTGCAAGGTGGCGGCTGTGGTCAACGCCTCGCCGTGCATCTCCGGTCGATATCCCAATCTCGGACCGGAGGTGCTGGTGCGGGCCGGCATCCCGCTCCTCGACGCCGTCGGTGGCAAGGTATTCGAGCAGGTGTCCGACGGGCAGGTCGTCCGGCTCGACTGCGACTCGCTCTACCTCGGCACCACCCTGGTCGCCACCGGCTTCCGTCACGACGCCGACAGCGTCACCGCCGCCATGATCGACGCCAAGACAGGGCTCTCGACCCAGCTCGAGGCCTTCGCCGCAAACACCATGGAGTACATGCGCCGGGAGCGCGACCTGCTCCTCGACGGAGTCGGCGTGCCCGACATCACCACTGACCTCGAGGGCCGGCACTGCCTCATCGTCGTGCGGGGCTACGACTACCGGCAGGACCTGCGCGTGCTCCGGCCCTACATCCGGGAGTTCAAGCCGGTCCTGATCGGCGTCGACGGCGGTGCGGATGCGTTGGCCGAGTCCGGCTACCGGCCCGACCTCATCGTCGGCGACATGGACTCGGTCACCGACGAAGTGCTGCGGTGCGGCGCAGAGGTGGTCGTGCACGCTTATCCCGACGGGCACGCGCCGGGGCTGGCGCGCGTCCAGGACCTCGGCGTCAAAGCCTTGACCTTCCCCGCGGCCGCCACCAGCGAGGACATCGCCATGCTGCTCGCCGACGAGCACGGGGCCGATCTCATCGTCGCTGTGGGGACGCATGCCACCCTGATCGAGTTCCTCGACAAGGGCCGGGCCGGCATGGCCTCGACCTTCCTCACCCGGCTGAGGCTGGGCGGCAAGCTGATCGACGCCAAGGGCGTGAGCCGCCTCTACCGCCAGCGCATCGGCGCGTGGCCGCTGCTTGTCCTCGTCCTCGCCGCCATGATCTCCATCACCGCGGCCCTCGGCGCGTCCGATATCGGGCGCTCCTACCTCACCGTCTTCACCGACCTGTGGGACGGCCTCGTCTACTGGATACAGGGCCTGTCGCATTGATCGACTTCCGCTACCACATCGTGTCGCTGACCGCTGTCTTCCTCGCGCTGGCGGTGGGCGTCGTTCTCGGCACCACTGCCCTCAAGGGGCCGGTCCTCAACAACCTCAAGAGCCGGGTCAGCGGCCTGGCAACCGAGAACAAGGGGCTCCGCAACGATCTGCGGGACCTGCGCACCCAGTCGCAGAAGACCGACTCCTTCGCCGACGAGGTCGCGCCGGCCCTGCTGCCCCGCCGGCTGGCCGGCAAGACGGTCACCGTCATCTCCGGCCCCGGTGCCTCGACCGTCGAGCGCGACGCGGTGGTCACCGACCTCGGCCTGGCCGGTGCCACCGTCGTGTCGCGGGTGCGCCTGGCCAGTGACTTCACCGACCCCAAGCGGTCGGCCGAGATCAAGGCCCTCGTGTCACAACTCCTCCCGCCGGGGGTGCAGCTTCCGGAGACCACCGAGGGGTCGGTGCAGGCCGGCGCCCTGCTCGGTGCTGTGCTCGCCAGAGGCAAGGACGCCGAAGTGCCACCGGCCAGCCGATCGGCGATCCTGCAAGGCTTCCAGAGCCTTGGCCTGACGTCATTCGACGGCAAGACCGACACGGCCGACCTGGCCGTCATCATCGCCCCGCCGCCGCTCACCGGCTCCGGCAGCAAGCCGCGCAACGCCGCCATGCTGGGTTTCGCCAGCGAGTTCGACCGCCCGGGCCGCGCCACCGTCCTTGCCGGGGACTCCGTCAAGGGCGACGGCAACACCGTCGCGGGCGTGCGCAACGACGACAGCATCGCCAAGCGGATGTCTACCGTCGACGACCTCAACTTCGCGGCCGGCCAGGTCGCCGTCGTGCTCGCTCTGGCCGCCGAGGCCAAGGCGAGCAGCGGGCAGTACGGCATCGGCAGCGGGGCAACCTCCCGCGTCCCACCGATCGCGCCGTGACGGCCCGGCGTCGACTGCTGCTCGCGGCCGCCGGGGCCGCGACCACCCGGGCGCTGCTCGCCGCAGGCGACCGGGCGCCCGCCGGGATGAGGGAGCGGTTGCAACGCCCCAACTTCCGCGGCCGGTCGGTCAGCCTGCTCGCCGGTCCGCTACTGGCGGTGGCCGCCTCGGCCACCGCCTGCGGCGGGGCCCCGCGATCGAAGTTGGGCAGGGCCGCGGCGCTCGCCGGCCTTGCCGCCGGTGCACTCGGCAGCTATGACGATCTGGCGCCGGCGCACCCCGGCGACAAGGGGTTTCGCGGACACCTGTCGGCGGCGACGGAGGGCAGGCTCAGCGGCGGGCTGGCCAAACTGGTCGGCGTCGGGGCTGCCGGTCTGCTTGCCGGTCGTGCGGTGGCGGCCGGGCCAATCGACACGCTGGTCACCGGCGGGGTCATCGCCGGCACCGCCAACCTGGTCAACCTGGTCGACCTGCGGCCCGGGCGAGCGCTGAAGGCTGCCCTGCTGCTCGGGCTGCCCCTGCTGGCCGGCCCGGCGGGGGACATCCTGGCCGGCCCGATGGGTGCGGCCGCCGCGGCGCTGCCCGACGACCTCGCCGAACACGCCATGCTCGGTGACGCCGGGGCCAACGCGATCGGTGCGATCGTGGGGCTCGGCCTTGCGGCGAGCACCGGCCGGGCGGGTCGCGCCGGACTCCTGGCCGTTCTCCTCGCGCTCACCGGGGCAAGTGAGCGGATCAGCTTCACCGGCGTGATCGAGCGCACCCGGGTGCTCCGGGAGATCGACGCGCTGGGACGCCGCCGTCCCCTCGCCCGGGCGTGAGCGGGCCCGGCCCGGCGGCCGGCCGCACGCTGGTCGGCGCCGCCGCCCTCATCGCCGGGCTGACCGTGCTGGCTCGGCTGGCCGGGTTCGGGCGGATCCTCGTCTTCGGCCGGACGGTCGGCACCACCTGTCTCGGCGACACCTACCAGGCGGTCAACACCGTGCCCAACATCGTTTTCGAGGTGGTCGCGGGGGGAGCGCTGGCCAGCCTGGTGGTGCCCCTGCTCGCCCGGGCGGCTGAGACGGGGGACTGGTCGCGGGTCCGCGACGGCGCCGCGGCGCTGCTCACCTGGACCCTGCTCGTCCTGATCCCCCTGGCCGTGCTGGTCGCGGCCGGTGCCGATCCACTGGCTCGCGTCCTGCTGTCGCACAAGACCGGCTGCGGCGAGGACGCCGTGCGGGTCGGCGCCACCATGCTGCGGGTCTTCGCGCCGCAGGTGCCGTTGTACGGCGTGGGGGTCGTGCTCACCGGTGTGCTGCAAGCCTCCCGCCGCTTCGGGGGGCCGGCGCTTGCGCCACTGCCGTCCAGCATGGTCGTCATCGCCGCGTACCTGACGTACGCGGTCGTGGCTCCTCGCGGCGCCGACGTCGCGAACGTGAGCACCGCCGGGCAACTCGTGCTGTCAGTGGGCACGACGCTTGGCGTGGCAGCACTCACCCTGTCCCTGGTGTGGCCGGCTGCCCGGGCCGGCCTGCGGGCCCGCCCGCGCCTGCGCTTCCCGCCCGGGATGGCGGTGCGGGCCGGCGCCTTCGCCGGTGCCGCTGTGGTCGTCCTGGCCGCACAGCAGGCGGCCGTTGCCATCACCCTGATCCTCGGCAACGCAGCCGGGGTGCCGACCGGCCGGATGACGGTGTTCGTCTTCGCCCAGACGGTGTTCCTGCTGCCATGGGCGGTCGTGGCGGTCCCCGTCGCGACATCGGTCTTCGGCCGGCTGACTGCCACGTGGGAGTCCGGCGACCGGCAGGGCTACGCCCGGCTGCTCGCCGCCTCGCTGCGGGCGGTGGTGCTTGGCTGCGCTCTGGCAACCGCAGTGCTCGTCGCGGCCGCCCACCCGATCGCCGCCATCGTGGTCCAGAGCGCACCCGGCGCCCCCAGTGTGGCGCCCCTGGCCGCGGGCATCGCAGCGCTCGCACCGGGCCTGGTCGGCTACGGCATGTACGCCCTGCTGTCCCGCGCGCTGTATGCCCAGGGCAGGGCGCGGGCGGTGGCCGGCGCCAGTGTCGCCGGCTGGGCCGTCGTGGTGCTCGCCGACCTGCTGCTGGCGCGCGTACTGCCCCCGGCCGACCGGGTGCTGGCCCTCGCGTGGGGCAACTCCGTCGGGATGACGGCGCTTGCCCTGCTGCTGACCCTGGCCGTCGCCCAGCGAGCGGGATCCCCCGCCTTTGCCGGCCTCGCCAGGGTGGCTGCAGCGGGATTGTGCGGCGGCGTCCTCGGCGGCGCGGCCGGCCTGTTCACCGCGCGTGTAGTCCGCGGGGGAAGTCTGCCGGCGGTGGCCGGGCAGGTCGTGCTCGTGGTGACGACCGTCCTGGTGATCTTCACCGCCGGTGCCTGGTGGTTGTGCCGGGCCGACCTTGTGGCGGTTCTCGCCCGGCGTGGGCCGGCCGGTGGCTGAGCGCATAGTGCTGGTGCTGGCCACCAGCAGCGGGGGCACCGGCGCCCACGTCCGTTCGCTGGTTGTCAGCCTTGCCGCGGCCGCGGTTCAGGTGACCGTCTGTGGGCCGCGGTCTACTCAGGACACTTTCGGTTTCGCCTCAGCGGGCGCCTGTTTCGTGCCGGTCGAGATCGCCGCCGGCCCGCGGCCGGTAGGTGACACTCGCGCCGTCCTGGCCCTGCGCGCAGCGGTGGGCGGCGCCGCGCTGGTGCACGCCCACGGACTGCGCGCCGGCTTGGTGGCTGCCGTTGCCACCCCCGGAGGCAGTCCGTATGTGCTGACCTGGCACAACGCCCCGCTCAGCGGTGGTCCGCTAGGCGTGATGTCGGCGATCGCGCGGCGTGTGGCGGCCAGGCGGGCCGACGTCAGCCTGTGCGTCTCGCCGGACCTCGAGGCGCTCATTCGCTCGGCGGGCGGCCGCGACGTGCGCCCCGGGCCGGTCGCCGGGCCGCCGCTTCGGCCGCCGGCGCGCAGCCCCGCCGCGGTGCGCGACGACCTTGCCGCTGGCCACCGGCCGCTGGTGCTCAGTGTCGGCCGGTTGCACGCCCAGAAGGGTTATCCCCACCTCATCGCGGCGGCGCACCTCCTGGGGGGACGGCGGCCGTCCCCGTTGTTCGTGGTGGCCGGTGAGGGGCCCGACCGCGAGGCGCTGGCGACTGCCATCACCCGGCTCGGCGCGCCCGTACGCCTGCTCGGCTGGCGGCACGACCTGGCCGACCTGCTGGCGGCCGCCGACGTGGTGGTGTCTTCCAGCATCTGGGAGGGCAGCCCGCTGGCGGTCCAGGAGGCGCTGCGCGCCGGCAGCCCGCTCGTCGCCACCGCGGTCGGTGGCGTCCCCAGCCTGGTCGGCCGGGGCGCGGACCTGGTGCCGGCATCGGACCCGGCCGCGCTGGCTCGCGCCATCGCCGGCGTGCTGGACGACCCGGCGCATGCCGCGACATTGATCTCCCTCGGCAGGGAGGCGGCCGCCCGGTTGCCGACCGAGGCGTCGACCGTGCGCACCGTTCGCGCGGTCTACGCCGAGCTCCTCGGTCACCCGGTGTAGGACTGGCAACTGTGGATGCCACATTGGTGCTTGGGAAGCATCTTCGTCTGGCTGGTTCAGGGCCCTGCTCGAACGTCAGCCAGGACGCTGCCACGGAGTTGCGCCAACTCGCCGTCACTGATGAATGACTGTCTTGGACGCATCAGCGATTGTGGCTCTGGGCACGACGGGCGCAGCGAATCTCGCAGAGGTGATCGGCACATTCGTGGACGTTGACATCGACGTAGGCCGAGTTCGCGAGCTTGCTCGCAGCCGCAGGTGTCGCGATCGAGCCGGTTCTCGAGGCGAACGCCGAACTCGCCGGCGCGATGCGTTCGCTCGCTGGTAGACGCACGCTCTCGCTGGGCGACGCTGCTGCCTAGCCTGGCTGTGCATAGCGAATCACCCCAGGACTTGACTGCCGACCGTGCGTGGGCTGACCTCGACCTGGCTATCCTTGTCAGTCTCGTCCGATAGCTGATAGGCGTGAACGGCTACTTCGAGCGCTCTGCACTGCCTTCATCCATCAACTGTTCTGAGCCATCCAGGGAGATGCCATGAGCGAGTATGCGATCAGGCCACTCGGTGCCGCGACATGGGATGCCTTCGTCCACCTGGCGGAGAAGCACAATGGCGTGTGGAATCGTTGTTGGTGCACCTGGTTCCATCCGGCGTGCGCCGAAAGGGGCGAGACTCCGAGGGGTAACCGCGCCTACAAGGAGCGTCTGGTTCGCCGAGGCAAGGCACACGCGGCGTTGGTTTCGACGGTGACGCCGCGGTGGCCTGGTGCGAGTACGGCTCTCCGGATGAGCTTCCTGACATCTACCACCTGAAGGAGTACAACGCAGGCCTCGACAAGGCGCCCGACTACCGCCTCACTTGCTTCTTCGTCGACAGGGATCACCGGCGCAAAGGCGTCGCAGCCGTGGCGCTTCGTGGGGCTCTGGACTTGATCGCGAAGGCGGGCGGTGGTGTGGTG
>JBDUBV010000084.1:0-11671 GCA_040003795.1 Pseudonocardiales bacterium | reverse complement strand
TCGCCACGCAGAACCCCATCGAGATGGAGGGCACCTACCCCCTGCCCGAGGCCCAGCGTGATCGGTTCACGGCCCGCCTCGCCATGGGCTACCCGGACGCCGCCGCCGAGCTGGAGATGATCGACGCCCACGGTCGCACCGACCCGCTCGACGATCTCAAGCCGGTCTCCGACGCCACCGAGGTGCGCGGCCTGATCGCCACCGCCCAGGCCGTGCACATATCCCAGCCGCTGCGCCGCTACGCCATCGAGGTGGTCACTGCCACCCGGCAGTCCGGCGACCTGCGCCTCGGCGCCTCCCCCCGGGCGACCCTGCACCTGGTCCGGACGGCGCGCGCGATCGCCGCGCTCGACGGCCGTGACTACGTGCTGCCCGACGACCTGCAGGATCTCGCCGGCCCGGTGCTGGCGCACCGCCTGCTGCCGACCGCTGACGCGCAGATCGCCCGGCGCACCACCGAGTCGGTGGTCCGCGACATCATCGCCCGGATCCCCGTGCCGGCCGGCCGCCGGGAGGAATAGTGCGCGAAGCACTGTCCGGCCTGACCACCCGCGGCCGATGCTTCCTCGCTGCCGGAGGTGCGGCCGCGGTATGCGCGGCGATCCTGCACGAGCGCGACCTGCTGCGGATAGCGGTCTTCCTCGCTGTGCTGCCACTCGTCGCCCTCGCCGTGGTGACCCGCACGCGTTACCGGCTGGCCTGCTCGCGCCGGCTCGACCCGGCCCAGGTTCCGGTCGGCCAGCGCTCCGCGGTGGTGCTCCGCCTGGAGAACGTGTCGCGGCTGCCCACCGGGCTGCTGCTGATGGAGGACACCCTGCCCTACTCCCTCGGTGGGCGGCCACGCTTCGTGCTCGACCGGGTGCGCCCACGTGGCGTTCGTTCTGTGCAGTACCCGGTGCGGGCCGACGTTCGGGGCCGGTACGTGATCGGGCCGCTGTCGGTGCAGTTGACCGACCCGTTCGGCATGGTCGAGCTGACCCGGTCCTTCAGTAGCGTCGACACGCTCACCGTGACCCCCGTGGTGCATCCGTTGCCGCCGGTCCGCCTCGGGGGTGACTGGGCCGGCGGCGGCGACAGCCGGGCCCGATCGGTGGCCACCCAGGGCGAGGACGACGCGGCGACCCGCGAGTACCACCAGGGCGACGACCTACGCAAGGTTCACTGGCGCTCGACGGCGCGGGTGGGTGAGTTGATGGTGCGGCGCGAGGAACAGCCCTGGCAGAGCCGCGCGGCAGTCGCTCTCGACACCCGCGCCAGCGCCCATCGCGGGGACGGTCCGGGTTCGAGCTTCGAGTGGGCGGTGAGCGCCGCAGCCAGCGTCGCGGTGCACCTGGCACACGACGGTTACTCCCTGCGCCTGCTGACCGACTCCGCCACCGATCTCAACGCGCCGCGCGGCGCGAACACGGCCGGCCTGCTGCTCGATCACCTCTCCGAGGTCCGTGCCTCCAACCGGCGCACGATCGCTCCGGTGGTCGACGTGCTGCGCCGCACCAGCGGCGAGGGCATGGTGGTCGCCGTGCTCGGCTGGCTCGACCCCGACGACGCCGACTTGGTCAGCCGCTCGCTGAGCCGCTCCACGCTGGGGGTGGCGATCCTGCTCGACTGCGCGACCTGGGTCGGGCTTTCCCCGAGGCAGGCCGCCGACGCCCGCGAGGAGTTCGAGATCGTCACCAACCGGCTGCGCCACGGCGGGTGGCGGGTGCTGGTCGCCCGCCACGGCGCCTCCCTTCCCCGGCTGTGGCCCATGGCCGCGACCCCCAACGCAGCCGGCTCCTGGGCAGGCGCCCGGTGAACGCCCGACTCCGGATCGCAGCGATGTGCGGAGTGGCCTCACTGCTGGGGGCGGCACCGCTGGGAGTGCTCTTCGAGACCTGGGCCTGGTTCGGCTTCGCGATTCTCACCGTCGGCGTGATCACCGGTGCCAGCATCGCTGCCCGGCGGCTGTCGGCACCCGGGGGACTCGTGCCGCTGATCAACCTCGGGGTGCTCGGCCTGCTGGTCAGTGCGCTGTTCGGCAACGGCTCGGAGATCCTCGGCGTCATCCCGACGAGCGGGACGATCGGCGCACTACGGCAGTTGTTGTCAGCGGCCTCCAGCGACATCGTTCAGCTCGCCGTCCCGGTACCGACCCGGCGCGGCCTGCTGCTGATCACCGTTCTCGGCATCGGCGCCGTGGCGATCGTCGTGGACGCGCTGGCGGTCAGCCTCCGCCGGTCGGCGCTGACCGGCCTCCCACTGCTGGCGATGTTCGCCGTCCCGGTCGCCGTGTCCCGCGACGGCATCGGCTGGGTGGCTTTCACGGTGTCGGCAACCGGTTACCTGCTTCTGCTGCTGTCCGAGGGCCGCGAACGCATCACGCGCTGGGGCCGGCCGTTCAGCGGGAGCTCAACGGCCACCTCCAGCGACGGCGACGGCTGGCGGCCCGACCCGATGCAGTCCTCGCCGGTGGCCGCGGTCGGGCGGCGCATCGGTGCCGCCGCCATCGGCATCGCCGTCGTAGCCCCGGTGATCACGCCCTTCGTGCACGCCGGCAGCCTGGCCGGGCTGACCGGCAGCGGGGGCGGGGGACCCGGCGGCCCGGGCGGCGGATACTCCGCGGGCGTCAACCCGATCACCTCCCTGCGCGGGCAACTGGTCCGACCCAAGCCGATCGAGCTGCTCCGGGTCAGGACCAATGACGCGCAACCGTTCTACCTGCGCCTGACGACACTGGACACCTTCACCCTCGACGGATGGAAGCAAGGATCGGCACTGGACACCGCTCAGGCCAAGCCGGTGCGCGACGGCCTGCCGGGCACGGGGATCAGCGCCGCGGTGCCGATCCGCAAGATCCACACCTCGGTCCAGGTCCGCGGACTGGCGGCGTCGCAGTACCTGCCGGCCTACGCCGTCCCCACCAAGATCGGCGTCACGGGCGACTGGCGCTACGACCGACGCACCGGCACGGTCTTCACCAGGCGAACCAACACCCGCGATCTGTCCTACACCTTCGACTCCGTGGCACCGGACCGGTCCAGCGCCGATCTGCTCGACCTGCTCAAGCGGGCGCCGGAGGCCGACCCGCGCCTTCAGGCCGGCTTCGGTGCCGTCAACGTCCCCAACGCCCCGCAGATCAAGGCCCGGGTCGATGCTATCGTCGCCGGTAAGAAGACCCCGTACGAGAAGACTCTCACGCTGTACAACTACTTCCGCGACGGCACCAAGGGCTTCCGCTATACCACCAGCACCTCGCCGGGCAACAGCGGGAGTGCCCTGCTGGACTTCCTCGACAACAAGGCCGGCTATTGCGAGCAGTACGCCTCGGCAATGGCCGCGATGGCCCGCTATGCCGGCGTTCCCGCCCGGGTCGCCATCGGTTACACCAAGGGCCAGCGCAAGGTCGGCTACTGGTCGGTGACCACGAACGATGCTCACGCCTGGGTGGAGGTCTACTTCGCCGATGCCGGCTGGATCGCCTGGGATCCCACCCCGCTGGGTAACACCGGGCGGCAGACGTTCCTGCCCTACTCCGCGACCGGGCCGGACAACAGCGGCACGGGCGCAGGCACCACCAGCAGCCCCCAGCAGGAGGGCGAAACCAACAAGGCCCACCAGATCAGCGCCCGTGAGGACAGAGAGGGCCGGCCCAGCGCCGCTGCCGCGCCCCTGGCGCCCAAGCAGGCGCCGCCCGCCGACCACACGGTGCAGTGGCTGCTCGGCACCCTGGTCGCGGTGCTCCTCGCGCTCGCACCGCTGGTCTGCCGGCTGGTGGCACGCCTGGCGCGGCTGCGCCACGCGGCCGGCCGGGACCCGCGGGCGGCGGTCAACGCCGCGTGGGACGAGGTGATGGCAACCGCCTACGACCTCGGCCAGCTCATCGACGAGGCACGGACCCCACGGGTGGCCGCTCGCCGGTTGGCCACCGACATGTCGCTCGACGAGACCGCCGCTGCCACCCTGCGCCTGCTCGCAGCGGCAGAGGAGCAGGCCCGTTACTCGGCGCGGCGGCCGGCCGCGAACGATCTGGTGGCGACGGTGCGTGCCTTGCGCTCGGCCATGCTGGCATCGGCCAACCGCCGGGCGGCGCTGCGGGCCCGCGTGTTCCCGCCGTCGGCTATTCGCTTCGCCGGCCAGCGCAGCGGGATGGGCATCGCCGACGTCCTCGACCGGATGGACGCTGCCCTGGCCCGGGGCCGTCGAGTGGCCCTCGAGCGGCTCAGCTTCTCGCGGTCGTAGCAGAACTCAGGTCAGCGCCCGCGGTTGTCGTCGCGGCGGCGCCACCGCTGCTCCATGCGGTCGAGCAGGGAGGGCTTGCGTGGCCGCGACCTGGCCGGCCGGTCGGTGCCCACGACGCGCAGCGGCTCGCGACCGTTCATCCGCTTCCAACTGGTGGCCGCCAGCACCGCTGCGCCGAACATGATGAGAAACCCGGCGACGCCGACGATGACGCCGAGCCGGGTATTGATCACTCCAGCGAACAAGCACGAGATGCCGATGACGAACAGCACACCGGCCTGCCACAGGCGCCGGCGGGCCCGATTGCGAGGATCGGAGGCCCGCACGGCGGAGGCGAATTTGGGGTCCTCGGCATACAGCGCGCGCTCGATCTGATCGAGCAGCCGCTGCTCGTGCTCTGAGAGAGGCATGGACTCCTCCCCTGCCCGACGGTGGCTCAACGGCGCCTAGTGCGCAGTCGTACCCGCCGAGTCTACGAGTGCACACGCGCGTGTGAAAGATGAAGGGGGAGAATTGGTCATCCGATCCCGTCGGAACCCTCGGCGGGGGCACCCGCTGCAGGTGATATACCTGGCGGAACCGGCCGGCCCCGACCCGTCGTCCTCCGCCGGCCCGCACCGCCCGACTGCTCCACGAGCACGGCCGGCCGGACCGTACCGTCGCCGAAGCGTCGGCTGGCCCGGTCGACAGCCCGCTCGGCCTCGCGCCAGCCGTGCTCCGGGGCGCCCAACAGCAGTTGCTGATCGGTGGCGGAACCGTACAGCAGGCCTTCGACTCGCACGCCGACCAGCCGCAACCTGGCGCGTTGCAGGCCCAGGGCGTCGAACAACGCCCCGGCGGTGTCGTAGATCTCCCGCCCGACATCGGTCGGCACGTCGAGCGTCCGGGCCCGGGTGATCGTCTTGAAGTCGGCGAAGCGCACCTTGATGCTCACCGTGCGCCCCACCTGGCCGGTGGCGCGCAGCCGGGCGGCGGTGCGCTCGGCCAGTCGCAGCAACTCCCGCCGGATGATCTCCGGATCGTCGATGTCGGTGGCGAAGGTCTCCTCGTGCCCGATGCTCTTGTCCGGCTCATGGGGCACGACGCTGCGCTCGTCGCGTCCCCAGGACAGCGCATGCAGGTGAGTGCCCGCGGCTTCGCCCACGGCGCGGCGCAGCGTGCGCAATGAGGTGTTGGCGATGTCGCCGACCGTCCCCAGCCCCAGCCGCAGCAGTTGCTCCTCGGTGCGCCCACCGACCCCCCACAGCGCTGCCACCGGCAACGGATGCAGGAAGGCCACTACGCCGTCGGGGGGTACCACGAGCAGCCCATCAGGCTTGCACCGGGCGGAGGCGAGCTTGGCGACGAACTTGGTGCTCGCCACGCCTACCGAGCAGGTGATGCCTTGCTCGTCGGCGATCCGGCCGCGAATCAGCTCTGCTATGGCGACGGGGCGGCCCAGCCGGCGCCGGGCCCCGCTGACGTCGAGGAACGCCTCGTCGAGGGAGAGCGGTTCGTACAGCGGCGTGATGGACCGGAACACCTCCATGACCCCGCGAGAGGATTGGGTGTACGCGGTGAAGTCGGGAGCCACGATGGTGGCCTGCGGGCACAGCCGGCGGGCCCGCAGCATCGGCATGGCGCTACGCACCCCAAAGGTGCGGGCCTCGTAGGTCGCGGACAGGACGACTCCTCGAGAGCCGTTGCCCCCCACGATGACCGGCCTGCCGCGCAGGTCGGGCCGGCGGCGGAGTTCGACGCTGGCGTAGAAGGCGTCCATGTCGACGTGCAGGATCGGGCAACCGGTGTCGTCGGCGGCCGGGCCGGGAGCCGGGCCGATCGGCGGGGGGCCGGAGCGGCTCAACGTGTCCTCATGCGGTCAGTGCCGGCGGGCCAGAAGATGCAACTGGGTGGCGATCTCGCGAAACGGTGACTGGACCGAGGCGGCCAGCTCCAGCTCCAGCAGGGCATCGAGCCCACCGGACCCGGCGTCGGCCAGGATTCCGGGCACCAGGTCGGCGACGACCCGGACGCCGTGCACCGCCTCGACGTGCAGGCCGGTGGCGCGCAGCAGCGCGGCTGCCCCGGGCAGGTCGAAGCGGCGCAGCACCGTGTCGGCCTCCCCCCAGCGGCCGGCCGGGTCCTGCAACGCCCGGAGCGCGTCGCCAAGGTGCCCGCCGAGGGCCCGCGACAGCACTGTGGCGTTGCGGTTGGCGACGAGCACGCTGGCGCACCCGCCGGGCCGCACGGTCTGCGCGATGGGGCCGAGGGCGGCCGCCGGGTCATCGACCACCTCGAGCAGGCTGTGGCACAGCACGAGGTCCTGGCTGGCCGCCCCGACGACCTGCAGGACGGTGTCGGCATCACCCTGCACCCCGGTGACCCGGTCGGCCACCGCGCGCTCGGCGGCCCGGCGTTCGAGGGCGGCGAGCGCGTCGGGGCTGGCATCGACGACGGTGACCCGGTGGCCGAGCTCGGCGAGTGGCACCGCGAAGTGGCCGCTGCCGCCGCCGGCGTCGAGCACCCGCAACGAGACACCGGGACGGCGGTCGAGTTCGGCGCGCAGGACCGCCCAGACCGCAGCCGTGCGCGGGGCGGTGTGTGCCCTGTCGAGCTCCGCCACAGAGGTTCTCCTCTTGGTTTGGCCGGCCGCCACAACTGTGCCATCGGGTCAGCCGAGCGTATCCGCGCCACCGGATCAGCCACCGGAACTGCCCGGACTCGAGTGCCACAGCTTGCGCGGGGCGTCCTTGGGCGACTCGCCGGCCGGTTTGATGTCGGCGTACGGCGAGAGCCGGAACCCGGTCGCCGAGACCAAGACGGCCCGGCCGCCCGAGGCGGCCGGGGGACGGGCGGTCACCGGGCGATCCGACCGGCTCTCCGCCGCACCGTGGACCGCCTCCTCGGAGAGCACGGCCGGTGCCTGCATGGCCGCAACGACCCCGGCCAGACCGGCGTGCTCCCATGCAACACGCAAGGCGGGCAGCTCCCAGCAGCCGGTCGCCCGGATCGACACCCCGCGCCGGCCGGTGCGCCGAACCTCGCCGCGGATGACGAGCAGCCAGGAATGGAACAGCGTGCTGGCATAGCCGACCTGCGCGTCCTCGAAGAAGGTCGCGTCGACCGGCCCGGTGGCATCGTCGAGGGTGACGAAGACGACTCGCCGGCCGGACCGGATCGGTGGCGTCTGTGTGGCGACCTTGACCCCGGCGACGAGCACCTCAGCCTTGCTGCGACAGTGCAGCAGGTCGCGCGCCCGGGTCATCCCGACCGCGGCGAAGAACGGCTCGTAGAAGTCGACGACGTGGCAGCTCGCGTCGAGGCCCAGCACGTCGAGCTCGGCGCGCACCCGCTCGGCACCGGTCATCTCGGGCAGGCCCGACGGGCTGGTGTGAGCCGGGTCGTCGCCGAGATCGAGGGCGAGCTGGACGTCGACCGGCGCCGCGGCGGCGCGGCTGCGGGGCGCCGCCGCCCGCGCGGACCGGCGCACCCCCCGGGACCACTGGTCGAACTCGGCAGCCTGCAGTAGCAGGTCACGCCGGGTCACCTGCCCCCGCCGGCGCACCGGCAGCGAGGTGCCGATGCCGTAGAGGCTGTCGAACCCGCCTGCCACCACCAGCCGCTCCACGATCGGCCGGGAGACCGCCGCGCGGTGCCAGAAGTCGGCCAGGCAGTGGTAGGGCCGGCCGGCCACGATCCGGGCTATCTCGGCCGCAGAGATGCCCTTGACGTCGGCCAGCGCCAGCCGGATGCCATAGGCCCGTCCGTCGGTCAGGCCGGCCATCTCGGGCCCGGCCCGCGGCGGCTGGCCGAGGATCTCCGGCGGCGGCTCGTCGTAGACCCCCACCCGCTCGACCCGGTAGGTCACCTCGGAGGCGTTGACGTCGAGCCCGAGCACCGCGATGCCGAACTGCCGGGCGTCGTCGAGGATCAGCCGCTTGGGATACATGCCGGGGTCGTGGGTGAGCACCCCGGCTAGGAAGGCGGCCGGATGGTGGGCCTTGAGCCAGGCCGACTGGTAGGTGGGCAGGGCGAACGCCGCGGCATGGGCCTTGCAGAACCCGAACGATCCGAAGGCCCGCAGGATCTCCCACGCCCGCTCGACGGTGGCCAGGTCGTAACCGCGGGCCAGTGCCACCGGGCGGAACCAGACCCGCACATCCTCCTGGCCGTCTTTGTCACCCAGGGCGCGACGCACCTCGTCGGCCTCGGCCAGGGTGCAGCCGGTCAGCACCGCCACGATCTCGAGCACCTGCTCGTGGAAGACGACCACCCCGCAGGTCTGCTCGAGTGCCGGGCGCACGTCGTCGTGGAAGTAGCGGGCCGGTGCCCAGCCCTGCCGTGCCTCGAGGAACGGCGTCACCATGTCGCTCTTGACCGGCCCCGGGCGGAACAGCGAGATGTCGACGATGAGGTCCTCGAACGTCTCGGGCCCGAACTTGCCGATCAGCTCGCGCTGGCCGGGCGACTCGATCTGGAAGCAGCCGAGCAGGCGGGTGGAGCGCACCAACTCGAAGGTGGCCGGGTCGTCGCGCGGCACCGCGTCGATGTCGATCCGCTCGCCGTCGACCCGCTGCACCTCGCTGATCGCATGCGCCATCGCCGACTGCATCCGGATGCCGAGCAGGTCGAGCTTGAGCAGGCCGAGCTCCTCGACGTCGTCCTTGTCGAACTGGCTCATCGGGAAGCCCAGGTAGCTCGCCTCCACCGGCGTGCGGTCGAGCAGCGTCGCGTCGGAGAGCAGCACGCCGCAGGGGTGCAGGGCGATGTGGCGGGGCAGCCCGTCGAGCCGCTCGGCCAGGGTGAACAGCAACGCCAGTCGCGCCTCACCCAGCCCGCTGGCCCGCAGCTCGGGCAGGTCCTGCATCGCCTGCCTGAGCTGGTTGGCCCGGATGTGCGGGAACGCCTTGGCCACCGCGTCGATCTCACCGGGTGGCAGCCCGAGCGCCGCGCCGACATCGCGGATCGCGTGCCGGGCGCGATAGGTGTCCATCATGGACACACACGCGCACCGCTGGACGCCGAAGCGGGCGAGCACCGCTTCGTAGACCTCTGTCCGGCGGGCCGACTCCACGTCGATGTCGATGTCGGGCAGCGCCTTGCGCAGCGGTGAGAGGAAGCGCTCCATGAGCAGCCGGTAACGCAGCGGGTCGACGTCGGAGATGCCCAGCAGGTAGGTGACCAGGCTGCCAGCGCCCGATCCCCGCGCGGCGCAGCGCACCCCCATCGAGCGGATCAGGTCACCGACGTCTGCGACGGTCAGGAAGTACGACGGGTAGCCCAGCGCGTCGATGATGCCGAGCTCGTGCTCGAGTCGCTCATCGACCTCGGCGGTGAACGGCATGGTCCGCCGGCCCAGCCCCGCCTCGCACCGGGCCCGCAGCACGGCTCCTGCCTCGCCCTGCTCCCCGCTGACGGCCAGCTCGGGGAAGTGGACCTCTCCGATGCCCAGATCGGCGCGGGGGTCGACGGCGCACTGCTCGGCGATGTGGCGGGTGCGGGCGAGCAGCCGGCGAGCGGCGTCTCGGTCGGGGCCGCACACCTCGGCGGCGACATCGGCCATCTCCTTGCCGGACTTCAGGTAGCCCTCGGCGTTGACCCGGTCGACGGTACGGGGACCGAGCGGGACCAGCCGGCGCGCGGAGTCGAGCACGTCGGCAGTCGGCGCATCGGCCCGGTCGGCGTAGCGCACGGCGTTGGTCAGCACCGCGGGCAGGTCGACCTCGGCGGCGAAACCGAGCAGTGCCGCCGCCCGTCCGGTGTCACCGGGACCCCGGTGCGCGACGATCTCGACGAGCAGATCGGCAGAGGGGATCACCGATCGCCAGCGCTCGAGCGCGGCCCGGGCGAGGTCGGGACGGTGGGCGGCCACCGCGCGGCCCAGCTCGGAGGCCGGCCCCAGCAGGACGAACAGCCCGGCCGCGTGCGCGGCGATCAGGTCGAGTGAGGTGACCGGCCGGCTGCGCTCTCCCGCCAGGTGCGTGGCACTGATCAGCCGGCACAGCGAGGCCCACCCGCGCCCGTCCTGGGCCAGCAACATCACCCGCGGCAACCGCGGGTCGACCTGCGCACCACCCCTGGCCGGGGTGCGCCGGGTGGCCGCCCCCGCACGGGCCGGTGGTGCAGGCACCAGGGCCGGGATGGCCAGATCGACGCCGAACAGCGGCCGCACGCCCACGTCGCGGCACGCCGTGACGAACTTGACGGCGCCGTAGACACCGTCGCGGTCGGTCAGCGCTAGGGAGTCCATCCCGTGCTCGGCCGCCCGCTCGGCCAGCACTCGCGGCGCGCTGGCGCCGTGCCGCAGCGAGTAGCCCGACGCGACGTGCAGGTGCACGAACGGATCGGCCATGCACTGCTCACCGGCTGCTTGAGATGAGCACCGGCTGGACCAGCAGGCCGAGGAGGGTCTCCACCACGGCAAGGAACGTCTCGGCGTCGCGCAGCAGGTCGTCAGCCTCCCGCACCGTCACCGAGCGCGGCAGCCCGGCCTCGGCCGCGGCCCGCTTGGCCGCACCCGCGGCGAAGAAGCCGGCCCACTCGGTCAGCTCGGGGGCAACCCGGCACAGCAGGGCCCATGCACTGGTCGGCCGGGCCGAGCGGCGCGGCGGCCCGGCCGGCACCGGCCGAGCCCGCGCGGCGAGCACCGCCGCGGCGGCCCGCAACGCGGCGAGATGGGTGGCGGCATAGCGCTCAGCCGGTCGCTCCAAGGCTGCCGCCTCGTCCAGCGCCCGCCGGGCCTGGGAGAGCAGTACCAGAGCGGACTGGCGAGCCGGCGGCGGCACCCGGGCCATCGCTAGTCCTGCACCCGGACGACGGTCCACCGGCCCTGCGACCAGTCGAAGCACAGGTCGAACACTCCGGTGTTGCCGAGCCGGCCCGCGCCGGCAGCCACCCGCCAGAACTCCCGCTCCCCGTCGTCAAGCACGCCACCGGCGGCACCGGTGTCCGGCTCGCCGGACAGCGCGGCACGGGTCACCCCCGTGCGCCACCACCCGCCGGACTCCATCCAGTGTCCGAGCACTGCCTGGACGAGATAGAGCCGGTCACGCCACAGGAACTGCTCAGGCTCGTCGGCCCGTCGCCGCACATCAGCGGCGTCGTCGACGGCATCGCCGTACAACCGGGTCATTGCACACCCCTCTCCCCGCACAGCCGATGACCAGATGCGCTGCCGGGGGAAGGCGAGCAGCGGCGGCAGCCGGACCGAGGCGACGCTTCCCCACGGCGCCTCGATCCGGTGGACTCCGCACCATGACGCGGGGGTCGAGGACCACGTCATGGCGAAGGAGATCCGCCCGCACCGGCCGCAGGGCCGACGCGAGTGTTCGAACATATGTTCGAACACAGTGAACAGTAAACCCCCTCGACCGACAAGGCGCAACCCCTGAGAAGGACCCACAAGAAGGTCCGAAGAGACGGCCGACCTCCCCGCCGCATCACCCGGCACAAGCAGCAATATCCGGGATAACGC
>JBDUBV010000083.1:0-11710 GCA_040003795.1 Pseudonocardiales bacterium | reverse complement strand
GCAGTGTGAGCACGACCCGGCCGGCCGCCACCTGTGCGGGCTCGACCAGCCCGTCGCCGGCAGCGCGGCACGCCGCGGCCACCCCCGCGGGAGTCAGGACGTCGAGCGGCAGGCCGGCCCGCAGGCGCAGCCCGAGCAGCACGTGTTCGGTCCGCCGGGCGGCCGCATCAAGGACCTCGCGGGCCTGCGCCGGCGAGCGCCCGGCCGTCAGCCGGTCGGCGTAGGCCGCCGGGTGCCGGACGTTCCACCAGCGGGTCCCCCCGACATGACTGTGTGCCCCGGGGCCGATGCCCCACCAGTCACCGCTGTCCCAGTAGAGCTCGTTGTGCCTACTCCGGGCAGCGCGGTCGGCCGCCCAGTTCGACACCTCGTACCAGCCCAGACCCGCATCGTTCAATGTCTGCTCGGCCTGCTCGTACCGGTCAGCGAGGACGTCGTCGTCAGGAGCAGGGAGCCGCCCGCGGGCGACCTGCCCGGCCAGGCGCGTACCGTCCTCGACGATGAGGGCGTAGGCCGAGACATGGTCGACGCCGGCGTCCACCGCCGCGTCCAAGGACGCCTGCCAGTCGGACTCGGTCTCTCCGGGCGTGCCGTAGATCAGGTCCAGGTTGACGTGGTCGAACCCGGCCCGGCGGGCCGCAGCGACGACCTCCCCCGCCCGGCCGGGGGTGTGACGGCGTTCGAGGACCGCCAGCACGTGCTCACGGGCCGACTGCATGCCGAGCGACAGCCGGGTGAACCCGCCTGCGCGCAACCGGGTGAGATACGCCTCGTCGACCGACTCAGGGTTTGCCTCGGTCGTCACCTCCGCCCCGTCGGACACCTCGAATTCCCGGCGTAGGCCCTGGAGGAGCCCGACCAGGTCGGCGGCGGGGAGCAGGGTCGGGGTACCTCCACCGAAGAAGACCGTCTGAACCTTCGGAACCCCCTCGCCGAGGACTCTGGCCGCCAGACGCACCTCGGCAAGCGCGGTGTCGGCGTAGTTCGCCGCCGACGCCGCGCCACCGAGCTCGAGGGCGGTGTAGGTGTTGAAGTCGCAGTAGCCGCAGCGCGTGGCGCAGAAGGGCACGTGGACATAGAGCCCGAAACCTCGCCGGCCCAGGTCGGCCAGCGAGTCGGCGGACAGGCATCCGTCTGCGGGTGCGGGACCTCCTGGGGGTGGCTGACTCGGCACGCCTCCATTGTGGGCGTTCTAGGGTGAGGGCCGTGACCGCAGTCGTGTACTACCGAGTCAGCGGCGGGGTGGCAACCCTCACGCTGGACTCGCCGCACAACCGCAACGCCCTCTCGCGGCAACTGCAGGCCGAGCTGCTGGGCGCCCTGAAACAAGCGGTCGCCGATCCCGGCGTACGCGTCATCGTGCTGACCCACGAGGGACCGGCATTCTGCTCCGGCGCCGACCTCAAGGAGGCCCGCGGACCGGCCGCCCAGCAGCCGGCCGCCGTCTTCCCCGCCGTCCTGCAGGCCCTCTGGGACGCGCCTAAGCCACTGGTGGCCCGCGTCGCGGGACCGGCCCGCGCCGGGGGGATCGGCCTGCTCGGGGCGTGCGACATCGTGGTCTGTGCCGACTCGGTGACGTTCGCCTTCACCGAAGTGCGCCTCGGTGTCGTGCCCGCGGTGATCTCCTCGACGCTGCTCACCCGACTGGCACCTCGCGCGGCGCAGGAGCTGTTCCTGACCGGCGAGGCTCTCGACGCGCGGCGAGCTATCGAGATCGGTCTGGTGAACGCTGTTGTCCCGCTGGACCAGCTCGACGCCGAGGTCCGCCGCTTCGTGGGCCTGCTGGTCCGTGGCGCACCCGGGGCGCTGGCGGCCACCAAGGAATTGCTGCGCCGGGAGCCACGGCCTACCCCGGAGGCCGACGAGCTCGCTGCGCTGTCGGCATTGTCGGTGCGGCACTTCACCAGCGAGGAGGGCCAGGAGGGGATCGCAGCCCGGGCCGGCAAGCGCGACCCGTCCTGGGTGCCCGCCGTCGAAGAGCCGGTCATCATGGGGGAATGAGTGCCCGCCTCCGCCTTGTCCTGGCCGTCGGCCTGGCCCTCGTGGTGGCGGCCGGCCTGGTACTCGTCGGGCAGCACATGGCGACGTGGTCCCGCCCGGCCGTCCTGCAGCCCTCGGACGAGTGTGTGGTCAACGCACTAGGGCTCACCGTCACCCTGCAGCCCGAGCAGGCCACCAATGCCGCCACGATCGCGGCAGCCGGGCTGCGGCGGGGCCTGCCACCCCATGCGGTGACCATCGCCCTGGCAACTGCCCTGCAGGAGTCGAAGCTCCACAACCTGGCCTACGGCGACCGCGACTCGATCGGGCTGTTCCAGCAGCGGCCGTCGCAGGGGTGGGGCACCGAGGCGCAGATCCTGGATCCGCGCTACGCCGCAAGCGCCTTCTACGCCCGGCTGACCGCCGTCCCCGGGTGGCAGACGATGCCGGTCGCAGCGGCCGCGCAGCGGGTGCAGCGCAGCGCCGACGGCACAGCGTACGCGATCTGGGAGGGACAGGCCCGGACCCTGTCCCAAGGGCTGACCGGCCGGGCGGGGGCGGCGGTCGGCTGCCGGATCCGGCAACCCGGCGGCGACCCCGCGACGTTGCTAGGCGAGCTGCGGACCGACTTCGGCCTGCACGCCGTTGACCGCCCGCTCGCTGACCCGACTCGCGGCTGGGCCATCGCCGGCTGGCTGGTCACCCACTCGCCGGAGCACCGGCTGTTGCAGGTCAGCTACCTGGGTCACACCTGGAAGGCCAAGACCGGCAGGTGGCTGCCGGCCGGGCCTGACGACGGCCGGGTGCGATACGTCACCGGCCCGGCTCCCCAGTCGTCACGGTCGCCGCGTTGAGCCCCGAAGCACCCGCCGCGCCCAGTCGTGCCAGTCGGGGGCCAACTCGGCGGCCTCCAGCAGGCGTGGCACCAGATCGCGCTCGCCGGTACGGGCGCGGAAGACCTCACCCACCGTGACCTCGTGGCCGGGCCGCTGAACCACCTCGATCGGGTCGCCGGCCGCGACTGTTCCCGTCGTCACAACCCTGAGGTAGGCCCCCGGCCGGCCACGCTCGGTGAACCGCCTGATCAGGTCGGGCACGTCCCAGAAGCCGGCGAACACGTTACAGGGGATCCGCGGCTCGGCCACCTGGAACACGGCGCTGCCGATGCGCCAGCGCTCGCCGATTTCGGCCCCGGTGACGTCGAGTCCCTCGGTGGTGAGGTTCTCACCGAACGCACCCGGCCACAGCGGACGGTCCAACTCCGCCGCCCACCAGATCGCATCCTCGTGGGCATAGGCGTAGACCGCCTTGTCGACACCGCCGTGAGCGGGGTGCACCTGCTCGTCACCGTCCACACCGAGGCGGTGCACCGCGACCTGCCCCTGTGCCGGGCGCTTGTCGATCGCCGTCCGCCCCCCGGGCTGGTTGCCGTACGGTGCCGGCACTGCCGAGCCGACGTTGACCGACATCAGCCGAGCTGTCATCGCTTGGCGTCCGTGTCCGATGTGGACAGCGCGGCGATGAAGGCCTCCTGCGGCACCTCCACCCGACCGATGGTCTTCATGCGGCGCTTGCCCTCCTTCTGCTTCTCGAGCAGCTTGCGCTTGCGGGTGATGTCCCCGCCGTAGCACTTCGCCAGCACGTCCTTGCGGATAGCTCGGATGTTCTCGCGGGCGATGACGCGCGAGCCGATCGCCGCCTGGATCGGCACCTCGAACTGCTGGCGCGGAATCAGCTTGCGCAACTTTCCGGTCATGGCCGTGCCGTAGGCATAGGCCTTGTCCTTGTGCACGATGGAGCTGAACGCGTCGACCGGCTCGCCCTGCAGGAGGATGTCGACCTTGACCAGCTCGGAGGTAGCCTCTCCGGCCGGCTCGTAGTCCAGGCTCGCGTACCCTCGGGTGCGCGACTTCAGCGAGTCGAAGAAGTCGAAGATGATCTCGCCGAGGGGCAACGTGTAACGCAACTCCACCCGGGACTCGGACAGGTAGTCCATGCCCAGCAGCGACCCGCGCCGCGACTGGCACAGCTCCATGATGGCGCCGATGTATTCACTCGGCGCGATGACCATGGCCTTGACCACCGGCTCTCTCACATCGGCGATCTTGCTCTCGGGCCAGTCGCTGGGGTTGGTGACGGTCAGCTCCGAGCCGTCCTCCATCGTCACCTGGTAGACCACGTTGGGAGCGGTGGAGATCAGCGTGAGGTCGAACTCCCGCTCGAGCCGCTCGCGCACGATCTCCATGTGCAGCAGGCCCAGGAAGCCACACCGGAAGCCGAAGCCCAGCGCTGCCGAGGTCTCCGGCTCGTAGACCAGCGCCGCATCGTTGAGCTGGAGCTTGTCCAGGGCGTCGCGCAGATCCGGATATTCCGACCCGTCGACGGGATAGAGCCCCGAGTAGACCATCGGCAGCGGGTCGCGGTATCCGCCTAGGGCCACGGTCGCGGGCCACTTTTCGGTGGTCAGCGTGTCGCCGACGCGGGCCTGCCGGACGTTTTTGACCCCGGGGATGACGTAGCCGACCTCGCCTACGCCGAGCAGCTCACGTGCCTGGGGCTCCGGGGAGATCACCCCGACCTCGAGCACCTCGTGGGCGTTGCGGCTGGACATCATCAGGCCGCGGTCGCGGGTTGTCAGGTGCCCGTCGACGACGCGGACGTAGGTGATGACGCCGCGGTACGCGTCGTAGACGCTGTCGAAGATCAGGGCGCGCAGTGGGGCATCGGGGTCACCCGAGGGCGCCGGCACCTCGGCGACGATGTTGTCCAGCAGGTCGGTGACGCCCTCGCCGGTCTTGGCGCTGACCCGCAGCACGTCGTCGGCGGCACACCCGATGATGTTCGCGACCTCCTCGGCGTAGCGGTCCGGCTGGGCGGCCGGCAGGTCGATCTTGTTGAGTACCGGAATCACATGCAGGTCGTTGCCCAGCGCGAGGTAGAGGTTGGCCAGCGTCTGCGCCTCGATGCCCTGGGCGGCATCGACGAGCAACACGGCCCCCTCGCAGGCGGCCAGCGACCGCGACACCTCGTAGGTGAAGTCGACGTGGCCGGGCGTGTCGATCAGGTTGAGCACATGACCGGCCCACGGCAGCCGGACCGCCTGCGCCTTGATGGTGATACCCCGCTCCCGCTCGATGTCCATCCGGTCGAGGTACTGCGCCCGCATCTGGCGGGCGTCGATGACACCGGTCAGCTCCAGCATCCGGTCGGCCAGGGTCGACTTCCCGTGGTCGATGTGGGCGATGATGCAGAAGTTCCGGATCCGGGCGGGATCGGTGAAGGGCACGTAGTCAAACCGCTTTCGGGTACGTCAGAGGTGATCCCCATCGTCCCATGCCGGCGACTTTGAGCGCGGGACACGCTGGCTGCTACCCTGTGCCGACGACGCGGCACGACCTAGATCCCCGTCAGTGCTGCCCACTCCCGACAATCCTTGAGGCTCACGCGTGGCGAACATCAAGTCCCAGATCAAGCGCAACCGCACCAACGAGCAGGCCCGCGTGCGCAACAAGTCGGTGCGCTCGTCGGTCAAGACGGCGGTGCGCCGCTTCCGTGACGCAGCCGACGCCGGTGACGGCGACACGGCGGCGGCCGAGCTTCGCATCGCCGCACGGGCGCTCGACAAGGCCGCCAGCAAGGGTGTCATCCACGCCAACCAGGCGGCCAACAAGAAGTCGGCCATGGCCCGGCGGGCCGCAGCCCTCTAGTCCTGCGAGTCCTGATCCGCCGCCCGCTTCTGCGACAGCAGGTGACGTGAGGTCGGCGTGCCCGACCGGGCCGCCCGGGATCCTGCTGACGTCCGGGACGTCCGGGACGTCCGCGCCGAGTGGAGCCGGTCGGCTCTCGCCCGTGCGGGACGCGCCAGTTGGGAAAGCGACGGCTCAGTGCGGGCACGGCGCCTGGCCGGACGGCCGGCCGGCACGGCGCCCGAGGTCGCACCGGCCAGCAGGTCGTTCATCTTCACCGCCATCGCCACTGCCAGCGGCAGCACCAGCACGACCCAGGGGCTGAGCAGCCCGGCGAGCGCCAGCAGGCCGGAGAGGACCAGGGTGCCCTCGAGGAACAGGAAGCAACTCACCACTCCCGGGTGGATGTTGCGCAACCGGAGCAGCCGGGCGTAGAAGGGCGGCCGCGCTGGCTCGGCGCTCACGGCATCCTCCGTTGGGCCGCGATCGCCAGCACTGCACGTTCGAGGGCATATCTGGTGTCGCCGGCCTTGCCCTTGACGTCGGCATTGAGGCCGGCGGCCACGCTCATGGCCCGGCCCAATCCCTCGGCCGACCATCCTCGCGCCTGTCGCTGGGCACGCTCGACCTTCCACACCGGCATCCGGAGGGCGGCTGCCACGGCCGGCCCGTTGGAACGGCGCGTTGAGGCAACGCGCGAGATGGTGCGAATCCCGTCGGCCAGGGCGTCAGCTATGGGGACCGGGTCGACCCCCAGTGACAGCGCCCACCGCAGCGAGGACAGCGCGCCCGCGACATCACCGACGAGGGCGTTGTCAGCGACGGCGAACCCGCTCACCTCGGCCCGGCCGCGGTGACAGCGGGCAACCGCGGCCACATCGATGGCCCCGGCGGTGTCGCTGACCAGTTGAGCGCATGCCGAGGAGAGCTCGCGGAGGTCAGTGCCCACCGCGTCGAGCAGGGCCTGGGCTGCTGCATCGTCCATCGAGGCCCCGGCTGCCCGCACCTCCTGGCGAACGAAGCTCAGGCGGTCACTGGGCCGACGCAGCTTGCCGCAGGGCACCACGACGGCGCCGGCCCTGGTCAGTCCTTCGGCCAGTCCCTTGCCCTTGGCACCGCCGGCATGAGTAACGACCAGGGTCAGATCGGCGGCGAGGTCGGCAGCGTGCGCCAGAAGGGCCGCAGCGGCCTCCTTGCCGGCCTCGTGGCCGTCGCGCACGACGACAACCCGGCGCCCTCCGAACAGCGACGGGCTGAGCAACTCCGACAGCCCGCCAGCGGTGACATCCGCCGCTGCCAACTCCTGGAACTCGGCATCGGCGTCCGCAGCCCGCGCTGCGGAAATGACCTCGGCCACCGCCCGCGACACCAACAACTCCTCGTCGCCGGCGACCAGGCGAAGCGGGGCGAGTAGTTCGGATGACATGGGGCCATCGTCGCACGGCTGCGCGGCGGCGGCGCCCTCGCCGCCGCTCGACCGGTTGACCTGTGGCCGGTGCGGTGTGCCCCTGTCGTGACCAGGTAGAGCCGTCCCCCGCGGACTGCCACCGCGAGGTCGCCGTCGAGGTCGGTGCGCCGGGTCCGGACGCCCATCCTGCGCAGCCGCGCGAGCACCGACAAGGATGGATGGCCGTAGGGATTGCCGGCGCCTACCGAGACCAAGGCGATGGCGGGGTGCACCTGCTCGACGAATCGCGGGTCGCCGAAGGCCGAACCGTGGTGCGGCACCTTGAGCACGTCGGCGCGCAGGTCCTCGCCGCCGGCCAGCAGTGCGTCCTGCCCCTGCACCTCGGCATCCCCGGCGAGGAGCAGGGTGCGACCGGCCGCCCGCACGCGCAGGACGACGGAGCTGTTGTTGGGATCGGACCGGGTGCCGTGGAAGGCGGCGAAGGGCCCCAGGACCTGCAGCCGCAGACCGCCGACGGTGCGCCGCTCCCCCACGCTGGAGCGCAGGAGTGCCGCCCCGGCCGAATGCGCCGCCCGGACGACACCGGCCCAGGCCAGAGCAGGCTCGTGCAAGGGCCCCACCTCCACAGCTGCAACGGATCGGCCGTGCAGCACGCCGGCCAGACCGCCGATGTGGTCGACATGCAGGTGGGTAATGACCAGCAACGGGACCCGCCGCACCCCGAGGCGGCGCAGGCACTGGTCGACGCTGCGTGGGTCCGGCCCGGCGTCGACGACCACACCGGCGTGTGGGCCGGCGTTGAGTACTAGGGCGTCACCCTGGCCGACGTCGCAGGCGACGAGCACCCATCCGGCCGGTGGCCACCCTGGTGCCGCAGTGCCGACCGGCAGGGCGACGACGGCGAACACGCAACCGGCGCACAGGGTGGCACGCCGGACGGCGGCGGACCTGCCCACGGCGAGGGCGGCCGCCAACAACGCTGCGAGGAGCAGCCCACCGAGCGCGCCGGACGGCCAGGCGAGCGAGCCGCCACGCACGCGGGCACCGTGCTCAGCCACCGCCACCAGCCAGGCGGTGGGCAGGGCTGCCAATCGCGCGAGGGCCGCGGCGCCCCACGGCCACACAGGTGACAGCAGCGTCGCGGCGACCCCGAGCAGTGTCGCCGGGGCGACGGCCGGAACGGCAAGCAGATTGGCCGGCACCGCGACGATGCCCACCTGCCCGCCGACGGCGGCCAGCACCGGAGCGCAAGCCACCTGGGCCGCGGCGGGCACCGCCAGGGCCTCGGCGATGCCGCGGGGGAGTCGCCGTCGGCGCAGCGCGTCGCGCCAGCCCGGCGCCAGCACCAGCAGGCCGGCGGTAGCCAGCACAGACAGCGCGAAGCCGGCGGACCTGGCCAGGTCGGGGTTGATCAGCACCAGCAGCAGCACGGCGGCGCACAGCCCCGGCACCGCGGCCCGGGACCGGCCTATCGCCAACGCCAGCAACCCCAGGGCACCCATCACTGCCGCCCGCAGCACACTCGGCGACGGCCGCGCCAGCACGACGAAGCCAGCCAGCGCCAGCCCGGCCAGCACCGCTGCCGTCCGCCGTCCCGCCCGCAGCCGTCGAGCGAGCAGCAGCACCGCGCCGCACACGATGGCGCAGTTGGTGCCGCTGACCGCCACGAGGTGGGTCAGCCCGGTGACCCGGAACGCCTCGGCAAGGCCGGGGTCGAGCCGGCTGGTGTCGCCGACCACCAGGCCGGGCAGCAACCCACGCTCCTTGGCCGGCAGGTCACGGCAGGCCTCCCGCAGGCCGGCCCGCAGCCGGTCGGCCGCACGTTGCAGCGGTGCGGAGGCGCCCACCCTGCCCGGTGGCCCGCGGGCCATCAGCACCGCCACCGTCAGGTCGCCACCCCGAGCCGGAGCCAGCCGACCGCCGGCTGTCAACCGTTGGCTGGGTAGCAGGCGCGCCCAGGACTGCGCGGGGGCCAGCACCAGGACCCGGCCGCCCACCGCGAGGGTCCGCCCGTGCGCGGTTACCTCGATGACGCGGCCGCGCAGGGACACCTGCGCCGGGCCATAGACCGAACCGTTTGTCAGCGCTCGGGGGTCATCGGAGACCACCAAGTCCAGCGTGACCGCCGCGTGCTGCCGAGCCAGGCCGGCCATCGGGCTGCGCTCGAGCGACCACATCCGCAGCCCCGTGCCGGACGCCGCAGCCACCACCCCTAGCAGGATCAGTGCCACCCCCGCCGAGAACCGTCGGTGACCGCTCAGCACGATCAGCACACCGATGAAGCTGACCGCGATGACAGCGCCGGCCAGCGCCGGGGATCGGCCGAGACAGCCCAGCGTGGCCAGCCAGGCGCCCACCGCCGCCCCGGCCAGCCGCAAGTCGAGCCCTGCCGATCTCGCACCGACACCAGCGGGCGCAGTGCCCGGCGCCGCGACTACCCCGGGTCCACTCAGCCGTTGCCACCGAGTCCGTGCGACGGCGGTCGCCGAAGGCTCGGGCCGGCGGTAGTGGACAGGCACGGTCCCACGCTGGCAGGCGGAGCCGGCTGGTTCGACACTCAGGGCAATGCCTGTGGACGTCACCGTGGATGTGCACGGCGGGCGACATCACACCATCGGCTGTGCTGGCGCGAGCCGAGTCGTGCCAGCACCGAGGAACCCGAACGAGGTGCGTGAGCCGGCGAAGCAGGTCTCGTCGTTCAAGCCCGCGATCAAGTGCCGAGCCTGTCGTTGAACACCGCGGTGTTGCACCTTCTCCACCGGAGGTCCACTCTCCACCGGAGGTCCACTCACCACGCAGGAGCGATCCCGCATCACTTGGCCTCATGCGTGCCCGGGCACCGGCTCCAGGTCCGGCCGAGCGCCGCCGGGAGAGCGGACGGTTCGCGCTCCTACCTTCGCATCGCCCAGTCGGGAGTTGCGGCGGCGGTAACCGCGTCACCGAGGTCGCAGCTCAGGCGCTGTCTGGTGTCATAAGCCGATCCACATGCGGTAAGCGGCCAAAGCCTCCCCAGAACCATACGGTTGTTTGTTGATCACGCGCCGTCCCAGTGGGAAGACGGACCGGCTGGCTGAAAGCCTGTGCTATGCAGTGCGCTCGTAGACGGCCTGATCCTCCTCATCGAATCCGGTGAGCCGAAAGCCGGCCTTCTCCAGCACTCTCCGGCTCGCCACATTGTCCTGCAGCGTGCTGGCGCGAACGACGTGAACGCCCTGTTGTCCAGACAGCCAGTCGGTAATCGCCTGCACGACTTCCGTCCCGTATCCGCGGCCTTGGTAGGGAGCCGCTAACCCGTACCCGATCTCAACAGTGCCGGTGTCGTCGGCGCGGCCGTGCGTGCCGCAGTCCCCGATGACCTCGCCGTCCAGAGTGACCATCCAGCCGGCGGGATGGCCATGTTTGATCGCCATCGACAGGCCGTCCGCGGTGTCCTCGTGCGGCCATCCTGCTGCTGGGCTAAGGCCAGTGAGATTCCCGGCAACGATGGCCCGTGCTGTGTCAGCGCTGACGGGGAGCAGCTGGAGCCGGGCAGTGGGGATCGGTTCGAAGTCCATGCCGGGAGTATCGGCGCAGCGTCGAGCGCATATCCCCGGTGAGCAGGTGGAGATCCCCGAGGAGGTTCACCTGATCTTGCGCAAGGTCGTCGATGCGGCTCGTCGGTGGGCCCGCTGTCACCGTTGCGCCGCAGTCCACCACGGTGACGACCCCGCAGGCCGCGGACCTACTCGGCGTCTCCCGGCCCACCGTCGTCAAAATCCTGAAGCCGGGTGGCATGCCTTTCGAGCGAGTCGGTAACCACCGCCAAGTGCTACTTGCAACGTCCTGTCCTACCGCGAGGACCGACGCGCTGCGCAGTACGCCGCGCTCGAGGCGACCGCCGTTGACTTAGACGACGACGATGACCTCGACACCGTCCTGGGCGACCTGCGCGAGGCACCCCGCGTCATCGCCGAGACGACGGGACCGGCCGGCACCGACCGAGCCACCGGAGAGCGACCACTGTCCATCTGTCGCCATCGCGCCCGTCGCCGACACCATCTGCGGGCGGCTCCCGACTGTTTCGTATACCACTCGACCGCTCTCGGTCGTCCATGAAACGTGCGGGGCGCGACGCCGAGCACGATCCGCTTGCGGGGACGATCCGCACCTGGCAAAGCGCCCCCGACCGTCGCGACCTGCTCCGAATTCCTCCGTCGTCCAGACCAGCACCCGTGACCTGCTTCTGGAACTCGGGATCTCCTGGCGCCAGAGTGCCGACCGATCATCCTGGCCGCCCTCGCGGCAATTCGACTCGACTGACGCCGCCTGCTCGCGGCCGCCGAAGCGCGCGCCATCAAGGATGATCCGGTCGACCTTGCCGAGATCCGGGCGATCGAAGAGGACAAGGCCGCCCTGCATGCGGGGTGACGTCTACCGACGGCCAGCCCGAGCGAAGGGCCACGAAACATAGGGGACGCCGGTTCGCCGGTGTCCTGCAGCCGGACTTGGCTCAGTCTGAGCACCTGGATCGTCGCCTTCACCAGCGGCAGCGCGCGCAAGACCGGCTTCCGACCGGCGGTGGTCGTTGGCGATCACGAGACACTGGTCATGTGCGACCAGCTCGACACCGTCGACCTCCATCGCCTCACCGAACCGG
>JBDUBV010000082.1:0-11920 GCA_040003795.1 Pseudonocardiales bacterium | reverse complement strand
AGCACCGCCCTGACCTCCACCACCAGCAGCACCTTCACCATCACCGCCGCGGCGGGCACGACCCTGGTGTTCGGTCAGCAGCCGACCGGTACCGTCGCGGGCGCCTCGATCAGCCCGTCACCGACGGTGCGGATCTTCGACCAGTTCGGCAACCTCACGGCCAGTACCGCCAGCGTGACGGTGGCGATCGGGACCAACCCAGCGGGCGGCACCCTGTCGGGCACCGCCACCGCCGCTGCGGTCAATGGGACCGCCACCTTCCCCGGCCTGTCGATCAACAAGGCCGGCACCGGCTACACCCTGACCGCGGCGAGCACCGGCCTGACCGGCACCGCCAGCAGCGCCTTCACCATCACCGCGGCCACCGCCAGTCAACTCGGCTTCACCAGCGCGCCCTTCTCCGGCCCACAAGCAGCGACGGCGAACCTCGGCCCGGTCACGGTCCAGTTACAGGACCAGTTCGGCAACGCGATCCTGGCCGCCGGCAGCATCACGGTGGCCCTGTCGAAGAGCGGTGGGGGAAACGGGAATGCCGTTTTCTCGAGCACCCTCAATGGGGCGACGGTCACCTCGGTGACCATCGCGGCCGGCACGTCCAGCGTCAGCTTTTACTTCGGCTACAGCAAGGCGACCAGCGCGCTGACCCTCAACGCCGCGGCCTCAGGACTGACCTCCGCGGGTCAGATGCAGGGAACCATCACCTAGCATCATCCGCCCGCTAGCCCACAGCCCCAGGCCCCAACAGCGCCTTGAGGTCGGCGTAGAGCGCGGGGGTCGCCGCCACCCGCAGTCTCTCATCGAGCCGCAGCACCGTGCGCCGCTCACCGTTCGTCAGCTCCAGGTGGACCTCCGTCGTCCCCGGATGGGTCGCGAGCACGTCCTTGAGCCGTTCCACCAGTTGATGCGTGCACCGCGGGGCCGGAAGGGACACCGCGACCGGCCCACGCGGCGCGGCCGTCACGTCCGGTCGGAAGAGGTCCATCGCGACCAGCTTGGGGATGTCGTCACGCTTGTCGAGCCGGCCCCGTACGACGACCACTGCATCCTCGGCGAGCAGGGCGCTGATCTGCTGGTAGGTGGCCGGAAAGAACATCACCTCGATGGCCCCCTCGAGATCCTCCAGCATCGCCAGCGCGTAGGCGTCGCCCTTCTTGGTCACCTTGCGGGTCAGCGTGGACAGGATGCCCGCCACGGTGACGATCTGCGCGTCCGGCACCGCCTCGGCGGTGAGTGCGGCAACGGTGGCGTCCGTCAGCGGCGCCAGCAGGTGCTCGATGCCGAGCAGCGGGTGATCGGAGACGTAGAGGCCGAGCATGTCGCGCTCCAGCCGCAGCAGGTCGGCCTTGGCCCACTCCCCCATCGGGATGACCACCTCAAAGGCGAGCCCGCCCGGCTCCCCGTCGTCACCGGCGTAGGTCTCGTCAGCGAGACTGAACAGGTCGAACTGCCCGATCGCCTCCGCCCGCTTGACCTCCATGCAGGCGTCGACCGCCTCGGCATGGACGTGCACGAGCCCCCGGCGGCTGTGCCCGAGCGAGTCGAAGGCGCCTGCCTTGATCAACGACTCGATGGTCTTCTTGTTGCAGACCACCGCGTCGACCTTGCGCAGGAAGTCGCTGAAGTCGGCGTAGCGGCCCTTGCTCTGCCTGCTGCGCACGGTGGAGGCGACGACGTTGGCACCGACGTTGCGGATCGCGCCGAGGCCGAAGCGGATGTCCGTGCCGCGAGGGGTGTAGTCGGCGTCGGACTCGTTGACGTCGGGCGGCAGCACCTTGATGCCCATGCGCCGACACTCGTTGAGGTAGAGCGCCGACTTGTCCTTGTCGTCGCGGACGCTGGTCAGCAGGGCCGCCATGTACTCCGCCGGGTAGTTGGCCTTGAGATAGGCAGTCCAGTACGACACCAGCCCGTAGCCGGCGGTGTGCGCCTTGTTGAACGCATAGTCGGAGAAGGGGACGAGGATGTCCCAGAGCGTCTTTATGGCGCCCGGGCTGTAGCCGCGGTCGCTCATGCCCTGGCAGAACGGGATGTACTCCTTGTCGAGGATCGCCTTCTTCTTCTTGCCCATCGCCCGCCGCAGCAGGTCTGCCTGCCCTAGCGAGTAGCCGGCCAGCTGCTGCGCGATGGCCATGACCTGCTCCTGGTAGACGATCAGCCCGTAGGTGTCGCCCAGGATCCCGGCCAGCGGCGCGGCCAGCTCGGGATGGATCGCGGTGATCGGCTTGCGACCGTTCTTGCGGTCGGCGTAGTCGTTGTGCGCGTTGGCACCCATCGGGCCGGGCCGGTAGAGGGCGATCACTGCCGAGATGTCCCCGAAGTTGTCCGGTGCCATGGCCCGCAGCAGCGAGCGCATCGGGCCGCCGTCGAGCTGGAAGACCCCGAGCGTGTCGCCCCGGGCCAGCAGGTCGTAGGCCGGCTTGTTGTCCAGTGGCAGCTGCTCGAGCACCACCGTCTCGCCCCGGTTGCCCGCGACGTTGGCCAGGCAGTCGTCGAGCACGGTGAGGTTGCGCAGGCCGAGGAAGTCCATCTTGAGCAGGCCGAGCGCCTCGCAGGCCCCCATGTCGAACTGCGTGATGATCGCGCCGTCCTGCTCGCGGCGCATGATCGGGATGACGTCCATCAGCGGCTCGCGGGACAGGATCACCCCGGCGGCGTGCACGCCCCACTGCCGCTTGAGGCCCTCGAGGCCCCGGGCCGAGTCGACAACGCGCTTGGCATCGGGGTCGCTGGCATAGAGCTCGCGGAACTCGCCGGCCTCGGCGTAGCGGGAGTTCTTGATGTCGAACATCCCGGACAGCGACATGTCCTTGCCCATCACCGGTGCCGGCATTGCCTTGGTCAGGCGCTCGCCGGTGCCGAAGGGGTAGCCGAGCACCCGGGCGGAGTCCTTGACTGCCTGCTTGGCCTTGATGGTGCCGTAGGTGATGATCTGCGCGACCCGCTCCTCTCCATAGGTCTGCGTGGCATAGCGGATCATGTCGCCGCGGCGGCGCTCGTCGAAGTCCAGATCGATGTCAGGCATCGACACCCGCTCCGGGTTGAGGAACCGCTCGAAGAGCAGGCCGTGCTTGAGGGGGTCGAGCTCGGTGATGCCTAGCGCGTAGGCGATGACGGCGCCGGCCGCCGACCCGCGGCCAGGCCCGACCCGGATGCCGTTGACCTTGGCGTGCCGCACCAGGTCGGCGACCACCAGGAAGTAGCCGGGGAAGCCCATCTGTGCAATGACGTCGATCTCGAAGTCGGCCCGCGCCCGGTGCTCCTCAGGCACGCCGCCCGGGAAGCGGTCGGCCAGGCCGCGGTCGACCTCGGCGCGCAGCCAGCTCGCCTCGGTCTCCCCCTTGGGCAGCGGGAAACGAGGCAGCAGGTCGCGGTAGGAGAAGTCGTAGGGCGCTACCCGCTCGGCGATGGCCAGGGTGTTGTCGCATGCCTCGGGCAGCTCGCGGAACAGCCGGCGCATCTCCTCGGGCGACTTGAGGTAGAACTCCGCGGCGTCGAACTTGAAGCGCTCCGGGTCGGCCAGGGTGGCGCCGGTCTGCACGCACAGCAGCACCTCGTGCGCGACGGCGTCCTCCTGCCGGGTGTAGTGCAGGTCGTTGGTGGCCAGCAGCGGCAAGGCCAGCTCCCTGGCTATCCGGACCAGGCCGCCGAACGTGCGGTGCTCGATGTCGATGCCGTGCTGCATCAACTCGACGTAGTAGTTGCCCTTGCCGAAGATCTCCGCCATCTCACCGGTGATCCTCTTGGCCCGGTCGTAGTCGCCGGCCTCCAGCGCCTGGCACACCTCCCCACCGGGACACCCGGTGGTGCCGATCAGCCCGGCCGCCTGCTCAGCCAGCAGCTCGCGGTCCATCCGCGGCTTCTGGTAGTAGCCCTCGAGGCTGGCCCGGCTCGACAGCCGCGAGAGGTTGCGATAGCCCTCTGGCCCGGTGGACAGGATGGTCAGGTGGGAGTACGGCGTGCGCCGCTTCTTGCCGTCGACCGGCATCCGCTTGTCGAACCGGCTGCCCGGTGCGAGGTAGGCCTCGGTGCCCAGGATCGGGGTGATGCCGGCTGCCTTGGCCTTGGTGGCGAAGTCGTAGGCGCCGTAGAGGTTGCCGTGGTCGGTCATCGCCAGCGCCGACATGCCCAGCTGCTGACAGCCAGCGAACAGGTCACCGAGGCGGGCCGCGCCGTCGAGCATGGAGTACTCGGTGTGCACGTGGAGGTGCACGAACGAGCTACTCATCGACCGATCCCACTCCGTTCGAGGCGAACCCCAGTTCTATCAGCCGGCGACGACAATCCGGTGCGCGCCACGACAGTCCCGCCCGACCAGACGGACGAATGTTCGGAGTTGCCGTGATCCAGGCCTCGCTGGGCCGGTCCCAGCAGGCCCAGAGAAACGTGGATCTTTGGTGGAGCGGAGGATCCGGCCTCCTAGGGCCCGGGCGCCAGCCGTCCCTTCTCGCCCGGACGGCGAGCGTGACCGGCGTAGGCTCGCCGCCTTCGCGCAACCGCTCGGGTGCCAGCCCAGCATCGAGGAACGCATGCAGGAGTGCGGCAAGCGCCAGATGGATCCCTACGACCTTGTCTCGTACTCCCTGGTCGATCCAGGAATCCTTCGTCCACGTCGCATCGAGGTAGCCGGGCCGGGATGACGATCCCTGCGGGACCGGTCCGGTCGGCGAACCCCCCGCAGAAGCATGGATGCACCCCACCGTGAACGAACACTCCTCCCGGTCGCAGCACTCGCGCTGCCTCGCGCAGCACCGAGGCGTAGTCAGGCATGCCGTGCACCATGATCGCGACCGCAGTGGAGACAGAATGATCGCGGATCGGCAGTCGCCGAGCGTCGTACCGCGCGACGGGCAGGCGCCCGAGCGCGTGCCGCAGCATTCCGCTGGAGATATCGGCGACCGGTGTCCGGCCCAGCTGACGGACGCGGCCGGCGTTAATGCCCGTGCCGCAGCCGATCCCCAGGCAGCTTCCCTCACGCTCGCCCAGCAGTTCCCTCAGCGCGCGGTCGACCCGATCGGCTCTAGGTCGGGAATGCCCTCGGTACCGGGGCCGCCCAAGAACTCGTGCTCGTACCAATCCGCAATCGCGTCGTGGGGCGCATCGGGCACCAGCGCTCCGCCGTCTCCGGCCTTCGTTCGAACCCTCCCTCAAGGTGCACGAAGTTTCACGTAGCCGTACTCGACGCTTTGCGACAGGTCGTGCAGCTCCCGCGTGCCGGGCAGGCGCCGGTAGCCCAGCCGCTCGTACAGCCGGTGCGCGTCGGTGAACCGGGTGTCGCTCCACAGGATCAGTCGGCCGGCGCCACGCCGCGCCGCCTTCTGCTCGACCAGCCGGGTCAGCCGCTCGCCCAAGCCCCGGCGGCGGGCGGACGGCGCGACGTAGAGGCTCTTGAGCTCATCGCAGCCGGCCTGTGGCTTGTACCCGACGCAGGCGACGAGCTCTCTGTCGAGCGTGGCGATCCACAGCGATCCGGCCCACTCGCGGTAGGCGGTGGCCGGGGCGCGCAGCCACGGCTCCTCCCCGTCGACGTCGAGGACGCAGCCCGGGTAGGCAGCCCAACACGTCGCGATCAGCTCGATCAGGTCGGCGGAGTCGCCATCCTCGGCCGGGCGCACCACCGGCAGGGGTTTGCGCATGGTGACGTGCTCGATCCCCGCTTCTAGGTACGGCCGACCGGCTGCGGTGTAGCCCGCCCGCTCGTAGAACCCGCGGGCCGGGACCTGCGCATGCAACTCGACAGCGGACAGGCCCGCGGCCGCGGCCTCGACCTCCAGGGCTGACAGCAGGGCGGCCCCGACCCCGGCGCCCCGGGCCGCGCTGGCCACTGCCATCCGCCCGACGATGCCGACCGCGGCGCAGACCACCAGTCGGCCGGTCCCGACGACCGTCCCGTTCCGCTCCGCGACGACATGGACGGCGCCGGCGTCGCGGTCGTCACGTTCGATGTTCGCCGGCACCCCCTGCCCCACGGTGAACACCTCCCGGCGCAACGAGAAGACCGCCGGGAGGTCGGCCGCCCCGGCCCGCCGGACACGCGGATCGCCCATCACGACTCCGGGCGGACCCGGTCCAGGGCCCGTTGCAGGTCCTCGGGGTAGCCGCTCTCGAACTCCATCCACCGGCCGTCCGCGGGGTGCGGGAAGCCCAGGCGCTGGGCGTGCAACCACTGCCGGCCCAGGCCGAGGCGGGCCGCGAGGGTGGGGTCGGCGCCGTAGGCGAGGTCGCCCACGCACGGGTGCCGCAAGGCCGACATGTGCACCCGGATCTGGTGCGTGCGCCCGGTCTCCAGCCTGATGTCGAGCAAGGTCGCCGCCCGGAAGGCCTCGATGGTGTCGTAGTGCGTGACACTGGGGCGGCCCCCGGCCACCACCGCCCAGCGGTAGTCGGAGGTGGGGTGCCGGTCGATGGGTGCGTCGACGGTGCCCCGTGTCGGGTCGGGATGGCCCTGGACGAGGGCGTGATAGCCCTTGTCGACCGTGCGCTCGCGGAATGCCGCCTTCAGCGCGGTGTAGGCCCGCTCGCTCTTGGCCACCGCCATCAGCCCGCTGGTGCCCACGTCGAGACGGTGCACGACGCCCTGCCGCTCCGCTGCACCGCTCGTCGACACGCGGTGGCCCATCGCCGCCACGCCGCCGATGACGGTCGGCCCCTCCCAGCCGGGACTCGGGTGGGCCGCGACGCCCACCGGCTTGTCGACGACGACCACGTCGTCGTCGGCGTAGACGACGAC
Source organism: Pseudonocardiales bacterium (assembly GCA_040003795.1). GTDB lineage: Bacteria > Actinomycetota > Actinomycetes > Mycobacteriales > QHCA01 > QHCA01. Next base: position 5,193 of record JBDUBV010000082.1, on the reverse strand, counting down.
CAGACCGTCGACCGGGCGCCGGTCGGGGGCGGGCCGCTGTGGTGGCGGCGGCAGCATGACCTCGAGCCAGGCGCCGGCGTGCAGGCGGTCGGACTTGCCGCGCACTATTCCGTCGACGGTGGCGTCGCCGCGCTCAACGATCTGCACGGCGGCGCTGCGCGAGAGGCCGAACATCCTGGCCAGTGCGGCGTCCAGGCGCATCCCGTCGAGGCCGTCGGGCACTGGGAACGAGCGCCGGTCAACCACGGCGCTTGGCGGCGCGGGAGCCGTCGAAGCGCCGGCCCTGCATCTCGAAGAGCACGGCGAGACAGACCCCCACCACCAGGGCGGAGTCGGCCAGGTTGAACACCGGCCAGACCCGCAGGTCGATCCAGTCCACGACGGCACCGCGCAACGGCCCGGGAGCCCGCAGCAGGCGGTCGACAAGGTTGCCCACGGCGCCGCCGAGGATGAGTCCCAGGCAGACCGCCCAAGCCCCCGACCCGAGGCGGCGCGCCGTGCGCACGATCGCAACCACCACGGCGAGGGCGACCAGTGACAGCAGCACGGTCTGGCCCTCGGCGATGCTGAAAGCAGCGCCGGTGTTGCGGGTGTGCTCGAGGTAGACCAGGCCACCGAGCAACCGCACGGGAGGCCGGCCGGCCAGCCATGCCACCACCATCGACTTGGAGACCGCGTCGAGGGCGACGACCAGGACCGCGGTGCTGGCCAGCAGGCGCACCCGCCGGGAGACCAGGGTCGATGGCCCCGCGACGCCGCTGTCGCTCGGAGTCGTGGGCTCGCTCAGCGACGCTCCTCATGCTGCTTGCAACTCACGCATAGGGTGACCCACGGGAACGCCACGAGCCTGGCCTTGGGGATCGGGTTGCCGCACCGCTCGCATCGGCCATAGGTGCCGAGGTCGAGCCGGTCCACGGCATGCTCGGCCTGCGAGAGCCGGTCCAGGATCCCGTTGGCCAGGGAAATTTCCTGCTCGCGCTCGAAGGTCTTGGTGCCGGTGTCGGCCTGGTCGTCGCCGGCCATGTCGCCCACCCGGTCGCGCTGCAGGTCGTTGATGTCGGACATCGCGCGGTCGTACTCCTCCCGCAACTCACCGACCCGCTTGAGCAGTGAGCGCCGGATCCCGGCGAACTCCTTCGTCGAGGTACGGGTTGTCGACGAGGCAGTCGCCTGTTTGGCGGGCGGGCTCGCCTTTGGTGTCGCCACCTTTGTTGCCGCCGCCTTGGTCACCGCCGCCTTGGTAGCCGGGGCCTTGGTCGCCGGCGCCTTCTTGGCCGGGGCCTTCTTGGCCGGGGCCTTGGTCGCCGGGGCCTTCTTGGCCGGGGCCTTGGTCGCCGCCGCCTTCTTGACCGGCGCCTTCTTCGGCGCAGGCCTGGTCACCGGGGCCGGCTTCTTCACCGCGGACTGCTTGGCGGGAGCTTTGCGGACCGCGGCCACCTTGCCGGTCGCCCTTGTTGCCTTTGTTGCCTTGGTTGGCTGGGTTGCCTTGCGGGGGGCAGGGGCCGCCTTGCCGGCCTGGGTGCTCGACACTGCACCGCCCTTGACCTCGGCCCGCTTGGCACCGCGGGGCGCAGTGACGGCGCGCTCGAGCCGTTCGCCCACACGCTTACGCTCGGCCATCACATCCCCAATCCTTCGGTGCCGAATGCCTCTACCGCCGGAGCGACGACGGGCCTGACACGGGTAGCGACACAGGATACGTGGCCACCCGCACCGGAGACCACGAGACAGGCCGACCCATGCCAAATCTGCCGCGGTTGCACCGACTCGCGCCCGGATCGTAGGCAATTGCGGCCTCGCCACGGGCTTATCCGCAGGCGCCGCGGCGCGCCGTACGGCTACCATGATGACGGCGCCGACGGGACAGTCAGCGCCGGACGCAGCCCACAGCGACCCGGGGACGGTGCGAGCCCGGGGGCCTGGCCGGCGTGAGGATCACCCTGAGCCAGCCGGGAGAACGGGCCGCCGCAAGCAGCCTCACTAGATCCGGCACCGCAACACCAGAGCGGGACGCCCTCCCCGGTGTCCAAGGAAGGTGGTACCGCGGCCGTGCGACCACGGTCGTCCTTCCAACGGCACAGCAGCACACCGTTGGAGAGGAGAGACTTGCGTGTACGAGCCACTTCCCGGCCGGGTTGACCTGCCCGCCATGGAGCGCGAGCTGCTCGCCCGGTGGCGCGCCGACCGGGTTTTCCAGCGATCGCTCGAGCAGACCCAGGACGGTCCGCTCTGGGTCTTCTACGAGGGACCGCCGACCGCCAACGGCAAGCCGGGCACCCATCACGTCGAGGCGCGAGTGTTCAAGGACCTGTTCCCCCGCTTCAAGACCATGAAAGGCCACTACGTGCCCCGCCGCGCCGGCTGGGACTGCCACGGCCTGCCGGTGGAGCTGGCGGTGGAGAAGGAGCTGGGCTTCTCCGGCAAGGGAGACATCGAGTCCTACGGGATCGCGGAGTTCAACGCCAGGTGCCGCGAATCGGTCGAACGCCACGTGGACGCCTTCGAGGAGATGACCGAGCGGATGGCGTACTGGGTGGACATGTCCCAGGCCTACCGCACCATGGACACCCCGTACGTGGAGTCGGTCTGGTGGTCGCTCAAGCAGGTCTGGGACGCCGGCCTGCTGGTCGAGGACCACCGGGTCACCCCCTACTGCCCCAGGTGCGGGACGGCGCTGTCCGACCACGAGGTCGCCCAGGGGTACCTGACGGTCACCGATCCCTCGGTCTTTGTGCGCTTCCCGGTGACCTGCGGCCCGTTGGCCGACCTTGGGGCGGCACTGCTGGTTTGGACGACCACGCCGTGGACCCTGGTGGCCAACACTGCTGTCGCGGTGCACCCCGACGTGACCTACGTGGTGGCCCGGGTGGGCGAGGAGGTGCTGGTGGTCGCCGAGCCGTTGCTGGCCCGGGTCGCCGGGCAGGCACCGGTCGAGGTGCTTCGCCGCCTCCCCGGGACCGAACTCGAGCGCACTGCGTACTCCAGGCCCTTCGACTTCCTCGACTTCACCGGCCAGTCGGCCCATTTCGTGGGCGTGGCCGACTACGTCACCGTCGACGACGGCACGGGCCTGGTTCACCAGGCTCCCGCCTTCGGTGCCGAGGACCTCGTCGTCGCCCGCCGCTACGGGCTGCCGGTGCTCAACCCGGTGGGCCGGGACGGCCGCTTCGAAACGAGCCTGCCGGTGGTGGGCGGCACGTTCTTCAAGGACGCCGACGCGGTACTGGTCGAGGACCTGCGGGCCCGCGGGCTGCTCTACCGCTACGAGCCGTACGAGCACAGCTATCCGCATTGCTGGCGCTGCGACACCGCGCTGCTCTACTACGCGCTGCCCTCGTGGTACATCAGGACGACGGCGATCAGGGAGCGGTTGCTCGAGGAGAACGAGAAGACCAACTGGTACCCGCCCGGCATCAAGGAGGGCCGGTACGGCGACTGGCTCCGCAACAACGTCGACTGGGCGCTCTCGCGCGACCGCTACTGGGGAACGCCGCTGCCACTGTGGCGCTGCCCGCAGGACCACCTGACCTGCATTGGCTCTCTGGCCGAGCTCAGTGAGGTGACCGGCCGCGACCTGTCGGGTCTCGACCCGCACCGCCCGTTCGTCGACGAAGTGCACTTCGCCTGCCCGGAGTGCGCCGGCCAGACCACCCGGGAGCGGTCGGTCATCGACGTCTGGTACGACTCCGGCTCGATGCCGTTCGCCCAGTGGGGCGCGCCGTACCGTAACAACGAGGAGTTCCAGCGGACCTATCCGGCGCAGTACATCTGCGAGGCGATCGACCAGACCCGCGGCTGGTTCTACACGCTGATGGCAGTTGGCACCCTGGTGTTCGACCGGTCATCGTATGAGAACGTGCTCTGCTTGGGGCTGCTGCTGGCGGAGGACGGTCGTCGGATGAGCAAGCACCTCGGCAACATCCTGGAGCCGATGCCGCTGATGGAACGCCACGGGGCCGACGCGGTGCGCTGGTTCATGCTCACCAGCGGCTCGCCCTGGGGCCCGCGGCGGGTGAGCCACCAGGTGCTCGAGGAAATCGTCCGCAAGGTGCTGCTCACCTACTGGAACACCGCGGCCTTCCAGTCGCTCTACGCCCGGGTCAACAACTGGTCCCCGTTGCTGGTCCCGGCCCCGGAGCTCGCCGACCGGCCGGTGCTCGACCGCTGGCTGATCTCCGAGCTGCATGCGACGGTCCTGGAGGTCGACACCGCGCTGGAGGAGTTCGACCCGCAGCGGGCCGGCCGGCGCCTCGCGCGCCTCGTCGACGACCTGTCCAACTGGTACGTCCGCCGGTCGCGCCGGCGGTTCTGGGACGGCGACCCGGCTGCCCTGGCCACCCTGCACGAGACGGTGTACGTGCTGACTCTGCTGCTGGCCCCCTTCACGCCGTTCGTTACCGACCGGGTCTGGCAGGCGATGGTCCGCCCTGTCTGGCCAAGCCAGCCCGACTCGGTCCACCTGGCCGCCTGGCCGAGGGTGGACGGTGCCCTGGTCGACCGGAGGCTCTCTGCGCAGATGGCCCTGTTGCGGCGGGTGGTCGACCTCGGCCGATCGGCCCGCGCCGAGGCCGCGATTCGCACCCGCCAGCCGCTGCAGTCGATGGCGGTGTTCGCCGCGGGGTGGGCGGGCCTGCCGGAGGAGCTGCGCGCCCTGGCGCGGGAGGAGCTCAACGTTGTGGAGGAGGCCACGGTCGGCGAGCTGGCGCACGTGGTCGACCGGGTCGCCAAGCCGAACTTCCGGTCCCTGGGCCGCCGCTTCGGATCAGGCACCAAGGAGGTGGCGTCCGCCATCGCCGCCGCCGATGTGACCGCCCTGCTGACGCAGCGACCGGTGCTGCGCGTGGGGTCGCAGGACGTGGAGATCGAGCCGGCGGACTTCACCGTCACCGAGGCGCCGCGCGAAGGGTGGGCGGTGGCCGGCGAGACCGGCCTGACCGTTGCCCTGGACGTTCGCATGACACCGGCACTCTTGCGGGCCGGCTACGCCCGCGAAGGGGTACGCCTCATCCAGGACGCCCGCAAGGGCAGCGGGCTCGACGTGGCAGACCGGATCGAGCTGTGGTGGGAGGCGGCCGGTGAGGTCGGCCAGGCAATGACCGAACACCAGGGGCTCATTGCAGGGGAAGTCCTGGCCGTGTCGGTGCAGCACGGTCCGCCGGCGGCCGACATCGCGCCGCACACGGACCGGGATCT
>JBDUBV010000081.1:0-11981 GCA_040003795.1 Pseudonocardiales bacterium | reverse complement strand
GCGCGTCGGGCGAGCCGCTCTGCCAGATGTCCATCGACCGGAAGTGGCTGTGGTCCGGCTTGGGATAGCCGACCCCCCGGATGATCGCCAGCTTCCTGGCGCCCCAGAGGGCGTGCAGGCCCTTCATCGCCGGGTTGAGGCCCAGGTCCTCGCCGAGCTTGAGGACCTCGTGCTCGGCGTAAGCCAGGTGCGGCCTGGCGCTGCGGTAGGCCGGGTCCGCGTACGGCACCACGGTGCCGAGGCCGTCGTTGCCGCCGTACATCGTCAGCAGCACCAAAATTTTGGCGTTGGCAGGGCGCGAGTTGCGCGAGCCGGCGGAGATGAGGTTGAGCCAGGGCAGTTGGGTGGCGCCGGCCGCGAGCGCGCTGGCGCCAACCACTCCGGAGGCGGCCAGGAAGCGGCGGCGGGTCACGGTGTTCACGCGGTGTCCTCCTAGCTGACGGCGTACTCGGGCGAGGCCAGCGCGAGGGTCAGCAACCGCTGGGGATCGGTGCTGGCGGCGGCCAGCGCATTGCGGGTGCGCGGGGTCCACGCGTCCACCGACAGCAGCCGGGCCACCCCGTCGATGCGGGCGGCAGGCACCGCACGGGAGAGCGCGGACAGGTCAGCCTGCCGCGCCGCCCACCCCGCGAAGCCGACGCGGGCCTGCGCCGACGAGGCGGTCAGCCAGACGCTCCCGGACGGCCAGCCGCCGACGTTCGGCGGGGCGAAGGGCACCTGGCCCATCCCGCGCAGCGTCACGGCCACCTCCGGCCCGGCCGGGAGCCGCAGGGCGCGCAGGGTGCCGACCACGTACTCGATCGGCTGCTTGACCAGCGCGTGCCGGGCGGTAGCCGAGCGGAACGCCGGGTCGAGCAGGACGGCGCGCACCAGAGCCGTGACATCCCGACCGGGCCCGTACGCGGCCAGCAGCCGGGCGAGAACCGCAGGCGAGGGGTCAGCCGGGCTCACCATGCGTCGCCACAGCAACTTGGCGACGAAGGGCGCGGAGGCCGGCTGGGCGAGCAGCAGGTCCACCAGTGACTGGTCGTCGAAGTCGGCGGTCTGCCCGAGCACGGTCTTGGGCCGGTTGTCGTGCCCGGCCGGCCGCAGCGACGCGACACCCGTCGCCTTGTCGATGCGCCAGCCGGTCAGCGCGCGCGCTGCCTCGCGTACGTCGTCCTCGCTGTAGTGCCCGATGCCGAGGACGAAGAGCTCCATCAGCTCGCGGCTGAGGTTCTCGTTCGGCAGGGTCGCCTTGTTCTTGGGCCCGTCGAGCCAGACGAGCAGCGCCGGGTCGCGCACCATGGCCCGGGCCAGCACCCGGAAGTCCGCTGCGGCATGGGCACGCAGCGTCTCGTTCTGCCGGAGCATCAGGCCGGCACTCTTGACCTTCTGGATCGACGTCGCCCAATGGCCGTGCCAGAGCAGCGTCAGCTTCTCGGTGAGCGGCTCCTCGGCCCGGGCCATCTGGTCGAGCCACCAGGTGACCAGCGAGGCGGCCTGTGTCCGTCGCGCCTTGGCCATGGCCCGCTTCTGCTCCTTGCTGGCGTCCTTGGCCCGCCGGTACCGCCCCTCGTCGAGCTTCGGCGGTGACGTCGCGCCCGGTGCGCCAGCTGAGAGCGCGCGCAGGAGCCGCTCGACGGTGGCCGGGTAGCCCGCTGCCACCGCGGCGTCGAGTTGGTCGGGCCGGGCGCCGAAGCCGGCCCGGCGATACAGGTGTGCAAGCTCAGCACGCCCCTGTCCGGCCGCCGTCGCAGCAGTTGTGGCCATGACCAGAGGGTCCACCTGCTACGTTCGGGCAACGTAAGCCCTGGGCTAAGTATCCGGAATGTCCACCGCGCTGGTCATCGTCAGCCGCCGTCGCTGATCAACGTGATGGCCGTGCTCCGCCCGACCCACGCGGCGCAGCGCTTCCCGGCCCGTCACGACCCGGCTGCGTTAGCGGCCTTCCTCCTGCTCGAAGGTGACGTCGACGACCTCGAAGCCCTTACTGCGTTGGGCTTCGGCCTGGCTGGCGTAGGCGCTGCGGTCCCCGGCCGTGAGGTTGACGTTGTCGGTGAAGGGCGTCAGCAGCGCGCGTGGAGAGAGCTTGTCGACCCGTACGACGTTGACCTCGACGCAGATCACCAGCGCGGCAGCTGTGATGTAGAGGAAGGCGACCAGGCCCAGGACGACGGCAAATACGCCGTTGGTGGCACTGGCGTTCCGGACCACATGCCCCACGTAGACGACGCCGAAGGACTGCAGGAGCTGCCAGACCACCGCTGCCGCCACCGCCCCGGGCGCCACGTCACGTACCGACAGGCGCCGGCTGGTGGCGATGATGGAGACGAAGATGAAGATTCCGGAGTTGACCGCGGTCGATGCCACCAGCGCCAGCACCTTCAGCGCCGGCCCTAGCGAGCCTGCGCCACTGCCCCCGACGATCGTTAGGGTAGTGGTGGCTACGACTGCCACCCCGCCCGTGGCTAGCAGCAACAGGCTGCGGCCGCGGGCCGTGAAGGGATTGGGCCGGCTGTTGCGCGGCACCCGCCAAGCGGTGTTCATCGCGTACTGCACCGCCTGCGCCACCCCCAGCCCGCCGTACAGCGAGCCGACAATCCCGACCACGAGTCCGGTGGTGCCGCCACCCAACCGTCTGGGGTCGCCGAGTTGAGCGCCCACCACCGGGAACTGCTGCAGCGCGGAGTTGAGCACCTGCTGCTGCAGGTGCGTATCGCCGGAGAGTACGAAGCCCAGGATGGTCGACAGCAGCAACAGCAACGGGAACATGGAGACGAAGCCGTAGTAGGTGATCAGGGCCGCCAGGAACGGCCCGAAGTCGTCGAAGTACTTGTATGCCACTGCAAGCGGGAACCCCGCTCCAGGATGTCTGCGCTGGAAACTGTCGAGTCGCGCCACCATCGCCACGGGGACACCTCACCACACCGGTTCGCCCTCAGCACAAGTACTGGCGACACTCGGGCCCTGAGCGCAGAGTCGCGGGATGAGAGTCCTGGTCATCGGCGGTGGCGACTTCCTCGGGCCCGCGGTGGTCAACGCTGCACTGTCCGGCGGGCATGAGGTGGCCACGCTGACGCGCAGCGGTCGCGGGGTGCCATCGGGCGCGGAATCCCTGCTCGGCGACCGGGGCACGGCCGCGGGCCTGGCGGTGCTCGCCGGCCGGGAGTGGGACGCGGTCGTCGACACCTGTGGCTACGTGCCCCGGGTCGTCGAGGCGGGCGCGAGGGCGCTGGCCGGTGCGGTCGGGCACTACGTGTTCGTCTCGAGCATCTCCGCGTACGACGGCTGGCCGGAGGCCCCGATCCGCGACGACACGCCGGTGTTCGACTGCCCCGCCGACGCCGGGCCTGATGACGGCCATTACGGAGAGCTCAAAGCCGGCTGTGAGCGGGCGGTGCTGCAGCACTTCGCCGGCCGGGCGACCATCGCCCGGGCCGGCCACATCGTCGGCGTCGGGGACAACGTCGGGCGGCTGCCGTGGTGGATCAACCGGGTGGCCTGCGGTGGCAAGGTGCTGGCGCCGGCGCCGTCGGAGCGGCCGCTGTCGATGGTCGACGCCCGCGACCTCGGCGCCTGGCTGGTCCACTGTGGAGTGGCCGGGATCCCCGGTGCCATGGCCGTCACCGGGCCCCCGGGGCAGTCCTCCTTCGGCGAATTGCTGGGGGCGGCCAAGAAGGCGACCGGCTCCAACGCGTCGATCGTCTGGGTCGACGACGCCTTCCTGATCTCGCAGGAGGTCGAGCCCTGGGTGGAGTTGCCGTTCTGGCTGCCCCAGGAGTTCTGCCCTGGCGCGGAGGACATCGACACCAGTGCCGCCCAGGCGGCCGGCCTGTCGTGCCGGCCGGTCCCCGAGACAGTGCGCGACACCTGGGCCTGGCTGCGCGACAGCGGATCGCCACCCCATCGACCCGACCGCCGGCTGCCCGGCATCGAGGACAACCGCGAGCGGTCGGTCATTTTCGCCTGGCGGGCGGCAGGTCACTAGGCCAGGACGCTTGACGCGCCCTCCGCTGAGGAAGATGATCACCCATCGGGTGGAAGGGGTAGCCTCATGACTGAGGGCCGAGCAAGCGCATCCCAACCGGTCGACCGGGCAGCACTCCCGACATCGGCCAGATACACCGCCATGGAGCAGAGTGCAGAGTTCGTCGCGCTGCGCCGGACCTTCCGCCGGTTCGTCTTCCCGATGACGGTGGTCTTCCTCGCCTGGTATCTGCTGTATGTGCTGCTTTCGGCCTATGCCAGGGGCTTCATGTCCACCAAGGTCGTCGGCAACGTCAACGTCGCCCTGATCTTCGGCCTGGCGCAGTTCGCCTCCACCTTCCTGATCGCCTGGGGATATTCGCGCTACGCCAGGAACCGGCTCGACCCGATGACCGACGGGATGCGCGAAACCCTGGAAAGGGCAGAGAGGACGCAGCCATGAGCGCCCGGACGTTGACCCTCGTGCTGTTCCTGATCTTCGTCGCGATCACACTGATGATCACCGTGTGGGCGAGCCGGCAGACCAGGACCGCGACCGACTTCTACGCCGGTGGCAGGACGTTCTCCGGCTTCCAGAACGGGCTTGCCCTCGGCGGCGACTACATGTCAGCGGCGTCGTTCCTCGGTATTGCCGGGCTCATCGCCCTGTTCGGCTATGACGGCTTCCTCTACTCCATCGGCTTCCTGGTGGCCTGGCTCGTCGCGTTGCTGCTCGTCGCCGAGCTGATGCGCAACTCGGGGCGATACACGATGGCTGACGTGCTGTCGTACCGCATGCGGCAGCGACCGGTCCGCACGGCGGCGGCGGTGTCGACAATTACCGTGTCGATCTTCTACCTGCTGGCGCAGATGGTGGGGGCCGGCGCTCTGGTCGCTCTGCTGCTGGGCATCAAGCCCGGCACTACCTTCCTCGGCCTGTCCGCCGACCAGGCCAAGATCGCCACCATCGTGCTGGTCGGCGCGCTGATGATCATCTACGTGACCGTCGGCGGAATGAAGGGGACAACCTACGTCCAGATCGTCAAGGCCGCCATGCTCATCATCGGCGCCGCCCTGATGACGGTGCTGGTGCTGGCCAAGTTCCACTTCAATCCCTCCGAGATGCTGGGCGCGGCAGCTGCCAAGTCGGGCAAAGGGGCGGCCTTCCTCGAGCCCGGGCTGCGCTACGGCAAGGAGATCCCTGGGGATGCCACCGCCACGCTCTACAGCAAGCTGGACCTGATCAGCCTGGGGTTGGCGCTGGTGCTCGGGACCGCGGGGTTGCCGCACATCCTCATCCGGTTCTACACCGTCCCCACCGCCCGCGCCGCCCGCAAGTCGGTGCTGTGGGCGATCACCCTGATCGGCGCGTTCTACCTGATGACCCTGGCGCTGGGCTTCGGTGCCGCGGCACTCGTTGGCAGCAAGGCGATCATCGCGCAGGACAAGACAGGCAACACTGCAGCGCCGCAACTGGCGCAGGTGCTCGGCGCGGATCTCGGTGGCAAGACCGGGGGCGCGGTCCTGCTCGCCATCATCGCGTCGGTGGCCTTTGCGACCATCCTGGCCGTGGTGGCCGGCCTTACCCTGGCCTCCTCGTCGTCGCTGGCGCACGACTTCTACGCCAACGTCGTTAAGCGCGGCAAGGCCACCGAGCGGCAGGAGGTGGTCGTCGCCCGGGGGTCGGCGCTGGCCATCGGCGCCGTCGCCATCGTGCTGAGTATCTTCGCCACCAAGCTCAACGTGGCCTTCCTGGTCGCTTTGGCGTTCGCCATCGCCGCCTCGGCGAACCTCCCGGCGATCCTGCTGTCGCTGTTCTGGCGGCGGTTCAACACGACCGGGGCAGTGGCCGGTATCTACGGCGGGCTCATCGCGGCGGTGGTCCTGGTGTTCTTCTCCCCGGTGGTCTCCGGCAAGGTGGTCCCCGGGCTCGAGGGTGCGCCGGCCACCAGCGGCTCGCTGTTCGGGCTGGGCACCGACTTCCACTGGTTCCCCCTGGAGAATCCCGGCCTGGTGTCGATCCCGTTCGGCTTCCTGTGCGCGATCATCGGCACTTACCTGTCCAAGGAGCGTGACGACGAGAAGTTCGCCGAGGTGGAGGTGCGGTCACTCACCGGTGCCGGAGCGCACTAGGGCTCACGCAGGAGGCTGCCGACCGTGACCGATCGCGATCTGCTGCTGTCGCTGATCCGTGAAATCGCCGTGGTCCGCGGGCGAGTCACGCTGTCCAGCGGGCAGCAGGCCGACTGGTACGTCGATCTGCGCCGGATCACCCTGCACCACGCGGCGGCGGCGCTGGTCGGGTCGGTGATGCTCGACACGACCAGTGACTGGTCCTATGACGCGGTGGGTGGTTTGACCCTCGGCGCCGACCCGGTTGCTGCGGCGATGCTGCACGCGGCGGCCGCCCGGGGACGGGCATTGGACGCCTTCGTCGTCCGTAAGGCCGGCAAGGCCCACGGCCTGCAGCGGCGCATCGAGGGCCCCGACGTCTCCGGCCGCCGGGTGCTCGCGGTCGAGGACACCTCGACCACGGGCGCCAGCGTCCTCACCGCCGCTGCGGCGCTGCGCGAGGCCGGGGCCGACGTGGTCGGCGTTGCCGTCATCGTGGACCGGGGGGCCGAGAGAGCGGTGCGCGCCGCCGGGCTGGACTACGTCTCGGCCTACCGGATGGCCGACCTGGGGATCTAAATCACCGTGCCGGGGGTGCCGTCGTCGCGGAGCACCGGCAGGCCGGCCCGAGCCCACGCCTGCATCCCGCCGATCAAGTTGCGCGCCTCGAAGCCGACGCTGCGCAGCGCCGCCGCGGCCTGACCGGAGCGGTGCCCGGAGCGGCAGACCGCCACGATCACCGTCTCGTTGGTCAGGGAATCGGCCCTGAGCTGACCGAGCGGGAGGTGGGTCGCCGCGGCGGCATGGCCGGCAGCCCATTCGTCGGGCTCGCGTACGTCGAGAAGCACGACCTCACCGCCGGCGGCCAGTGCGGCAGCCTCGGCCGGTGCGATATCAGATGATCCAGTCATTCCTTATCCCACCACAAGCACGTGGCGGTCCTGGCAGGGAAGGTGTAGTCGCGCGGCAGGACGGCATCGATCTCGCCGTCCCGGTCGCTGGTCAGGCACAGCCGCCGACGGGTCGCCGCAACGACCACCGCGCGCGGCAGGTCACGGGCGGGTCGCTGGAACGGTTCTTCGTTGACTGGGATACCGGCGTCGGCGAGCACCGCCACCGCGAGGGCGACGTCGGGTCCGCTGGGCCGGGTGATGCCGTGGAAATGCCGCCACAGATCGCTCGTCGAGGTCATCGGGTGCCGGTCGGTCATCTCGACGACCACCCGGCGTCGGGCCCGGTCGGCCAGCGCGTTGGCGAACGTCGCGAGGGCCGGGACGTTGTAGGTCACGTGGTGGCAGACCACTACGTCGGCCCATTCGACCGCGCCGGCCGAGTCCGGCCAGCGGCCCAGTACCTCCTCGTGTCGTACGCCCCGCCGGTCGGCTGCCGCCGCGAACTCCGCCAGCAGATCCGCCGAGGGATCCACGCCGACCAGCCGAGCGGCCCGGGGCAGCAGGGCGAGGGACGCCGCCCCTCCCCCGCAGCCGACGTCGAGCACCGATCCGCCCTCCGGCAGTGCCTCCAGTGCGCGGCGGCGCGAAGGGGTCTCCGGCGGGGCACTGGCCTCGGACACCCGGAACAACTCGACCGGGAAGCCCCATGGGGACTCGGGCGCCGCGGCGAGGATCTCCTCGGGGATGGCCCACGCTGCGAGCTCCTCACGCCACCGCTGGGCTGCCGGCAACGGGCTCACGGTCACGAAACTACTCCCGGGCACCCGGCCAAGATGCCGGCCGGGAGAGCGCTTGGGGCAACTGGGTCGCGGCGTCCCCTGCCACGGAAGCGAGCTGGGATTGGGTGAGGAAGATGCAGCCGGTCAGGTCGGCCCCGCTGAGGTCGGCGCCCCGCAGGTCTGCACCGGTGAGGTCGGCCATCCTGAGGTCCGCGCCAGTGAGGTCGGATCCGACGAGCCGCGCTCCTCGCAGGTTCGCCCCTCTGAGGTCGGCGCCGCTGAGGTTCTTGCCGATCAGCTCGGCACCCCGGTGGTCGGGCAGCTTTGGTCCGCCGGGTTCGGCCCTGGCAAGCTTTGCTGGCGCGTACCAGCAATGCGTTGACGGGCCGCCGGTGCGCATCGATGTCGAGTTGGCAGAGTGCGTCGGGGTTGTCGTACGTGAGCCGCTCGATTTCCTGCTGCGTATGGCGGAGCTCCTCGTGCACGGGAAGGGTCCCGGGTAGCCCCAACGCCTCGGTGACGTACCAGAGCAGCTCGTGCAGGGCCCGCATGACGGCGAAGACGGCGAACGTCTGCTCGGCGATCTGCGGCGTCTGGCGCCAATCGTGCCCGCCGAAGCTGACCTGGGCCACCTGCTGCCCTGCGCCGAAGCAGTCGTACGCGCTGCAGCCGGCAAAGCCGCGGTCGCGGAGCCGGTCGTGGATGCCGCAGCGGAAGTCCCCCAGAAGGTTCGGGCAGGGCACTCCGGCGGCCTTGTCGATGGCGAAGTCGGTCGAGGCTGCGAACGCCGGAGCCACACAGCACAGCGCGAAGCAGCGCTGGCAGTCCGCCTGCAGGCGCGTCACGGGGGTTGGCCCGGTCATGCGTCGAACAGCGCGCTGACCGACTCGCCGTTGTGGATCCGGCGGATCGCCTCCGCCAGCGCGGGGCCGACCGACAGGACGGTGAGCTTGTCGATGCGCTCGGCGGCCGGGATCGGCACGGTGTTCGTACACACGATCTCGACGACATCGGGCTGGTCGCCGATCCGCTTGAGCGCGCCGCCGGCGAACAACCCGTGCGTGCAGGCGACCCGGATGCTGCGCACCTCGAGCTCGCGGAGCCGGTCGAGCAGCTCTAGGACGGTGCTGCCCTTGGCGATCTCGTCGTCGAGCACGATCACGTCGCGACCGGTGACATCACCGATGACGGCGCTGATCGTGACCCGGTCGTCGGAGAAGCGCTGCTTGGCACCGGCCGCCACCGGCACCTTCAGCAGCCGGGCGAAGGCTGCCGCCTCCTTGGCGTTGCCGAGGTCCGGCGAAACGACCGTGGTGTTGGACAGGTCATAGCCACGGAAGTGCCCGGTCAGCTGGCGCAGTGCATGCAGGTGGTCGACAGGGACGCTGAAGAATCCGTGCACCTGCGGCGAGTGCAGCGTCATCGCGAGTACTCGGCCGGCACCGGCCGTCACGAGCAGGTCGGCGACCAGCCGCGCACCGATGGAGATCCGCGGCTCGTCCTTCTTGTCGGAACGCGCGTAGGCGTAATGCGGCAGCACCACGGTGATCCGGGCCGCCGAGGCGCCGCGAGCGGCGTCGAGCATAAGCAGCAACTCGACGAGGTGCTCCTGAACGGGTGTGACCAGCGGCTGGATGAGGAACACGTCGCACTCGCGGCAGTTGGCCTGCAGCTGGACCTCGAGGCAGTCGTTGGCGAACCGCTCGATGCGCACCGGGTGCAACGGCGCCCCCAGCTCGGCGCACACCTCCTCGGCGAGCTCGCGATGTGCACTGCCGCTGAAGATGGCGATGTCGCGCACACCCCGAACCCTACAAGCAGCCGGACCGATTTGCGTTACGGCAACCGTGTCCCTCGCATCTCGTGGGATCACCGATCCGACGGGGCGCAAAGTTTCCTTGTCCACAAGGGTTTCTCGGTACGGAAACGGTCGTAACCCCGTCGCTACGGTTGGGTCATGTCGCAGGATGTGACGCCGCCTCCGGAGCATCCGATGCTGGCTGCGCTGGGTGTGTTGGAGTCCGGTGTGGGTGCTCCTGTGGACGGCAATGCCTGGTCGATGTCGACCGATGACATCGGGGAGTTCATCGACCGGCTGGCTGCTCTGAAGCACGGCTGGCCGCCAGTGAGCTGTCGGTGGTGGCCGAGGTCGACGGGCGCGACGTCGGGGTGGCCGCCGCGACCAGCACTGCCGGGTGCCTGCGGGCCCTGGTGCGAGCATCCGCGGGAGGCCAACGAGAGGGTCCGGGTCGCCCAGGCGGTGCAGTGGGACTGTGCGGCGACGGGGGTCGCTTTGGCCCAGGCGGCGGTTACTGCCGGGCAGGCGCAGGGTGATCACCCGGGTGATGTCATCGCTGCCGCCGGTTGACTCCGACATGCGGATGTCGGCCGAAACCTTTCTGATCGGCCGGCCGCCGTGCTGGATCCGGTGCCGTGGGGCAAGGCCGGCCGGGCGCTGTGCGAGACGTTGACGACAACACCTGATCCGGACGGCCAGGAGGTCCGGCGCCGGGAGTGCCGGTACCTGCGGAAGTACCTCTCGGTGCTGTGGCCGCTGCTGCGCGAGGGAAGGGTGAGCTTCAGCGGACAGCACTTCACGGTCGACGCGAGGCGACGATCCCCGGAACGTCACCTTGCTGGCCGACTACCAGGACGCTGCGCGAGCGGACCATCCCCGGCGTCGATGCGGCGGCCATGGAGGCGGGCAACGGCTTTCCCCGTATCGTCGCGGCAGGAGGCGGTCAGCGGGCCAGGCGAGGTCGCGGTGGTCGGCATCGAGCCAGTGATCCACGGTCAGTTGGAGTAGTACCGGGACATCGGAGGCAGGGGTTTCTGGCCGGTGGTGTTCCAGGTCGGGGAAAACCGGCTCGGTGGTCAGGACCCGCGCAGCGCTGGGAGCGATAAGCCTTCGTCTTCGGGCAGCCAATTATTGCCTACGGCTGGCAGTTGCCATTCGCTTGCCATAGGGCCGCGTGGGTGCCTAGCCTAGTGGCGTGACGGCGACTGAGGTGAAGGTGGCACGGACGCCTGCCTCCAGGGTCCGCCAGGTACGCGCGGCGCTCAGCCCGGCCGAGTGGACGTCCATCTGCGGCATGGCCGGCTTCATCCTGTTACTGCACGTGCTCGGCTGGGGCACCCTGCTGGGCGTCGTCGCACCGGCTCACTACAACGTCGGCGGCGGCAAGGTCTTCGGAATCGGCCTCGGGCTGACGGCCTACGTGCTCGGCATGCGGCACGCCTTCGACGCCGACCACATCGCCGCAATAGACAACACCACCCGCAAGCTCATGGCCGAGAGCAAGCGCCCGACGTCAGTCGGCTTCTGGTTCTCCCTCGGCCACTCGTCGGTGGTCTTCTTTCTGTGCCTGCTCGTCTCGCTGGGCATCCGGGCGGTGTCGGGTTCGGTCAACAGCTCCAGCCTGCAGAACACCACCGGCCTGATCGGCACCAGCGTCTCCGGCGTATTCCTCTACCTGATCGGCATCATCAATCTGGTGGTCCTCGTCGGGATCCTCAAGGTCTTCGGGCAGATGCGCCGGGGTTCCTACGACGAGTCCGAGCTGGAAAAGCAGCTCAACAACCGAGGGTTCATGAACCGCCTGCTCGGCGGTGTCACCCGCGCCGTCACCAAGCCTTGGCACATGTACCCGACGGGGCTGCTGTTCGGTCTCGGCTTCGACACCGCCACCGAGGTCGGGCTGTTGCTGCTGGCCGGCGGTGCGGCGGCCTATGCACTGCCGTGGTACGCGATCCTGACGCTGCCGGTTCTGTTCGCGGCCGGAATGAGCCTGCTGGACACGATCGACGGCTGTTTCATGAACTTCGCGTACGGCTGGGCGTTCTCCAAGCCGGTACGCAAGGTGTACTACAACATCACCATCACCGGCCTGTCGGTCGCGGTGGCGCTGATCATCGGCACGGTGGAGCTGGTGTCGATCCTCACCGCCAAGCTGGGCATCGACAGCGGCCCGCTGGCCTTCGTCGGAGGCCTGGACCTCAACGTCGTGGGCTATGCCATCGTGGGCCTGTTCGTCCTGACCTGGGTGATCGCTCTGGTGGTCTGGCGGGTCGGGCGCATCGAGGAGAAGTGGTCGGCGCACGTCCGGGGCTGAGCGCGCGGCTCGATCTATGCGACAAGATCCGGGATAACGTCGCTTTCCGGCGGCTCAAAGCAGCAGTATCCGGGATAACGCTGGGAGGCGATACCGTCTCGGGGACGTGTGACCGTGCGGGTCGAGCCGCGAACAAC
>JBDUBV010000222.1:0-3548 GCA_040003795.1 Pseudonocardiales bacterium | reverse complement strand
TGTGGCTGCGCTTCGGCCGCGCCGACTGGCTGCGCCGGCCCCGGCACCCGGAGACCGGCGACCTTCCCCGCCTGGAGGCCTTCCGGGTGTCGGCCCGCCACGACTTCGTGCACGCAGGAGGGTTCCTCGTGATCGGCGGCGTGAGCGCGGCAACGCTCAACGTGACAGTGCCGCGCGCCGTGCTGGACTCCCTTGCCGGCAACCTCGTGTTGTCGGTGGTGGTGCTCGGGGCGCTCGCGGTCGTGCTCGCCATCTGCTCTGAGGCCGATGCCTTCGTAGCCGCAAGCCTAATGGCCTTCCCGACGGCGGCCCAACTGGCCTTCATGGTCGTGGGCCCGGCGGTTGACGTGAAGCTGTTCGCCATGCAAGCCGGCACCTTCGGGCGGCGCTTCGCCCTGCGCTTCGCGCCAGTCACCTTCGTCGTCGCGCTGTGCTGCGCGGCGGCCGTCGCGGCGGTGCTCCTGTGAGCCGCGAGACGCAGAGCCTGCTGGTGACGCTGCTCGGCAGCGCTGTGCTGCGGCTGTCGGTGACCGACGTCTACCTGCGCTACGTCAAGACTGGGCTGCGGCCCTACCTGGTCATCGCCGGCGTCCTGCTGATCGGCATCGGTGTGGTGTCGCTGTGGCGCGACGCACTGGTCGGGCGACGGCCGTCGGTCGAGGTGCGCGAGGTCGTGCCGGCCGAGCAGCACGCCGGTCATGACCATGCGCACGGGCCGGCCGTCGCGTGGCTGCTGGTGCTGCCCGTCCTGGCGATCCTTTTGGACGCCCCACCGGCCCTGGGCGCTTACACCGCCAGCCGCGGCAGCGTCACGATCGGCAAGCCCGCGGCCGGTTTCGCCGCGTTGCCGGGCGGCGACCCGGTGGACACGACGCTGCGCGACTATGCCGCCCGGGCGGTCTGGGACCAGGGCCGCAGCCTGTCCGGGCGCAGGGTGCGACTGCGCGGCTTCGTCACGCCCCGGGCTGGTGGCGATTACTACCTGACCCGCATCGTGATCGCCTGCTGTGCTGCCGACAGCCGCCCGATCAAGGTCAGGGTCACCGGTGCCGGCGGCGGCTTTCCTGCCGACACCTGGGTCGAGGTCATCGGACGCTACACCTCCGGAACAGAGGGCGGCATCAACGAGTTGATCCCGCGGGTCCAGGTGAGCGACGCCCGCGAGATCACTCCGCCCAAGGAGCCCTACGAGCAGTAGCCACAGACGATGACACCGTTGTCATCAGAGGAAGCGACTGATCGCGAAACCTGCTACGGCCAGGGTGGCCAGCAACCGCACCAACCGGGCGGCCGGCGACATCTGGGGCCATCCGACGTATAGCAGCCACAGCAGGAACACCCCCACGATGCCGAGCGCGATCCCGGCGAGAGTGCCGCCGGCTAGGACTCCGACCAGTAGTAGCACCATGACCAGCCCGAAGGGCACGGTGCGGGGCAGGGCGTTGAGATAGGTCAGCGTGAGGATGCTGCGCCGCTCGATGGCATCTCGCATTCGCCCGGTCACGCGGTCGCTCCTCGATAGGGTCGCTCCTCGATAGGGTCGCTGGCCTCATCCTCGCAGGAGGCCCGCAGTGATTGTCATCTCCCGCTTCTCCGTGCCAGAAGACGACGGTGCGGCCTTCGCCGCCCGGGCCGAGGCGGCGCTGGCCGTCCTCTCACCGCACCCGGGCTACCGGCGCGGCAGCCTCTGCCGGGCCGTCGACGACCCGACGCGCTGGGTGCTGGTAACCGAATGGGACGGGGTTGGTCCCTACCGCCGTGCCCTGTCCGCCTACGGCGTCAAGGTCGCCGCGACCCCCTTGCTGGCCGAGTCCGTCGACGAGCCCAGCGCGTACGAAGTCCTACTCGATGACGGCGGTCGGCGCCCGAGCGATCGAGCCAGCCGCTAGCCTGAAATTGACACCTTCGCCGACAGCCAGCCGGATGGACGCCTCGTGGCCGACCGCATGGACACCATCGTTAGTCTCAGCAAACGTCGCGGGCTGGTCTATCCCAGCGGCGAGATCTACGGCGGCCTGCGGGCCGCATGGGACTACGGCCCCCTGGGTGTCGAGCTCAAGGAGAACATCCGCCGGCAGTGGTGGAAGTCGATGGTGCAGGCCCGCGACGACATCGTCGGCCTCGATTCCTCGGTGATCCTGGCCCGCGAGGTGTGGGAGGCCAGCGGCCATGTCGAGGTGTTCGCCGACCCGCTGACGGAGTGCCGCTCGTGTCACAAGCGCTTCCGGGCCGACCACCTGGAAGAGGTTTACGAGGCCAAGCACGGGCACCCTCCGGCGCACGGTCTCGACGACGTCAACTGCCCCAACTGCGGTACCAAGGGCGCCTTCACCGAGCCACGGATGTTCAACGGCATGCTGCGCACCTATCTCGGCCCGGTCGAGGACGAGTCCGGCCTGGCCTACCTGCGGCCCGAGACGGCACAGGGCATCTTCGTCAACTACCTCAACGTACAAAGCTCGTCGCGCAAGAAGCCGCCATTCGGCATCGCGCAGACCGGCAAATCCTTCCGCAACGAGATCACCCCGGGCAACTTCATCTTCCGTACCCGCGAACTCGAGCAGATGGAGATGGAGTACTTCGTCAAGCCCGGCACCGACGAGGAGTGGCACCAGTACTGGATCGATGCCCGGCTGGCCTGGCACGTCGACCTGGGCATCGCCAAGGACAATCTGCGCCTCTGCGAGCATCCCAAGGAGAAGTTGTCGCACTACTCCAAGCGCACGGTCGACATCGAGTACCGCTTCGGGATCAGCGGCGACGGGTTCGACGAGTTGGAGGGGATCGCCAACCGCACCGACTTCGACCTCAGCACGCACTCCAAGGCGTCGGGCGTGGACCTGTCCTACTTCGACCAGGAGTCCGGGGAACGCTGGACGCCCTACGTCATCGAGCCGGCGCTGGGCCTGGGCCGCTCCACCCTGGCCTTCCTGATGGATGCCTACAACGAGGACGAGGCCCCCAACGCCAAGGGAAAGATGGAGACCCGCACGGTGCTGCGCCTCGACCACCGGCTGGCCCCGGTCAAGGTGGCGGTGCTTCCGTTGTCGCGCAATGCCGACCTCTCGCCGAAGGCCCGTGACCTCGCGGCAGCCCTGCGGCGGCACTGGAACGTCGACTTCGACGACGCGAGCGCCATCGGCCGGCGCTACCGCCGGCAGGACGAGATCGGCACCCCGTACTGCGTGACCGTCGACTTCGAGACCGTCGACGACGACGCGGTGACCGTACGCGAGCGCGACAGCATGTCGCAGGAGCGGATCGGCCTGGACCAGGTGGAGTCCTATCTGGCCGCCAAGCTCGTGGGCTGCTGAGGCCTGGATCATGCGAAGAGGCCCCGGCCAACCGGAGCGACGTCTCCGACCGCAGGCGTCGGGCGGTCCACGCCCGCAGCGATCTGTGGAGGAGTCGACCTCTGCGGACCGGTGGCGGTCACCTCTACTCCTGCGGTGGTCCAGGCCTCTCTAGACCGGCTCCGGCCGGTCTCACGAGGCCTGGATCACGGGAGGTTGCCCCGAGGCGCGACCCGGTCAGCCGCGGCCGACCTC
>JBDUBV010000221.1:0-3571 GCA_040003795.1 Pseudonocardiales bacterium | reverse complement strand
GGGCGCTAGACGCCGGCGGTGGAGACGATCAGATCGGTGAGGAAGCCGGCGGAGAGCCCGATCAACAGCCCCCAGCCGAGCAGTTCCCGGCGGCCCTTCAGCCCGACCCCGATCAACTGGACGACCACGTACATGATCGAGCCGGCGGCCAGGGTGAGGAAGGCGACGCTGATCGGCTCGCTGGTCACCGAGTGGCCGATAAGCGTGCCGACGAAGGTCGGTCCGCCGCCGATCAGCCCCATGGTCATCAGGAACGACCAGGTCGGTCGCTCCTCGGCGCCGGCCAGGGGAGCGGTGATGCCGAAGCCCTCCGTGGCGTTGTGCAGGGCGAAACCGATGATCAGCAACGTCGCCAGGGCAACCTCTCCCTTGGCTGCCGCCCCGCCGATGGCCAGGCCCTCGGCGAAGTTGTGCAGGCCGATGCCCACGGCGATCATCAGGGCCAGGCGCTTGGCGCTCGACCACGCGATGACACCGCGCCGGGCGGCCACCTCGGTGGCGGCCATCGCGCCGGGGCCGAACTTGCGGGCCTTGCCGGCGGCCATCCGCCGGCTCATCCACAGCTCGTAATAAACCAGGCCCATCAGGCCAACTGCAAGGCCGCCGAAGAAGAGCAGGCTGTAGCCGGCCAGCGGCGCGGGCCCGCTGTCACCGGAGTGCCATCCCACTGCGGCGACTTCCAGCGGCCCGAACGCGGCGGCCAGCACGTCCCAGAGCAAGAAGACCAGGACTCCGGTCGCGCTGGCGCTGAGCAACTGCTTGAGCACAGGTGCGGGCCGGCGAAGCCGCCCGATCGGCAGCCCGAGCAGGATGGTGGCGCCTGCTACCAGACCGAGAAGCAACACCTGTGCAGTGCTCACGAGCGCTCCTATTTCTTAGGTGAGCCTTACCTAAACCTAGGCGTCGGAGATTGGCAAGGGCGGGTTTGTAAGAATGTTCGGATGCCGTCCCCCATTCGGACCTATCTCGAGGTGGGCAAGACCTGGATTTTCGCGTGCGCCCTCGACTGGCCGGGCTGGTGCCGCCGTGGCAGGGGCGAGGAGGGGGCGATCGACGCCCTGCTTGACTACGCCGACCGCTATGCCGTCGTGGCCGGCTCGCGGTTCACCCCAGGTGAGCCGACGATCGTCGGGCGGGTGCCAGGCAACATGACCACCGACTTCGGTGCCCCCGGCGTGCCGGGCGGATGGGACGCCAAACCCCTCGGCGTGACGGAGACCGCGCAGCACACCGGCCTGCTGGCCAGGTGCTGGGAGGTGTTCGACGAGGTCGTTGCGACGGCTCCCTCAGCGTTGCCTAAGGGACCGCGCGGTGGCGGACGCGACCGAGACGCCATCGTCGATCACGTACGCGAGGCCGAACGCGGCTACGCCCCCAAGGTCGGGGTACGGGTCCCGCCGCGCACCCCGTGGCCGCAGCAGCGGGCGACGCTGCTCGAAGCTCTGCGCGCCGGGGTGCCCGACGCGCGCTGGCCGGCTCGGTACAGCATCCGCCGCCTCGCCTGGCACCTTCTCGATCACGCCTGGGAGATCGAGGACAAGAGCACCTGATGAGGAGGGCGGCCCTTGTGGCGGCCGACCCGCCCTGGATCACCCGGGACCGCCCTCAAAGGTCGTTGCTGTCGCCGCGCCTGGTCTCCTGGGCGAGGAAGCGCTCCAGCTCCGCGCCGAGCTCGTCGGCGGTCGGCAGGCCCTCGGTGCCCTCGCCCAGCAGCCCCTCGCGCCCGGCGACGAACTGGTCGTATTGCTCCTCGAGAGTCCGCACCAGCTCCGCGAACTGCGGCGACTGCTCCACCCGCTCGTCCACGGCTTCCCGAACACCGGCCGCCTGCTCGCCGAGGGCCCCCGTCGGCAGGTCGAGTCCGCTCACCGCCGCACCCGCCTCCAACAACATCTCGGCTGCGGCAGGGAAGGGGGTCTGGGCGAGGTAGTGCGGGACGTGCGCGGCGAATCCCATGGTGGGCAAGCCGCGCTGGCCGAGCCGGTATTCGAGCAGGTGTCCTGCGCTGCCGGGGACCTGCACGGTGCTCACCCAGGGCTCGGCTCCGGCGAGCAGCTCCGGACGGTTGGCGTGGGTCGTGATCCCGAGAGGGCGGGTGTGCGGGATGCCCATGGGGATGGCGTTGAGGCCGATCGTGAGACGCACGTCCAAGCGGGTGACGATCAGGCGGACCGCCTCGACGAAGCGCTCCCACTGGTAGTCCGGCTCCAGGCCGGCCAGCAACAGGAACTGCGCACCAGCGGCATCGCGGACGAGGTGAAGGGCGAGCTGCGGGTCCTCGTAACCCTCCCAGTGGTCCTCGACGAAGACCATTGACGGTCGCCGGCCGCGGTAGTCCAACAATTGATCGATGTCGAACCGAGCGAGCAGCCGCGACTCGAGTGTTTCGAGCAGGTGGTCGCAAGCGATCCGGCGGGCCCGGCCGGCGTCGATGAAGCCGTCGAGGGCCTCGACGAGCACGACACCGTCGAGGTCCGGCAGGTCCGGCTCCCACTCGAACAGCTCGCCTGGGTCCAGCATCGCCTGCTTCCTCCCTAGGTCGTCGAGCGCTCGGCCGCCACTGCGTTAACGGTAGCCCCCGTGACCCCGGCCGGGACCGCTGCACGGGTACGGACGGTGGCCAGCACCGAGCCGCCGAGGATCAGGGCGAAGCCGACGGCGGTGGCGACACCGAACCGCTCGTGCAGGATCAGTACGCCGAGCAGGACCGCCACGGCCGGATTGACGTAGGTGATTACCGTCGAACGGGCCGGCCCGACCTCGCCGACGAGTTCGAAGAACACCAGGAATGCGACGGCGGTGCAGACCACGGCCAGTACGATCACGGAGGTCAGCGCGGCCGCCGAGGGCCAGTGCCGGGGCGCCTGGACGAGGCCGGCCGGCAGGAAGGCCACCGCCGCCACCGTCAACGAGACCGCGATGACGCCGACGCCGGGCAGATCGCCCAGGCCCCTCCCGAGGACCAATGCGCCGAGCGCGTAGGCGACGATCACCGCAGCCAGAGCCGCGACTGCACGGAGGTCGCCGCCGCCTACCTCGAACCCGACCAGTGCCCCGACGCCCGCCAGACCAGTGAGCAGGCCCACCAGCCGCCGGGCCCCGAGCGGCTCCCCCCGGGCGCCGAACACGGCCAGGACCGCGCTCATCAGCGGCACGCCGGCGATGAGCAGGCCGGTAAGCGAGCTGGACAGCCGCTGCTCGGCGTACCCGAGCGCCAGCCAGGGCACGCAAATCTCGACCGCCGTGAACAGCAGCACCATCCGCCAACGGCGCAGCACGGGCCGCACGGCCCCACGGGTCAGGGCGATCGGCAACAGCAGCAGCGCCGCCAGCCCGGTGCGGCCGAGCACCAGGGTGGCAGGGGCCAGTTCGCCCACGGCGATCTTGATCAGCAGGTACGGGATGCCCCAGATCGCCGACATCGCCGCGAACAACAGCCAACCGCGCCTGGTCACCGCAACTCCCGGCCCAGCGTGAACGTCATATCAGGGCAATCACCGCCAGGCCCTCGAACATTCCGCGTCGCGGTCAGCCGGCCGCGGCCACCGCTGCCTCGCTGACGCTGCGCCCT
>JBDUBV010000080.1:0-12061 GCA_040003795.1 Pseudonocardiales bacterium | reverse complement strand
GGGTCGGTGCTGTCGGGCGAGGTTGGGTTCTGGCAGAAGTCGGTCCCGGGCGGATTGGCGTAACCACAGTCCCTGCAGACGATCACATCGACCTCCGACTCAGCGCTCCGCCCAGGGCACATCATTGCGTGTCTGCCCCGGACTATCAGCCATTACTTGGCCCTTCGGGTCGCGCACCGCGCACGCCGTGCCCTCACCGTGCCCTCACGAGATCCCGACAGGCGCAATCCGGGGGCGCCGCTAGACTCGAATGTCGACGAAGGCTCGGACGAGAGGCGCTCATGACCCTGCTGTCCTCCATCGGGTCACCCGCTGACCTGCGGCAGTTGCGGCCCGAGCAAATTGCGCAGCTGGCGTCGGAGATCCGCGACTTCCTGGTGGCCAAGGTGTCGCGAACGGGTGGCCACTTGGGCCCCAACCTCGGCGCCGTGGAGCTCACGATCGCCGTGCACCGGGTGTTCGACTCCCCACTGGAGCCGATCCTGTTCGACACCGGCCACCAGGCCTATGTCCACAAGATGCTCACCGGCCGGCAGGATGCGTTCGACGGATTGCGCCAGTTCGGCGGGCTGTCGGGCTACCCCAGCCGATCAGAGTCCGAGCACGATGTGATCGAGAATTCCCACGCCTCGACGGCGCTGTCCTACGCCGATGGGCTGGCCAAGGCCTTCGCCCTGCGGGGTGAAAAGCGCCCGGTGGTGGCGGTCGTGGGCGACGGTGCTCTGACCGGCGGGATGTGCTGGGAGGCGCTCAACAACATCGCGGCTGCCAAGGACCGGCAGGTAGTCATCGTGGTCAACGACAACGGGCGGTCCTACTCGCCCACGATCGGCGGCTTGGCCGACCACCTGGCCTCCCTACGGCTGGCACCTGGCTACGAGCGGGTCCTCGACCTCGTCCGTGACTCGCTGTCGCGCACGCCGCTGGTCGGCCCCCCACTCTTCGACGCGCTGCACGGCATCAAGAAGGGCCTCAAGGACGCGGTCGCGCCGCAGGGACTCTTCGAGGATCTGGGGCTGAAGTACGTGGGGCCGGTCGACGGCCATGACGAGGCCGCCGTTGAGACGGCGCTGCGCCGGGCGCGTGCTTTCGGCGCACCGGTAATTGTGCACTGCGTCACGCGCAAGGGCTTCGGCTACGGCCCGGCTGAGGGCGACGAGGCCGACTGCCTGCACGGCCCGGGCGGCGCCTTCGACCCGATCACCGGGCAACTGCTGTCCTCGGGCGGCCGCAAGTGGACGTCGGTGTTCGGCGACGAGCTGGTCAAGATCGGCGCCGAGCGGCCCGATGTTGTGGCGATCACGGCGGCCATGCTGCACCCGACCGGCCTGCACCCCTTCTCCTCGGCCTATCCCGAACGCACCTACGACGTCGGCATCGCCGAGCAGCACGCCATCACGTCGGCCGCGGGGCTGGCCTTCGGGGGCCTGCACCCCGTCGTGGCGATCTACGCGACGTTCCTCAACCGGGCGTTCGACCAGATGCTCATGGACGTCGCGCTGCACCGGGCACCGGTGACGCTCGTGCTCGACCGAGCCGGCGTCACCGGCGACGACGGGGCATCACACCACGGCATGTGGGACCTGTCGCTGATGAACCTTGTGCCGGGCATCCGGATCGCTGCCCCGCGGGACGAGCCGACCCTGCGGGAGGAGCTGCGCGAGGCTATCGCCGTCTCCGACGGACCGACGGTCGTGCGCTTCCCCAAGACGGCACTGACCGACGACATCCCGGCCCTCCGCCGCACCGGGGGGGTCGACGTGCTGCTCGAGCCGGACCGGGCCGACGTGCTTATCGTCGCCGTCGGGGCCATGGCACACATGGCGCTCGAGGTCGCCGGACGGGTGCAGGCCGAAGGCGTGGCGGCCACCGTGGTCGACCCCCGGTGGGTCACACCCGTGCCGGCGGAGCTGCTCACGCTGGCCGCGGCGCACCGTCTCGTGGTCACCCTGGAGGACGGCGGACGTTCCGGCGGCGTGGGCGCCCAGTTGTCCCAGGCCCTACGGGATGCCGACATCGACGTGCCGGCCCGCGACATCGGCATCCCTCAGCAGTTCCTCGAGCACGGCAACCCGCTTCTGGTGCGCTCGGCCATCGGCCTGACGGCGCAGCACGTGTCCCGCCGCGTCGTCGGATGGGTCTCCCGTCTGGAGTCGACCGAGCGCTTCGACGTGGGTGACGGGCGTTCGCGCACCTTGCCGTAGGGATCAGCGGTAGCGGACCGGTCGCAGCCAGGGCGACTCGGCGACGGCGTCGAGTGCCGGAAGCGTCCCGGGCCGGCCGCCTGCTGCCACCATCACGATCTCGTCGGCGGTGATCAGCAGGGGTCTGGGGAAGCCACGCTGCGGCGGGTCGGTAGCTGCGGCGGCGGCCACGATGAAGGCCGGATCGACCTGGCGCAGCTCGGTCCAGCCGCGACTGCGCATCGGCACCCCGGCGGCGACCATGCCGGTGGGATTGCACAGGGCCACCCGCAGCCCGCGGTGGCAGAGCAAGGTGACCACGTCGCAGTCGCCCATCGGCCGGAGCGGCTCCGATGGGCAGCGCAAGCGGCGCTCCACGGCGAGGCGCGACATCCGGCTCAGATAGGCAGCCGCTGCCGGCCACAAGCCCGCTCGATCGATCCCCGCGGCCGCCCAGACGCCGGGGGCCACTGCCGTCACCTCCCTCTCCCGCTGGCGCGGGTCCAGGCCGATCAGGCCGAGACCGAGCTCGGCGGCGCCGCCCAGCACGCGTCGGTGAGCCCATCCGGGGCCGGGATGAAACACGTGTCCGACCGGCAGACCGAGCGGCCGGACCTGCTCGGCCAGCCCGGCCGACGTGTGGTCGGCAATCAGGCGACGGGCCCGCAGCCAGGCAGCGAGCAGGTGCCGCCCCTCGTCGCCGTCCGGGTCGGCGCCGCGCAGGGCGCGAGCGCACTCCGCCCAGGAGACGCCCACGGGGGTCGGCCCGCCGAGCTCGACGCCCGCGGGTGTCGGCACCAGGTCGACGTCGTGAAGGACGCAGACGGCGAGCACGCCGCGCCGCAGCGCCGGGGTCGCAGGGATCGCCACCGAAGGACGGTACCCGCCTAGGGGCGGGCCAGCCGAGCCCGAACGGGTGAACTCACACCCCTTTCACCCGGTGCTGGCAGGCTGGTGGCGTGCGAGTACTCATCGTGGAGGACGAGCGGGCACTGGCCGATGCCATCGCCCGCGGACTGCGGCAGGAAGGGATGGCGGTCGACGTCGCATACGACGGCACCGACGGTCAGGAGAAGGCACTGATCACCCGCTACGACGTCCTCGTGCTCGACCGCGACCTGCCCGGGATCTCCGGCGACCAGATCCTGGCCGACGTCGCAGGGTCCGGCGCCCTGACCCGGGTGCTGATGCTCACCGCCAGCGGCACGGTGGCCGACCGGGTCGAGGGGCTGGGCCTGGGCGCCGACGACTATCTCGGCAAGCCCTTCGACTTCGACGAGCTCGTGGCGAGGATCCGGGCGCTCGGCCGCCGCGCCACACCGCCGGCCCCGCCGGTGCTGCGGGCCGGAGACGTGGAGCTTGACCCGGCTCGGCGCACCGTCGTCCGGGCCGGCGAGGTAGTCGAACTGACCCGCAAGGAGTTCGGCGTCCTCGAGGTGCTGCTGGGTTCGGCCGGTCGGGTGGTGTCCAGCGAGGAACTGCTGGAGCGGGTGTGGGACGAGTTCGCCGACCCGTTCACCACCACGGTGCGGGTGACGATGATGACCCTGCGCAAGAAGCTCGGGGAGCCGGCGTTGATCGAGACGGTGGTCGGTTCTGGCTACCGGGTGCTCACCCCGTCCACGCAGGGATGACGTGAACCTGTTACGGCCCACGCTGCGGTTGCGGCTCACGCTGCTCTTCGGCGGGCTGCTCATCGGTGCCGGTGTCATCCTGCTGCTCTCGTCGTACTACCTGGTGGGTCAGGCCTTCGACAACGGGCCGCGGTTCCGTCAAGGCGTCCCCGTGATCGTCCAGTACAGCGACGGAACCTACGACCGGGTGGACGCCCGCGACATCCAGGTGCAGTTGCAGCACCATACCGAGCAGGCGCTGTTGTGGCGTGGCCTGATCGCCCTCGGCTTCGTCGGGCTGATCGGCATGGGCGGCGGCTACCTGCTCGCCGGCCGGGCACTGCGACCACTTCAGTCGATCACCGCCACGGCGCAGCGGCTGTCTACCGAGACCCTCGACCAGCGGATCGCCCTGTCCGGCCCGGACGACGAGCTCAAGGAGCTCGCGGACACCTTCGACGGCATGATCGCCCGGCTCCAGTCGGCCTTCGACAGCCAGCGGCGCTTCGTCGCCAACGCCAGCCATGAGCTGCGGACCCCGCTGTCGGTGATCCGTACCGAGGTCGACGTCTCCCTGCGTGACCCGGACGCCTCGGAGACGGACCTGCGCCGGATGGGCACGGTGATCCGCACCGCGACAGAGCGGGCAGACCGGCTCGTCGACGCGCTCCTGCAGCTCGCCCGGGCTGACGCGCAAGGGCGGCAGGCCCTCGCCGTGCGCGAGAAGGTCGAGCTCCCCGCCGTCGTCGAGGCGGCGTTGGCCGCCGTCGAGCAGGAGACTGCCGCCGCCCATCTCCGGGTGGACACCCGGCTCGAGCCGGCCGGTGTCATGGGCGACCCCGGGCTGCTCGATCGGCTGGCCGGCAACCTGGTCGAGAACGCGGTGCGCCACAACGTCCCAGGTGGCTGGCTCGGCGTGCACACCGACAGTGGAAACGGCGTGGCCCGGCTGTTCGTGGCCAACAGCGGCGCGGTGGTCGACCCGGGGGAGGCGCCGGCGCTGTTCGAGCCGTTCCGGCGCGGCGGGACGGCCCGCACCGCCAGCCGCGGAGCTGGGCTGGGCCTGTCGATCGTGCGCGCCGTGGTGCACGCGCACGGTGGCCAGGTGCATGCCTACGCACTGCAGGGTGGCGGACTTGAGGTGCGGGTGGAGCTGCCGACGGGATAGGGCAGGCTCGCCCACATGCCACAGTTCGTCATCCCCGCCAACCTGGCGACGGCGGACGACGGCGCTGTGCGGGCCTGGACGGGCGACCTCCCGCGCCTGGTTGCCGACATCGCACAACGGTGGGCCCTCCGGGTTGCCGATCCCTTCGAGCCCGGAGGGACCTGCTCATGGGTGGCTCCCGTGCGCGACGCCGCCGGCCGCGACCTCGTGCTCAAGGTCTGCTGGCGGCACCCGGAGGCTGCCCACGAGGCGGAGGGGCTGGCCTTCTGGGCCGGCGACGGTGCAGTTGCGCTGCATGCGGCCGAGGCCTTCGACGACCGGACCAGCGCGCTGCTGTTAGAGCGGTGCGTGCCGGGCACGGCACTGAGCGAGACAGTCGAGGAGGCCGACCAGGACGTCATCGTCGCCGGGATGCTCGCGCGGCTGTGGCGCGAGCCGGGCGAAGGCCACCCGTTCCGCAGCCTGCAGGTCATGTGCGAGCAGTGGGCAGCCGGCTTCGAGCGGCGCTTCTCCACCGCCCCGGGCGGCCTCGATCCCGGCCTGGCCAGGACAGGTCTGCAGTTGTGGCGCGCCCTGCCCGCGTCGGCTGAGAGCAGTGTCGTGCTCTGCACGGACCTGCATGCGGGCAACATCCTGGCCGCCGAGCGGGAGTCATGGCTGGTCTGCGATCCCAAGCCCTACGTCGGCGACCCGGCGTTCGACGTGCTGCAGCACATGCTCAACTGCGAGTCCCGGCTGGTGGCCGACCCGGTGGGATTCGCGCACCGGATGGCTGCTCTGCTCGACCTCGACCCGGAGCGACTCGGTCGCTGGCTTCTCGCCCGGTGTGTGATCGAGGCACCGGAGTCGGCGGCGCTGCAGGGCGTGGCGGCTCGCCTGGCGCCCTAGACGGCTTGTGGCACGCTGGCCACCCCGCGTGGCAGGAAAAAAGAGCCGGTCACGCGCTCGGAGACCCCCGACCGGTCAAGGTAGGGGGTAATCCCGCCCAGGTGGAATGGCCAGCCGGCACCCAGGAGCAGGCACAGGTCGATGTCCTGAGGTGCGGCGACCACGCCCTCGTCGAGGATCAGCCGGGCCTCCTCGGCCAGAGCTGATAGCGCCCGGTCTCGCACCTGCTCCCCGGTCTGCGGGCGGTCACCCTGCACGAACAGCGCGCGCACCTCGGGGTCGACCTCGGGCCGGCCGCTGTCCCAGACGTAGATGTCGGTCTTGCCCGCCGCCACGAGCCGGCCCAGGTTGTCGCTGACGCCGAAGCGGTCGGGAAACGCCTCGTGCAGGATCTCGCTGACGTGGTGTGCCACCGCCGGACCTACCAGGGCGAGCAGCACCAGCGGGGTCAGTGGCAGGCCGAGGGGGGCAAGGGCCTGGTCGGCGACCTCGAACGGCGTCCCCTCGTCGATGGCCGCGGTGACTTCGCCGAGGAAGCGGGTGAGCAGCCGGTTCACGACGAACGCCGGGGCGTCCAACACCTGCACGCAAGACTTGCGCAGCGCGTTACCGACGGCGAAGGCTGTCGCCAGGGTCGCGTCGTCGGTCTGCCGGGCGCGCACGATCTCGAGCAGGGGCAGCAGGGCGACCGGGTTGAAGAAGTGCACGCCGACGACCCGCTCGGGGTGCTGCAACCCGGCGGCCATCTCGCTGATGGGCAGGGAGCTGGTGTTGGTGGCCAGGATGCACTCCGGGGACACCACGGCCTCCACCTCGGCGAAGACCTGCTGCTTGACCCTGAGATCTTCGAACACCGCCTCGATGACGAAGTCGGCGTCGGCGAATGCCTCCTTGGACAGTGAGCCGGTCACGGAGGCCTTGAGGCGGTTGGCCGTGTCGGCAGAGAGCCGCCCACGAGCCTGCAGCTTATCGACCTCACCACGGACATAGGCCACCGCACGCTCGATTCGCTCGGCGTCGATGTCGGTGAGGACCACTGGCACCTGCAGGCGCCGGACGAACAGCAGCGCCAGCTGCCGGGCCATGAGCCCGGCGCCGACGATGCCGACCTTGGTCACCGGCCGGGCCAATGCCTTGTCCGGCTGGCCGGCCGGCCGCTTGGCTCGCTTCTGCACCAGCTCGAAGGCATACAGCCCGGCGCGCAGTTCCTCACCCATCACCAGGTCGGCGAGCGCCTCGTCCTCCGCCGCCGTGCCGGCGGTGAGGTCGGCGTCGCGGGCCAGCCCGATGAGCTCCAGCGCCCGGTAGGGGGCGGGCGCGGCACCGTGCAGCTTGGCGTCGGCGATAGCCGTGCCGCGGGCCAGCGCTGCGACCCAGGCATCGCCGCGGTCAATCTCGGCTCGCTTCACCGTGATGTCGCCGCCGAGCACGGCGGCGGCCCAGGTTGTCGACTGGGTCAGGAAGTCGGCTGGGGAGAAGCTCGCGTCGAACATCCCGAGCTTGGCCGCCTGCGCCGGCTTGAGCATGCGGTTGTTGTTCAGCGCGTTCTCGATGATCACGGTGACGGCGCCGTCGGCGCCGATCAAGTTGGGCAGCAGTTGCGTGCCGCCCCAGGCCGGCACCAGGCCGAGGAAGCACTCGGGAAGGGCGATCGCGGCGGCGCCTGTCGACACCGTGCGGTAGTGGCAGTGCAGGGCCAGCTCCAGGCCACCGCCCATGGCGACGCCGTTGACGAAGGCGAAGGTCGGGACTGCCGAGTCGTGCAGCCGCCGGAAGGCGTGGTGACCGCGCCGGCCGACCTCGCGCGCCTGTTCCAGCGTGCTGATCGCCCCGACACCTGACAGGTCGGCACCGACGGCGAAGACGAACGGCTTGCCGGTCACGCCGATGGCCGCGACCTGGGGCACGTGCGCTCCGATCTCGTCCAGAGCCGCCTCCAGGCAGGCCAGGCCGGCGGCGCCGAACGTGGACGGCCGCTGGTGGTCCAGGCCGTTTTCCAGCGTCACCAGCGCCATCTCACCGGGCAGCCCTGGCACCTCGACGTAACGGACGAGGGCACGGGTGACGACCTCGTCGGCGAACTCGGGCACGGTGGCGCTCACTTGGCTGACCGTCATCTCACTCGCCCTCCCAGGCCGGGTTCTCCCAGATCACCGAGGCGCCCATGCCGATGCCCACGCACATCGCCGTCAGCCCGTAGCGGACGTCGGGATGCTCACCGAACTGCCGCGCCAGTTGCATCATCAGGCGTACGCCGGAGGAGGCCAGCGGGTGGCCGAACGCGATGGCACCGCCGTATGGGTTGACCCGGGGATCGTCGTCGGCGATGCCGAAGTGCTCCAGGAAGGCAAGCACCTGCACCGCGAAGGCCTCGTTGAGCTCGAACAGCCCGATGTCCGCTGCGGACAGCCCCGTCGTGCGCAGTGCCCGCTCGGTCGACGGAATGGGTCCGATGCCCATGACGGCCGGGTCGACCCCGGCGAATCCGTATCCCACCAGGCGCATCCGCACCGGCAGACCCAGATCGAGCGCCACCTCCTCGGCTGCCAGCAGGCAGCCGGTCGCCCCGTCGTTGAGCCCGGCCGCGTTGCCGGCCGTCACGCGCCCGTGCGGGCGAAAGGGCGTCTTGAGGCTGGCGAGGCTCTCGATCGTGGTGCCCGGTCGCGGCGGCTCGTCGCGGGTCACGATGTTCCAGCCGCGGTCGATGTCGCGGGCGCCGATCGGCACCAGGTCGGGCTGGATCTTGCCGTCGGCGTAGGCCTTGGCGACCTTGGCCTGGCTGGCGGCGGCGAACGCGTCGCAGCGCTCCCTGGTCAGCCCGGGAAAGCGGTCGTGCACGTTTTCCGCTGTCGAACCCATCAACAGTGCCGAGGTGTCGACCAGTTTCTCGGCGATGATCCGCGGGTTGGGGTCGATTCCCTCGCCCATCGGGTGATGACCCATGTGCTCGACCCCGCCGGCGATGGCGACGTCATAGGCGCCGAAGGCGATGCCGCTGCCGACCGCGGTCACGGCGGTCAGCGCGCCGGCGCACATCCGGTCGATCGCGAACCCGGGCACCGACGCCGGCAGGCCGGCCAGCAGGGCGGCGAGGCGGCCGATCGTCAGGCCCTGGTCGCCGGTCTGGGTCGTCGCGGCGATGGCCACCTCGTCGACCCGCTCGGGTGGCAGCTCCGGGTGCCGGCGCAGCAACTCGCGGATCACTGCGACGACAAGGTCGTCTGCGCGGGTCTGCGCGTACACACCCTGATCCCCTGCCTTGCCGAAGGGGCTGCGCACCCCCTCGACGAAGGCGACGTCACGAACAGGCCTAGCCGACATGGGCACTCCGATCCGGGGTGGATCCCCGAGGCTAGCGTTTACTACCGGCCAGTAACATGTCG
The DNA here is from genome assembly GCA_040003795.1 of Pseudonocardiales bacterium. Taxonomy (GTDB): domain Bacteria; phylum Actinomycetota; class Actinomycetes; order Mycobacteriales; family QHCA01; genus QHCA01. The sequence continues at coordinate 2,826 of JBDUBV010000080.1, read as the reverse complement.
AGCCACTGTGCGCTCAGCCACACCTGGGGGTGGCGGTGCCGGGGTCACGGCAGCAGTGACGGGCGCAGTGCCTCGGCGAGCGCGCGAGCCGTCAGGCCGGTCTGCCACTGCCGGGCACCCCCCGTGTGCAGCGCCTGCGCGACCGCCTCCGCCGTCAGGGGCTCCGGTGGCTGCCAGGCCAGCCGGCGGACGAGCTCGGGGGAGATCAGGTTCTCCACCGGCAGGCAGTGCTCTGCAGCGATCTGCGCGACCGCCTCCTTGGCCGCCGCCAGCCGGCCCGCCGCGACCGGCTCGCGGTCACGCCAGCGTTGGACGGGCGGCGGACCCTCCGCGCTGCGCCGGGTTGTCGGCAGCTCACTGTCGGCCAACGCCCGGGTCTGGGTGATCGCGCCATACCACACGTCGATCTGCCGCCGGGTCGCCCGGCCGCCGAAGACGGGCAACTCCAGCAGCGCTGCCACGGAGGATGGATCCGCCCGAGCCGCGGCGATGATGGCCGAATCGGGCAGGATTCGCCCCGGAGCCGTGTCGCGGGCACGGGCGATCCGGTCGCGGGTCTCCCACAGCTGCCGGACGATCGCCAGGCGGCGCGGGCTATGGATCCGGTGGATGCCTGACGTCCGTCGCCAGGGATCGACGCGGGCCTCTGCTGGCGGCGCCGCCAGCAGCGCGGCGAACTCCTCCAGCGCCCACTCCAGCTTGCCCTGGCGGCTGAGCTCGGCTTCCAGGGCATCGCGCAGCTCGATGAGGACCTCCACGTCGAGAGCGGCGTAGGTCAGCCACTCGCGCGGCAGAGGCCGCGTGCTCCAGTCGGCCGCCGAGTGACCCTTCTCGAGCGTGCGGCGCAGGACCTGCTCGACCATGGTGCCGAGCCCGACTCGGTCGAACCCCGCGAGCCGGCCGGCCAACTCGGTGTCGAAGAGCCGACGGGGGGCCATCCCGATCTCAAGCAGGCACGGCAGGTCCTGCGAGGCGGCGTGCAAGACCCACTCCGCCCCCGCCAGTGCCTCGTCGACAACCCTGAGGTCGGGGCATCCCAGCGGGTCGATGAGCGTGGTGCCGGCTCCGCGTCGGCGCAACTGGACGAGGTAGGCCCGCTGGCCGTACCGGTAGCCCGAGGCGCGCTCGGCGTCGACGGCCACGGGACCGGTGCCGGCCGCGAGCATCGCTGCGGCGGCATGGAGGCCGGCAGCGTCCTGGACCGGCTCCGGCGTGCCGTCGCGGGGCGCCAACAGCGGCACCGGCGCCGATGCGCCATCCCGGGTTGCTGCCTCGTCGTTGTGGGCAGGGGCCGCGCTCACAGCCTTGACCGTACGCGCTGCGGCCCCGCCGGGGTGCCCGTCAGGCGGTGCGGGTCAGGCGGTGCCGTCAGGCGATGAGACCGGCGCGCATCGCGACGGCCACCATGTGCGCGCGGTCCCCGGTCCCCAGCTTGCGGGCGATCCGGGCGAGGTGGCTCTTGACGGTCAGCGCCGACAACTGCAGATGCTCGCCGGCTGCGTTGTTGGACTGCCCAACCGCCACCAGACGCAGGACCTCGATCTCACGGGCGGACAGCGGGCGCCACGGACGAGCGCCGGCCGCGGGGAAGGCAGTCCGGCGCAGTGGGGCGACGTGCCCTGCCGGCGACCGGGGTGAGGGAATCATGGACACCGCCGCACGCAGCCGCGGCCGACTGAACAGGTAACCGTCGGCACCGGCGACGTATGCCGCCCTGAGGGAGAAGGCGTCGGCCCCGGGCGAGACAGCCAGCAGGTGTGCCCAGCCGGCGTTGCGCAGGTCGGCCAGCACCTTCAGGCCCCCTCCCGGCAGCTGCAGGTCGACCACAGCCACGTCGCGGGGCCCGCTCTCATCGGCCGCCGTCCTGGCCTGCCCTGGTGTCGACGCCTCTGCGATGTCACCCGCGCCCATGGCGCGCAGGGCGGTGACGATCGATGCTCGCGCGTGGTACTCGGCGGCGACGACCAGTGCGCTGAAGGTCTGCCGCCTCGCTGGTGCGGCGTAGCGGGTGCTCATGATTTCCCCATTCGGCTCAGTCTGGTGCTTCGACGGGCTGAGCCGGCGGCTGAAGCCGAAGGGGGGAGCGGTTTAGCCGGGTGACTGGGCGAGCAACGTGACCCCCGGTGGCGGGAGCCCGGCTGTGGAGCACAGCAGCTCGCACCAGGCGAGCAGGTGAGCGGTCAGATCGGTGTCGAGCGGCGTCCACGACGCGCGCAACTCGACATCAGCGGTGTCCGGCGGCCCGGCCAGGTCACCGAATCGAACCGAGGTGGTCTGCGTCACAGTGCCCCCGGCAGCGGTGTGCCGGGCGCCGTGGGCGCCGAGGGCATCGATCAGCCAGCTCCAACCCACCCCGGCAAGCAGGGGGTCACCTGCCATGTCCGCGTCGAGCTCAGCGGTGACGTAAGAGACGATGCGCAAGGTGCCGTCCCAGGCCTCCTGCCCATCGGGGTCGTGCAGCAGCACCAACCGGCCACTGGCCAGCTCCTCCCCGTCGCCCAGCACCTCGGCCGTCAGGGCGAAGGTGTAGGGGGCGAGCCGGCCGGGAGGCGGGATCTCCGTCAACTGGACCTCGGGTCGTGGCCGAGCCCGGCGCAGGCTCTCGACCGCCCGGGTGAACGTCACCGGGACGGCACCTACCTGGACATCGGCCACCCGTCCAGCGTAGGAGCCGAGCTGCCCGGCGGGCACCCGGCGCGCCGCGCCGGCCGCTGGCCGCCGCTGCGACCGTGCAGTCTCAGGCGGCGGGCACGGCCCGGGCCCGTGCCCGAGCGTGCTCGTCGAGCATGGCGGAGAAAACGCCGACGAAGATCGCCTCGCCGCACT
>JBDUBV010000220.1:0-3582 GCA_040003795.1 Pseudonocardiales bacterium | reverse complement strand
CCGCGCCGGTGATCAGGGAGTTCTCCAAAAGTTGCAGCCCCGCGTCCCGTGGGGACAGCTCGCTCGCGGCGATGCCCGACCCGATCACCGCAGCCACCAGGAGAGCCGTGCCGAGCAACTCCGCGAAAGCGCGCCGGATCACCCCGCGCTTGTCCGCTTCAATGCCGGCTTGCGAGCCCGGATGATCGCCGAGTGCATCCCGGGCACCGCTTCGTGGGTGAAGTCGACGGTCGGCGCATCGAAGCCGACGGCGGCAAGGCCCTGCAGATACTCGCTGCGGCTCAGCGCTCCGGCGATGCAGCCGACATAGCTGCCTCGCTCGGCACGTGCTCGCGGCGACAGGTCGTCCTCCGCGACGACGTCGGAGATGCCGATCCGCCCGCCGGGTGCAAGCACCCGGAACATCTCGGCGAGCACGGCCGGCTTGTTCACGGAGAGGTTGATGACGCAGTTGGATATCACCACGTCGATGGAGTCGGCCGGCAGGGGAATCGACTCGATGGTCCCTCTGAGGAACTCGACGTTGGTGGCAGCGGCCTTGGCGGCGTTGGCCAGCGCCAGGGTCAGCATCTCGTCGGTCATGTCCAGCCCGAACACCCGCCCGGTCGGGCCGACCCGCCGCGCCGAGAGCAGCACGTCGATGCCGCCGCCGGAGCCGAGGTCCAGCACCCGCTCGCCCTCGTGGAGGTCGGCGACGGCGAGTGGGTTGCCGCAGCCCAGGCTCGCCAGCACCGCTTCCTGCGGCAGTGCTTCCTGCTCAGCCGCGGAGTATCGGGCACCCTCGCTGAACTCGGAAATCTGCAGCACCTCTGCCGCGGGCGAACAGCACGGCGCGGCCGGCTCGCTCCGGGCGCACGGTCCGCAGCACGACGCCCCTGCGCTGACCTGCGTGGCTGCCGCTGCATAGCGCTCGCGGACCTGTTTGAGCAGCACCTGCTCGGATGTGCCCATCAGGGCTCCTCCCATCGACGGTTGTCTATACATACTCTGGTACACGCATCGACGTCTGTCAATACATGTGGAAGACTCGGAACATGCCAACAGCACCAGCCCTGTGCTGCTCACCGCTCACCAAGGCGCCCCTGTCGTTGCCGGAGGCCGAGGGTCTAGCCCACGTCCTCAAGGCGGTGGCCGACCCGACGCGGCTGCGGCTGTTGTCCATCGTCGCCGCCCACCAGGGGGGCGAGGCGTGTGTGTGCGACCTGACCGACCCGGTCGCGCTGACCCAGCCGACCGTCTCCCATCACCTCAGGGTGCTCGTCGATGCCGGTCTGCTGACCCGCGAGCAGCGCGGCAAATGGGCGTATTACCGACTCGTCGACGGCGCGCTCCGCGACCTCGCCGGGGCGCTGAACGGATAGGCCCGGGGTGTACGACCGTTCCAGATGGGAAAACCCCACGAATCAGCGAGACCGAGACAGCAGACATGACGCGCACGGACGCGTTCAATTTGCTGCGGGCCGAGGCGCTGACGCTGCAGCGCAGCATCATGCCCGACAGCACACTGCAGCCGGAAGAGTTGGCGGTCTGCGCCCGCTACCTGCCCGGCGTCGAGGGCACCGAGGTCGGCGGTGACTGGTACGACGTGATCGCCCTCGGCGCGGGCCGAGTTGGCCTGGTGATCGGCGACGTCATGGGCCGCGGGGTGCGGGCGGCAGCCGTGATGGGCCAGTTGCGCACCGCCATCCGTGCCTATTCCCGGCTCGACATCCCGCCGGGAGAGTTGCTGAGCCTGCTCGACGGGCTGGTCGCCGAGCTCAAGGACGAGCAGATCGTCACCTGCGTCTACGCAGTTTTCGACCCGGCCACGAAAGTCATGACGTTGGCCAACGCCGGCCACCTGCCGCCGGTCGTCGTGCGCCCTGGCAAGGACGGCCGGCTGGTGCCGATCAAGGTAGGTGCGCCGCTGGGAGTGGGCGTCGGGGTCTTCACCGAATACCAGCTCTCCCTAGACCCAGGCTCGCTGCTGGCGCTGTATACCGACGGCCTGGTCGAGCGCCGGGGCACCGACATCGACTCGCGGATCAGCACGCTCATCGGCGTGCTGGAGCAGCCCTTCCGCGACTTGGACGACTGCTGCGCCACGGTGCTCGATCGCCTTGCCTGCTCGCAGGACTTGCACGACGACATCGCCATGCTGCTGGCCCGGGTGCCGCAGAACGACAGCGCCCGCAGCGGGGTGGAGCGGATGGACGTGCCGCGCGGAATCCGGTCGGTGCGGCAAGCCCGCCGGTTCTGCACGTCGCTGTTCACCCGGTGGAATCTCCGGCGTGATGTGGCAGATGCTGCCCGGCTGGTTGTCAACGAGTTGGTCACCAACGCCCTGCTGTACGGGCGGGGGCCGGTCGAGCTGGTTCTGCGCCGGACAGCCACGATGCTCTACGTCGAGGTGTTCGACGCAAGTGGCCAGTTACCGCATCGGCGCCTGGCTGGGGTGGAGGACGAAGGGGGCCGCGGCCTGCACCTGGTGGCATCGCTGAGCCAACGGTGGGGCGTGCGCCCGGCTGGCTGCGGGAAGTCCGTGTGGGCCGCGATGTCGCTGACCCACCTGCCCTGACTGGGCGCCCTACCAGCCTCGGTACTCAGTACCAGCCCGAACTCTGCGAATGGCCCCAGGCCGAGCACGGGCTGCCGTAGCGGCTCTCGATGTAGCCCAGACCCCATTTGATCTGGGTCACCGGGTTGGTTGCCCAGTCGGAGCCGACCGACGCCATCTTGGAGCCGGGCAGTGCCTGCGGAATTCCGTAGGCCCCGGAGTAAGGGTTCTGGGCTCGGTAGTTCCAGGCGGACTCCCGCGTCCAGAGCCTGTCCAGGCAGGTGAACTGGCTGCCGGTCCAGCCGTAGGACTGAGCCGCGATGACCCGTGCCGCGCCCTGCGGGTCGCGTTGGGCAGAGCGGGTGGCCCGGTCGAGCAGGACGCGCGGGTTGGGGGCCTTGGGGGCGACGATCAGGGTCATCGCACGGGCCGGGGCGAGACTGGCCGACGACGTTGATACGACCCGCTGCTCCAAGCGGGCCAGCGCACGGCCTTGCTGGACGGCCGGTGCCTGCGCCACGGCGACCATCATGAGTCCCAGGATCAGCCCCAGAACCGCGCCCCATCGGGGGATAGTTCGCCTTGCGAGACCCGAACCGCTCGCGCTGCGGTGCCGGCCGTTGGTGCGCTCGGCGGCCCGCGGTGTGGGTGCGGCCGGATAAGCGACCGTGAGGACGGTCTGGCAGGCGCCAGTGCGGTGTCGCCCGGGTGACGCATTGTGCACGGGCATGCAGCGCTTGCCTCTGTTCCTGTCGGTTGCACATGCAGACGGCGTACTCTACCGAGCTTGTGGGCCTGCGCAACCCCCCGGGCGGGCGCGCCCCACTGGCTGGAGCCGCACAGTGTTCTCCGTGGCTCGCCGCGAGCCGTCCGCGGTCCTGTTGGCGGCTCAGCTGGCAGGGCTCCTGCCGTGTCCCTTCATGGAGGGCGCCGGCGCCGGCCGGGCGCTGTTCAGCATCTTCGGCATCGCGATCCTCGGCCTCGTCGTGCTGGCGGTACGCAGCACGCCGGCGCTCACCTGGATCGGGCTGCTCTTCGGGATCCCC
>JBDUBV010000219.1:0-3590 GCA_040003795.1 Pseudonocardiales bacterium | reverse complement strand
TCGACCCTCGACTTCGCCGGCTCCTCGCGCCTGGACCAGATCCGGGCCAGCATGGCCGGTGAGCAGCTGGCCAAGGCGCCGGAGCGGCCAGCAGTGGAGAGCACCGCGAAGGAGGCCGACCAGTCCGCCCAGCAGGCGGCAGGTCCGACCGACGACGAGTTGGCTAAGCGCAGGGCTGCTGAGCAGGCCTGAGATGTTGGGCTCCGTGCTGGCGCGAGTGGCAGACAGGGTCGGCGCATGGCAGGACCCCGCGCTGCGGCACCAGCGGGCGCTCATCCGGGCGCGCGGTGTCGTGCGCCGCCGGATCACGCTCGCGGCCGGGTTGACCGGTGCCACTGCGGTCCTCCTGCCCTACGGCGGGGGAGCCGGACTGCCCGATGTCGTCTGGGTGGCGGCCGCGTGCGCGTCGGCGGCCTCAGCAGTGTGGGCGAAGCGGCGGCTGACCGAACTGCGCGCCTACGTTCCCCCACCGGCCCTGCCGCGCCGGATGTCCTCCGCCCGGCCCGCTGTCGACCGGCTGGGCCGCGGGGTCGTCACGCTGCGCGCGCTGCTGGCCCGCCTCGGGTCGGCGGCCGAGGGCACGGCCAGCGAGGCAGCGGCGGCCGAACGATCCCTGCGGGAACTGGCCGCCCGGGTCGACGCCGTCGAGCGCGCCCTCGCCGTCACTCCGGCCGACGCGCATGCCGGTCTGTACGGGGCGCGCGCAGCCCTGCTGGCCCGCCTCGACGAGGGCACCGAAGCGTACGAACTGCTCGTCGCCGCGGCCGCCCAGTGCGTTGCGGCAACCGCGGGCCGGCCGGGCGACGCCTTCACCCGGCGCCGGTTGGAGGAGGCCACCGAGCGACTGCACGGCCTTGCCGCCGGGCTCCACGAGGTGCGTGACGCCGGACGGGCCTACGGCCTGGGTCCCGGCTGACGGCGCGGGCGCTACCCGGCGCCGAGCTCAGCCAGCCGGCGCACGATCAGCTCCCGGTCGGCAGGTGAGGTGGCCAGCTCGAGTGCTCTCCGGTAGGCGGCGACCGCCTCGGCAGCCCGCCCCAGGCGCCGCAGCAACTCGGCCCGGGTGGAGTGCAACAAGTGATATCCCGCGAGCTCGCCGGTCAGGCCCTCGACCATCGACAGCCCGGCCGCGGGGCCGGTGGCCTCCGCGACGGCCACGGCCCGGTTCAGTCGCACGATCGGCGAGCCGGTGGCTGCCTCCAAACCGGCGTAGAGCGTCGCGATGGCTGCCCAGTCGGTGTCCTCGGGCCGCTCGGCGGTGCAATGCCGGACGGCGATGGCCGCCTGCAGCCGGTACGGGCCGAGCCCGGCCTGCGGTGCGGGCCGGCCGAGCAGTGCCACCGCTTCGCCGACGGCGGCATGGTCCCACCGGGAGCGGTCCTGATCGGGCAGCAGGACAAGCCGCCCGGCGGCGTCGATGCGGGCGTCGCGGCGGGCGTGCTGCAGCAGCATCAGCGCCAGCAGGCCAAGGGCCTCCGGCTCGTCAGGTGCCAATGCCACGAGCACCCGGCTCAGCCGGATCGCCTCCTCGCACAGGTCGTGGCGGATCGCCACATCGCCGGCGGAGGCGGCATAACCCTCGTTGAAGACGAGGTAGAGGACCGCCAGCACGCCGGCCAAGCGGTCGGGCAGCTCGGCATCCGAGGGCTCCCGGTAGGGGATCCCGGCCGCTGCGATCTTCTTCTTCGCCCGGGTTATGCGGGCGGCCATGGTGGCCTCGCCGACCAGGAACGCCCGGGAGATCTCTGCAGTGCTCAGCCCGGCGACGCAGCGCAGCGTCAGGGCCACCCGGGAGTCGAGGGCCAGCGCCGGATGGCAGCAGGTGAAGAGCAGCCGCAGCCGCAGGTCGGGGATCGTCGACATCTCCTCGGCTTCCTCCGGTCCCGGCTGGCGGTCCGGCTCGACCAGCAGCGGCAGCTTGCTGCGCAGGACCCGGTCGCGGCGCAGCCGGTCGAAGGCGCGGCGCCGGGCCGCCGTCAGCAGCCAGGCGGCCGGATTGTCGGGCACGCCTTTGCGCTGCCAGGCGGTGACGGCGACCATGAACGCTTCCTGCAGAGCCTCCTCTGCCAGGTCCAGGGTGCCCAGCTGGCGGGTGAGCAAGGCCAGCAAGCGTCCCCAGTCCGTCCGGTGCGCGCTGTCGAGCGCCGCGCCGATAGCACCCGGGTCGGCCAGCTGGCCCTGCTTGGTCACCACGTCAGTCTGGCTGGTTGCGGCTCAGCCCGGCTCGTCGACAGACATCGACGGGTTGACCGGGCGCACCTCCACCGCACCGCCCGTGGCGAGGGGCAACTGGCGGGCGTACTCCAGGGCCTTGTCGAGGTCCGCGCACTCGACCACGTAGTAACCGCCGAGCTGCTCCTTGGTCTCGGTGAAAGGACCATCGGTGACCAACCGCTCGTCTGCTTCGGCGGGCCGGCGCAACACTGTGGCGGTGCCGCTGGCGTGCAGCCGCTCTCCGCCGCGCACAACGCCATGGTCGTGCAGCATCTGCCAGTAGGCACCGTGTGCTGCCCCCATCTGCTGCTCCTGTTCGGGGGTGGACTGCGCCGTCTCGTCGCCGTAGATCAGAAACATGTACTGCATGAGCGCTCCTTGGTTGTCTGGCTGGGTCACACCGGTGACGAACGACCATCGCCGGGATCGACAACCTCCTTGCGCGGCTGGCAGTGGGGACACCAGTAGCTCAGCCGCTGGTACGGCGGATCGCCCTGCTCGGCACTGCGGATCGTGGTGCCGCATCGCCGGCACGGCCGACCGGACCGCTCGAACACCCAATGCTGGCGGCCGGGTGCCGTCTCGCCGGTCGTGATCTGCTCCCAGCGATCCTTGTTGGCCACGAGCAGCCGCCGGGCCAGCCGGACGACGGCTGGCACGTCGGGCACCCCGCGCACTGCTGCCCACGGCGACAGACCCCGCAGGAACAGCACCTCGCTCTTGTAGAGGTTGCCGATACCGGCCAGGTTGCCCTGGTCGAGCAGCGCCGGCGCGATCTCGCGGTCGGGCCGCTCCACCAGGCGGCGAACGGCTTCTTCGAGGTCGACCGCAGGGTCGAGTAGATCGGGCCCGAGGTGGCCGACCAGGCCGGCCTCCTCGGCGGTGGGCAGCAGCGCGATGTCGTGCACCCGGAATCCCACGGCCTGCCGGTGCCGAGTGCGCAAGACGACGCGGGCGTGGTGCGCGGGCCGGCGCCACGGACCGTCGGCCGCGTAGATCTGCCAGCTGCCGTCCATCCGCAGGTGGGTATGCAGGGTGCGGGCGTCGTTGAACCGCATCAGCAGGTGCTTGCCGCGCGGCACCACCTCCAGGACGGTGCGACCGGCGACGTCGGCAGTGGCGAGGTGAGGAACGCGGAAGTCGCTGGCGATGACCGGCTCACCGGCCAGCGCCTCATGCAGCCGCTTGGCCGTCAGATACACGGTGTCTCCTTCAGGCACCAGTCCATGATGCGGCCAGGTCGCAGGTGAGCACCATCTCGTCGAGGATCCCGATGCCGTAGTGCCCGACGAGCGGGATGGCCGGCTTGAGCGCGCGTCGTCATCGACGGCGCCCGGCCGACGCCCAACTGCGCCGCGGCTGCGCTGGCGGCTGAG